>JAJVID010000107.1 GCA_022072205.1 Acidobacteriota bacterium
ATCTCATCTTTGAGGTCGGTCCCCGGAATTTCGGCGATCACGTTGTGGCCCATCAAATCCTGATCATAGAATTTCGCCTTGATCTCCACTTCCAGTTCGACCGGCGAGCCTTTTTCAAGAATGCGAACGAGGCGGTTGTAATGTTCAGCGGCGATAGCGGCTTGCGGAATGGCTACAGCGTCTTTGGATTGCGCGCGCGGGCGACGGTCAAACGGCGTGTTCGGGTCCGTCACCGGGATGGTCACGGCGCTTACGAAGATCGTTCCGCCATCGCCGCGTCCAGGCTCTAAAACAACGCCGGCGCCTTCGCTATAAACCAACTGCCACTTCTTGTTCTGCAATTCCATCGCCGCGCGACGTTCGGGTGAAAGCTCGAAACGGCGCCCTGGCCCTGCCGCGCCTCCGTCGGCGTTGGCCATCGCCAGCAGTTGCTCATCGGTCATGCGAGTTCCCTGCGGCTTGAAATGGGCCTGCACTTCGACAGGCGGCGCGATTAGAACGATTGCGCCTTTGAGTTTGCCGCGATATTTCTCCAAATCGGCAGGGGTCTTGACGTCGAGGTAAACGACCGGGCCGCGCAAGACGCCGTTGGTGCTTGGCGACCAGGCTTTGGGATAAGCGATGAGCGGATTGAATTGCGGCTTGATCATGTTGGCCGTGAAACCTTCCAGCGACCAGCCGCGACCGAACGGCCCCCACGCTTCCAGATGCGCATTTTGCATTCCCCACGCAGTCAACTTGTTTTTGGCCCATTCGCAGGCCGCGTTGTAATTGGGTGAGTTGGTCAGGCGCGGGCCGTGAACGTCGGTCAGCCAACTCAGCGTATCCATCACCTGGGAACGCTCCATGCCTTCCGCGCGAATCTTCTTCATCATCTCCAGATCAACTTTTTCGACCTGGGCGACTTGCGCCGTGACGGTCAGGCAGAAGATCAGGACTGCGGCGATCGGGGCCATAGCCCGCTTGAAACGACGATGTGTCATCTTGCTTTCCTCCGAAGGATTACAAAAGACCGCCGACATGCCGGAGCGATCTTCTGTTTGAATTTTGTGTTTGAAATCTTGGTTCCGATGATTAATCAAGATCAGGAGTGTCTACCCGGAAATCAATTTAGAAATCCTGCGGCCACGTTCTCATCCCGCGGCCACAGGCTCATACGCAAAAGCGGCCATCCTGGTTGCGCCAGACTCGGCGCGGCGAAATTTGATCGTCAAAAGAAAAGGCGGCAGGCAAAACCCCTCTGCCCGCCGCCATCCGAACCGAACCAAATTTCGGCCCTTATTTTCTCGCCACCAGAGTTGATTCGAGTGGAGTAACCCTGTCGGCTTTGATCACGACGCGCCCGCGTTTCATCTCGATTCGGCCATAAACAGAAACGCGGCGCACCGGCTCAACGACCAGCGTCTGGCGCAACTGCCAGGGCAATTGCGTCAGCGAAACGCCAATCAACGCTTTGCTTCTGGAATCGAAGACATCTATCGCCCGGTAATCGGCGCTGACTGAAACAACCTCAGCAGTCACCGCGACTCGGCGGCCCAAATAATCAGCCGGGCGATTCACGAAATCTTTCAAGTCAACCTGGGCGTAATCCTTGCCGGCCTCGCGGCCCTGCCCTGAAACCGCGGCGGCCAGAAAACATATCAACAAAAACGAGCGAACAGCTTTCATTCAATCTCCTTGTATTTATCAATGATGAAAAGTGAACCTATGACCCTCTGTCCGCAACCGCAGACTTCAGCGGCTGCAAACAAAGGGGCGGAGTTTATCGAATGAAGCCGGGAGTTGGCAAGCGGCGCGCGCGGGCCGCCTGCTTGCGGCGGCGTGCGGGCAATGCTAAAAATAAGTCCGCTGCTGAACACAAATCGGCCAATCGAAGCGGCGTTGACGCCGTGACCGGTCGAAAACGCCTGGAGGAATTGATTGAAACGCATCGCAATTTTTGCCGTAGCTGTCCTGATCGCGCTTGTCAGCGCGCCGCGAACGGATTCACTCGCTCAAAAGAGAAAACCCGCGCGTCGCGCGACACCGGCGCCAACGCCCGTTCCCGACATGCGCCCCGAAGCGCTGCAGGTGGCCGCGCAGATCAAAAACGTCTCGAATTTCATTTACGTCTTTGGCAAGATTGTCAACGGCCTTGAAATCGCCGAAGAGCAGGTGAAACGTAATGAGTCGTCGCCCGCCATCCAGGCCAAAACCAAACAGAGCAAGGACGCGCTGGTCGCCAGGATTAGCGATTTGCGCGCGGGGCTGGAAAATCTGGCCAGAAGCTTTCAGGCCAATCCGCGTTTGCAAGTGCAGTATTTGAAAATTTCTTCCGCGACTGAGGCTGCGGCCAACGCCGAGCGGCTTGCAGCGGCGGGGCGGTACGATGAGGCCGGGAAAACACTGGTCATAGTGATCGAGCGGTTGACGGACACCATGATTTCAATGCGGCTGCTCTGAAACAGGAAGAGTTTTAGCCACAGAGTTCACCGAGAACACAGAGAAGATTGACGCTCCCTCCGTGTTCTCTCTGAACTCTGTGGCTAAATCTCTTCAGCGCTTCTTCCCACCAGTCATCATCAACCCGATCTCTTCCTGATCAACTCGGCGCGGATCAACCTCTCCGACGATCCGCCCCTGATACATCACCAGCACGCGGTCAGCTAGCGACAAAACTTCTTCGAGTTCGGCTGAGACGAGCAGAATGGCCGCGCCCGCGTCGCGCAGTTCAACCAGTTTGCGATGGATGAATTCGATGGCGCCGATGTCAACGCCGCGCGTCGGTTGAGAGACCAGCAGCAACTTCGGTTTCAGATCGAATTCGCGCCCGATGATCAGCTTCTGCTGATTGCCGCCCGACAGAGCGCGCGCGGGCAGCGCTGAGTTCGGCGGGCGCACGTCGAAATCGCGGATCAGCCGCGCCGCCTTCCCAGCCACAGCTTTTTCGTCAATCAGCCCCAGCGTGGTGACGGGAGGCCTGCGGTACTGCGTGCCGAGGATCGTGTTGTCCGCCAGGTCGAATTCGAGCAGCAAGCCGCGCGCGTGCCGGTCTTCGGGGATGTGCGCGACGCCAAGTTCTTTGACGATCCGCGCGGAGAGTTTGCTGATGTCGCGGCCTTCGAGCGTCGCGCTGCCGCCCGTCGCGCGGCGCAACCCGGCCAGAATTTCGATCAATTCGGTCTGCCCGTTGCCTTCGACGCCGGCAATTCCGACGATTTCGCCCGCGCGCACGTCGAACGAAACATCGCTGAGTTTCGAGCCATATCCGAGATTTTTCACGGCCAGCGCAATGCCGCGCGGCTTCGCCTCATTCTTTTCAACCCTGAGCAACACGTCGCGCCCGACCATCAGCCGCGCCAACTCCGCCGCGTTCGTTTCAGCCGTGCTCCTTTCGCCGACGACCTGACCGTCGCGCATCACGGTGACGTTGTCCGAGAGCGCAAGCACTTCGCTCAGCTTGTGAGTGATGATGATGATCGTCTTGCCCTGCTCTCTCATCGAGCGAAGAATCCTGAAGAACTCCTCGACCTCCTGCGGCGTCAGCACCGCCGTCGGCTCATCCAGAATCAGGATGCGCGCGCCGCGATAGAGCGCCTTCAAAACTTCGACGCGCTGTTGTTGCCCGACCGAAAGCTCTTCGATTCGTTTATGCGGATCAATGTTGAATCCGAAATCTTTCGACAATTTGTTGATCCGCTCTTCGGCCTGTTTGAAATCAATTCGCGCCGCGTTGCCCGGTTCGGCGCCGAGCACGATGTTTTCCATCACGGTCATCGGCGGCACGAGCATGAAATGCTGATGAACCATTCCGAGTCCGAGCGCGATGGCGTCGTGCGGCGTTTTGATCTCACGCCGCGCCCCGTCAATCCAGATCTCTCCTTCGTCGGCGGTGTAGAAGCCGTAAAGGATCTTCATGATCGTGGATTTGCCCGCGCCGTTTTCGCCGACGATGGCGTGAATGGTGTTGGCGGGGATCGAGAGGTTGATGCCTTTGTTGGCCGTCACCGCGCCGAAGCGTTTGGTGACGCTGCGCATTTCGATAATGTTTTGATTCATTTTGGTAATTTAGCCACAGAGATCACAGAGTACACAGAGAAAGTCAAAGAGGAATCCGTTTGGCGCCATTTACCAGCTTTCGATGATGTTTTGATTCATTTTGGTAATTTAGCCACAGGGATCACAGAGATCACAGAGAAAGTCAAAGAGAAATCCGTTTGACGCCATTTACCAGCTTTCGCTCGCCAAAATTTATCAGCAACGCTCGTTTCAATCCTGTGGCCTTCAAATAAGAGAGCGCCTGCGCGACTGCTACTTCCGGGAGATGCGTCACCGCTTTGAGTTCAATGATTACCTCTCCACCGACCAGCAGGTCAATCCGCTGCCCTTTGATAATATGCCCTTTGTAATTGACGTCTACTTCAACCTGCCGCTGAAAAGAAATTCCACGTAGCCGCAATTCCACACACAGAGCCTCTTCGTAAACCGACTCCAGCAGCCCTGGCCCAAGCACTCGATGAACCTCAATCGCGGCCCCGATAATTTTCTCTGTCAATTCATCACCCATCGCGACTTCCCTCCTCTGTGCTCTCTGTGATCTCTGTGGCTGATCCTACAATTGCCGCTCTTCGTTGAGCAGTTGCCCATCGTGACCTCTGTGATCTCTGTGATCTCTGTGGCTGATCCTACAGTTGCCCGTCGTGACCTCTGTGCTCTCTGTGATCTCTGTGGCTGATCCTACTTCGCCATTGCGTCCGTCACTTTGATCTTGCCCGCGATGATGTCCTTCTTCGCCTGCTCGACCTTCTCAATCACGTCTTGCGGGATCAGATGCTTGTTGTATTCGTCAATCGCATAACTGATCCCGTCATTCTCCAATCCGTAAATGTGCACGCCGCCTTTGAATTTCCCTTCGACCTCGTCTTTGACGATGCTGTAAACGGCGTTATCAATCCGCTTGAGCATGCTCGTCAGGATGTGGCCCGGTTTGACCCAGTTCTGGTTCGCGTCAACCCCGATGGCGAATTTGTTGTAAGCCTCAGCAGCGTCGAACACGCCCAACCCCGAATTGCCCGCCGCCTGAAAGATCACGTCCGCGCCCTGCTCGTATTGCGCGTTGGCCAGTTCGCGCCCCTTGCCCGGATTGTTCCAGGCCGCGTCGGTGATGCCGACGTAATTGTGCAAGACCCTGATGTTCGGATTGACGTAACGCGCGCCCTCTTCGTAACCGGTCTGGAACTTATGGATCAGCGGGATGTCCATCCCGCCGACGAATCCGAGCACGCCAGTTTTGCTGGTGTAAGCTGCGATCATCCCGACCAGGAACGATCCTTCGTGCTCTTTGAAAAGCAGGCTGGCGACGTTCGGCGAATCGGCCACTGCGTCAATCAGCACGAAATGGAGTTGCGGATAATCCTTCGCAACCTCGGTCAGGATCGGCCCCTGCGCGAATCCGACGCCGGTGATCAGGTTGTACCCGTACTGCGCGAACGCCCGCACCGCAGGCTCAATCGAAGTCGGATCGCCCGGCTCCACATCGCGCAGAATGATCGGAAGATCCTTCTTCGCGCGCAGCACGCCAGAGTTGGCTGCGGCGTTGAACGAACGATCATCCTTGCCGCCGATGTCGAAAACGATGCCGACTTTGGTCTTCGCTCCCTCGGCTTCAGCGGCGAAATCACGCGTGGCGCATCCGCCGGGAAATAGAGACAAACAGACCAGCAAGATCAGAGCGCCTGTTTTCATTCTTAATCTCCAATCAGAAAATTTGGGTGGACATAACCGCTTGATGAGCGCGGCGATTATCGCCCACTGGATTCAGCCGGGCAACTTCCCGCTCTGCGACCTGGAAGCGACCGGCAAAAAATCGAAGAACTATCAATTGCTCAGGGATTACGTGGTCTGGTTCGCCAACCGATAATCGAGAACAAATCCACGCGTGGAGGTTAGCTTGCTGACTTGTCATCAACCAGGCAAATCCAGCTTGGCCATCAGAGGCGCTGGGCCGCATCGGCTCAGAGCGCGCCGTGGACGCTTTGCTCAAAGCTCTGCTCGAAGATCAGGGTCTTTATATTCGATGGCGCGCGGCATCTGCGCTGGGCAGCATAGCCGCTGACAAAGCCGAAAATTTCGCAGAGGGATTAATGCTGGCTCTCGGCAATGAGAAGAAGTCTGTCCGGCGCAAGGCCGTGGAGGTGGTGGGCTATTACGTCAACGAGGCGTGTCTGGCCGAATTGGAGCGGCTGGCAACGACCGACGAGTCGGATGAAGTGAAAGAAGCGGCGCGCGCGGCGGTGGAGAAGGTCAAACGCAAGCTGCGTTATTTCGGCGCGGACGCGACGCTCCAGTAGCCACTCAGGTTGAAAACCGGATAGCGGATTCCAACCGCGTGGCATAGAATTGCGATTGTTGACGCGTCAGCGAAAGGAGGCAAGCAAAATGACAAGCGTAACATTTGAACAGGCTCTGAAGGTTGTCCAATCCCTGCCGGTCGAGGACAAACAACGATTGCGCCAATGGCTGGTGGAAGAAGAGAGAAAACTGGCTGAGCAGAATGGCGCTGACGCCCGCAAATCCGCGCTTCACCGCGAGCGGGAGATGCGATGGCTCGCCGAGCACGAGGCCGCTTATGCCGGACAGTGGCTGGCGCTGGATGGAGGCCGCCTGCTCAGTCTTGGCGAAGACCCCCACAAGGTGCGCGCCGAAGCGCGGGCGATGGGGGTGGACTCGCCATTTGTTGTATTCGCCGAAAATCCCGATGAATTCTTCAGTGGGGGTTGGCTGTAATGGCTGAAACATTGTCTTTCAAAACCCTCTTCCAGTACGACATTCGCAGGTCGGGGATTACCGTCCCTGTACGCTTGGAGTGGGGCGATAAGCGAACGGAATGCAAAGCCAAAGTTGATAGTGGGTCGAGCGCCTGCATCTTTGCCAGAAATTACGGCGAAGACCTTGGGCTGGACATCGAAAAAGGCTGGATAGATCGTGTCAGACTCGGTCTGATAGATTACGAAGGCAAGCTCTACTTGAGTGATTACAACGACCCCGCTTAGCGCCCAATCTCGCCGCCATCAGATCACCGCTTTGATGAGCGGTTCGAGCTTCGGCGCTGATTCTTCGATTCGATAAGCCGCGCGCAACCGCGCATCCATCTCTTCAAATTTCGACTCATCGTTGTAATATGCCATCGCCAGCGGATCGCCCGCGTCCACCTGATCGCCGAGTTTGGCGAACAGGCGCAGGCCGACGCTGTGATCAATCTTGTCTTCAAGCCGGCGCCGCCCGCCGCCCCAATCCATCACGATGCGGCCTATCTCGTCGGTCTCGACGCCGGTGACGAAGCCGGAGCGCGGGGCGGTGATCACTCGTTGTTTGCTCGCCTGCGACAGGAGTTTCGGGTCGTCGAGCACGTGCGGATTGCCGCCTTGCGCTTCGATGCAGGCGCGGAAGCGTTCGAGCGCGTGGCCTGATGTGATCGCGTGGCGAACGGTGTGGCGCGCGGCGTTCAAATCGGTCTCGATTCCGCCGACGATCAGCATCTGCGCGGCCAGATCCAGACAGAGTTCGGCGAAATCGCCTTCGAGGTCGCCGTGCAGGGTTTCGATGGCTTCAAACGTTTCGACCGCATTTCCTACCCAGCGGCCCAGCGGTTGGTTCATGTCGGTGATCAAGGCGACTACGCGTTTGCCCATCGCGCGGCCAACCGAAGTCATCATCTCGGCCAGCTTGCGCGAATCTTCAAACTCGCGCATGAACGCGCCGTTGCCGGTTTTGACATCCAGCACAAGTCCGTCAATTCCTTCGGCCAGTTTCTTCGACATGATCGAAGCGCACATAAACGGGCGGAACGGGACGGTCGCCGTCAGATCGCGCAGCGCGTAAAGTTTGCGGTCGGCGGGCGCGATCTCTCGCGTCTGCCCGATCAGCGCGAGGCCGCAGCGCGCCAGCACGTCTTTGAATTCATCGAGCGAGAGATTGGTTCGGAATCCGGGGATGGCTTCGAGTTTGTCGAGCGTGCCGCCGGTGTGAGCCAACGCGCGGCCCGAAATCATCGGCACGGCGACGCCGCAGGCTGCTGCGACAGGGCCGATTACCAAACTGGTCTTGTCGCCCACTCCGCCGGTCGAATGCTTGTCAACTTTCGGCAGCGGGATGTGTTCGTGCGTGAGGACTATGCCGGAATAGAGCATCTCTTCGACCAGCGCCTGTGTCTCGGTCTCGCTCATTCCGTTCAAGAATGACGCCATCAACCACGCGGCCATCTGGTAATCGGGGATTTCATCGCGTGTGTAGCCGCGAATCAGGAATGCGATTTCGTCGGGGGTGAGTTCTTTGCAGTCGCGTTTTTTTTCAATCAGGTCTTGTGTTCGCATAATTGAGTTGGATCGCTACCGCGAGCGGTACTGATCAATCAGAGTCAGTAGCTCGCGGATGTGCGCGAGCCTCACAAATTCCCTGCCCGCCAATTCTTCTTCCGGCACGACCTCGTGCTCCCAGGTAGTTTCGTATGGGATGTGAATGGCGCGCCCGCCTATTTCGATCACGGGCAGGATGTCCGATCTGATCGAATTGCCGATCATCAGGAAGCGTTCGGGATTGATTTTGTGCTTCGCGGTGATGGATTGATAAGTCTCTCTGATTTTGACCGGAACGATTTCGACTCGGCTGAAATGATCAGCAAGGCCGGAACGCGCGATCTTGGCGTGCTGCTCGAACAGATCGCCTTTGGTAATCAGCATCAGATCGTGCGACGCGGCGAGCGTCGTGATCGTCTCTTCAACGCCGTCGAGCAATTCAACCGGGGCTTTGAACATCTCGCGGGTCAGTTCGATGATCCGGCCCACTTCCGCGCCGCTGATGCGCCCTTCGGTCAGTTCAATCGCCGTTTCGATCATCGAGAGCGTGAAGCCTTTGATGCCGTAGCCATAATGCTCCAGATTGCGGACTTCGGTCTCGTACATCCGGCGCTCGATCCAGTCGCGGGCGTGATAATGCGCCAGGATGTCCAGAACCTGTTGCTGCGCGCCGCGATATAGCGGCTCGTTGTGCCAGAGCGTGTCGTCGGCGTCGAATGCGATTACGTCGAACATAAGATCATCAACGCTTCTTCAACTCGATTTGAGCCAGATAGATCGAGCTTTTGCCTTCGTGCGAACTGTAATAGCTCATCCAGAGTTGGTTGTTATGCCAGACAAGTCCCGGATAGCTTGTATCGCCGCCACTCGGAAAGATCAGCAGGTTTGTCAGCGCGGCCTTGCCGGTGTCAATCAGGAACAATCCCGTGCGCTGATCCGATGATGGTTTGTCGCTGAAACGGCGGCCAGCGCCAACCAGCAGACCATCGGGCAATCGCAATATCGCCGGCCCGCCGATCTGATCGCCGCCAACATCGGCGGTCAATTCCTTCTTCGTCCAATTGGTGTAAGGCGCGGGCGATCGCATCAACAGCGCTTTCGGCTGATCCGAACTGCCGCGCAACACAATTGTCAAAATATCATGCTCGTCGAATTCGAGCGCGGCTTCGGTCGCTCCGATGATGTCTTCGGAGATTCGTTCGTAATTGACGCCATCGCGGCTGCGGCAGATGAACGCGTAAAACTTGCGGCGGTTCGGCGGCGATTCAGGATCGGACTGGTAGGCCACGCCATAGGCCGCGCCTTTATGCCAAACGGAGCGCCAGAGCCAGAAGCGGTTTTCAGCCGGGTTTTTGAAACTGATCTTTTGCGGCGCGCTCCACGCGCGTCCGTCTTTCGAGAAAGAGACGACAGAATAGAACGAGCCTTTCGGCGAATGATCCGCAGGGTCAGCGGAGCCGCCGTTCAGCATCAGCCGCCCGCCGGGCGTGATTGCGAATTTCGCATCGCGCAGGTCGCGGCCTTTCTCTTCGATCAGCGCAGCCGATTCCCACGCTTCGCCGTCTTTTGAAACGAGCACGCGCAACCTGCCTTCGCCTTTGACGTGGCCGTCGCCCTCGCGGAAGACGCAGTACCAGCGATTTTTGAAACGGATCAGATCGGTGAAGGCGTTGTGCGGCGCGCGATCCCAGATTTTCCTGACGGAAATGAGATTGGCTTCGATTTTGTAATTCTCCGCGGCGAACATAGTAACCAAACACAGGCAAGTTATAACTACCGATTGTCGTTTTCTGTTATTCATCATCTTCACCTGCAACGTCGCGGCTTAAAGCTGTTTGATCGGCCAGCCTGGTTCGGATTTGCTGTGCTCGCTGATCGCAATCAACCACAACGATCAACTCTGCGCTGCAATTTTCCCAGTATAGGTCGGCCGGAAAAGCGACGTAGAGAAAATGCCACAGCGCCTCATCCAAACTTACGCGATCCAACCAAAACGTCATTCTCACCGATTCATCAGTTGGGTGGGGATCAAAGCCAACTATAACTTCATCGAACAAATCATGAACTCGCTCACAATCCTTTCCCCAAACGCATAAGTAAGCCATGCCCTGCCGAATAAGCGAATGAGCCAGTTCAACGATCTCAGTATCGGGTATCCGATCAGCGTCACAGACGAAGAAGGCTCCAAAATATTGGCTTCGCAAATCCAAGTAGTGCGGGAGGTCTTTAAGCCCCGGAATGCCAATGAGGAAAAGGTCTCGCTCACTTATTCGGTTTTTTCCTACCGGCACAATCATTCTTCAATGTGTAGAAGCGCCACCGCCTGCGCTCCAATCGCCTCACTTTGTCCAATCGCATCAAGCCCTTCGTTGGTTTTCGCCTTGACGTTGATTTGCGATTCATCAATCTCCATCGCCTCGGCCAGCTTCGCTCTCATCGCGGGAATGTGCGGAGCCATCTTCGGGCGTTCGGCCAGGATCGTCGCGTCAACATTGGCGATACTGTAGCCGCGTTCGGCGAGCAGGCCGCAAACGTGGCGCAGAAAGACGAGGCTGTCGGCGCCGGCCCAGCGCGGGTCTTTGTCGGAGAAATGCGAGCCGATGTCTCCGAGAGCGGCTGCTCCGAGCAGCGCGTCGGTGATCGCGTGCGTCAGGCTGTCGCCGTCGGAATGGCCGAGCAGCCCGCGATCGAACGGGATTTCGACTCCGCCCAAAATCAGCTTCCGGCCAGCGACCAGGCGATGAATGTCGTTGCCGATGCCGGCGCGAAACTGGCTCATGGTTTCACCTGCTCAAAAAGTTTCTCGGCCAGCGCCAAATCTTCCGGCGTGGTGATCTTGATGTTGTTCGGCGAACCTTCGACCACCGCCACCGGCAATCCCAGACGCTCGACCAGGAACGCGTCGTCGGTGGCCATCGCCGATGGGAGATTGGCGGCGCGGGCTTCCTCGTTCGCTCTCAGCAGCAAATCGTAACGGAAAGCCTGCGGCGTTTGCGCGCGCCAGATTCTGCGGCGGTCAATCGTGCGCTGGATCAAACCGTTTTCGACTTCCTTGATCGTGTCGGTCGCGGGCAGCGCCAGAATCGCCGCGCCTGTCTCCCGCGCGCGCCGGAGCGTCGCTGAAATTCTCTCCGGCGTGACGAAGGGGCGCACGGCGTCGTGAACGGCGACGAGTTCGGGATCGAATTCTTTAGCCGCTTCCAGCGCGTTCAAAATCGAATCGCTGCGTTCGGCGCCGCCGCCAACCAGCCGAACGGGCTTTCGGATTTTGTGCGCCGGGAGCGATTGACCGAAACGTTCGATCTCTTCCGGACGCAACGCGACGATCATCGCTCCGATTTCATCACACTCGTCGAACCTTCTCAGCGTGTGGACGATGATCGGCGCTCCCGCGACTTCGACGAATTGTTTTGGGATTTGCCCGCCGAATCTGCTGCCGGCGCCGGCGGCGGGGATGATGGCGATGTTCATAAGGGAGTAGGGAGTAGGGAGTGGGGAATGTGGGGTAGGGAGGAACTTCCTCGTTCCCACTCCCTACTCCCCACTCCCTACGTCTTCAATCCACCGACGGCGCGGGTATCGGCGTTGGCCGTGACGGCCGGTCGCGGTAATCGCCTCTTGTGTCTCGCGCATCGCGCGCTTCGGGCTTCTGGTCTTCCACGCGCCCGAAGATCATCTTGCCCGCTGTGGTCTGCAACACGCTGGTCACGACCATATCAACGTTCTTGCCAATAAGGCGGCGCGCGTTGTCAACCACGACCATCGTGCCGTCGTCCAGATAGGCCACGCCCTGATTGTACTCCTTGCCTTCCTTCAGGATGAAAACCTTCATTATTTCGCCAGGCAGCACGACGGGTTTGAGCGCGTTGGCCAGTTCGTTGATGTTGAGCACCTCGACGCCGCGCAGGTGGGCGACTTTGTTGAGATTGAAATCGTTGGTCACGATGGGCGCGTTGAGTTGTTTGCCGAGTTCGATCAGCTTCAGATCAACTTCGCGCACGTTGGGGAAATCGGTTTCGTTAATCTGAACTTCCAGATTGCTGTTCTTCTGGATGCGCTGAAGGATGTCCAGGCCGCGCCGTCCGCGATTGCGTTTGGCGGAATCGGACGAATCGGCGATCTGCTGCAATTCGCGCAGGACGAATTGCGGGATCAGGATCGTGCCGCCCATGAAGCCGGCTTCGGCGATGTCGGCGACGCGCCCGTCAATGATCACGCTGGTGTCCAGGATTTTGTAGCTCTGCTTCGCTCCGCGGTCGCTCAAGATGCCGCCGAGGGCTGACAGGTCCAGGTAATCGCCTTTCGCGGCGCCGACCAGCAATCCGACGTAGGCCATAAAGAGCGTGAGCGTGAGCGTCAAGAAGGATTTGATCGGCTGATCCCAGTGCTGCGCGGTGATCAAAAAACCCATCATCGTCGAGCCGATAATGCCGAGGATCGAGCCGACAGCGGCCCCGATCAATGTTTTAAGCGAGGCGCGCCGGATGCGCAGTTCAAAAAAGATTATCCCGCCCGCCAACAGCGCGCCGGCTATCGCCGAGAGCAATCTTGAACCGCCGGGAAGACCGATCTCTTTATCAACCGATTCCGGAATCGGTTGAATGAGATAACCTGCGGTGACGAGAACGGCAGTAAAAACAGAACGAATCAAAATTATGTCCGCTTGCATAAAATATAAAACTCTCGTTTAAGCCCGGACGCCCCTCACAAAATGAAACCCTATGATGAGATATGAAAGATGTGGAATGAGCAGCCGCCCGATTCGTGAATAATCAAAATTTGTGTGGAAAAACCATGATCGCGGGCGGATTCTAGCACGGGTGTTTGAAGAGTGGGAGAGCGGAGGGAAGAAGAAGGGAGTAGGGAGTGGGGAGTAGGGAATAGGGATAATGTATTCCTCCCACTCCCTACTCCCCATTCCCTACTCCCTTTCTCACTCCTTCGGCGCGTAATACCCAGTCCTGGCGCGCGCGGTGTAAGCCGGCTTTTTGATTCGCACGCTGAGTTTGCGGAAGGAGCCGTCACGTTTTTCGTTGGTCGAGAAGAAGCCGAGCACGTATTGCGTGCGCAATTGTTCAGCGAGGTTGGCGAAGGCGCGGTCGAGTTCTTTCAGCGTCTGTTCGTCGGCCTCTTCGTTTGGCTGCCATCCGGCGGGGAGTTTCGGTTTGAGCACTTCGCCGCCGGTTTCTCGCGTCAACGCTTCGAGCGCGCGTTCGGCGGCCAGGTCACGAAGGTTTTGCGAGGGCGTCGGATTACCGGTGAAGATGGCAAAGATCAGGGCGTCGGATTTTTGCGCCTGAGCCAAAGCTTCGAGCAATCCCTTGTTGCTGGTCGTGTCGCCGCCGTCCGAAACGATCACGATCACCCGGCGGCCTTCGGCGTTCCTGAGGTATTCGGACGCCAGGTAGATTCCGTCGTAAAGCGAGGTCGCGCCCTGCGCCTTGAGTTGGCGGATGGCGTCAACGAGAAGCGGAACTCTGTTGGTGAAATCCTGCAGGACGACGACATCGGTCGAAACCGAAAAGACGGCGGCGCGATCTTCCTGGCGCATCACACGCTCGAAGAAGCGCGCGGATGCGCGGCGCTCGAAGTTGAGCCGCTGGGCGACGCTCAAACTGGTGTCGTAAAGCATGACCAGCTTCAGCGGCTGATCGGCGTCGCGGGCGAAGTTGGCGATTTCCTGCGGCGCGCCGTCTTCGAGGATTTCAAAATCCTCCTGCTTCAGATTGATCGGGTCGGTCGCTGATTTTCTGGAGATGGTCACGACGACATTGACCAGATCGCTGTTGATGCGGATAGTGTCTTCGCTCTCTTTTTCGTCCTTGTTTTTCGGCTTTTGCGGGATGTTTTCGGGCAGGCGGATTTTCGGGAGCGGGTCGGGAAGTCCGGGCTTGTCGGGTTTCTGCTTCTTCGATTCCGGCAACTGGCCACGCCCGCTCTGGCTCGAAACGGATCGAAGCGGAGAGATGATCAAGAATACGGAACAGACGGAAATAACGGAACAGACGGAAATTTTCAGGATTTTTCCAAGTCTTCTTCCGTCTATTCCGTTATTTCCGTCTGTTCCGTATTCTCTCTTTGCTTTCTCGATACGATAACTGAATGTCATTGCGCTATCGCTCCCTGTACAGCCTTTATCTCAAACCGTTCGCGCCTGCGCGGCGCTGTCAGCTTCGCCCGTCTCAATCAGCCAATCGTTGAACGCCTTCAACCCGCGCTCGACTTGAAAACGATGGCGGTCGGCTTTCCGTTTCAACCGCTTTCTCAATTCCGGCTCGATTGCGGGCAGCAACGCAAACGTGGTGTTGGCCGGTTGAAAATTCTTCGCGTCGGCGTTGGCCAGATAAAACGTCAGCGACCCGGTGGCCGATTTGCGCGGCGGAGCCGATGGTTCAAGCCCGCGCGCTAACCGCGCCGCGTTCATTCCGGCGATCATCCCGGTGGCCATCGCCTCGGTGTAACCTTCGATGCCCGAAATCTGGCCCGCGAAAAGAACGCGCGAATGCTCGCGCATTTGCAGAGTCTCGCGCAAAAGTTTCGGCGAACAGATGTACGTGTTTCGGTGCATCTGCCCGAAGCGGATGAATTCGGCGTTTTCCAGGCCCGGTATCAATTGCAAAATGCGTTTCTGTTCGCCGTATTTGATGTGGCACTGGAAGCCGACGATGTTGTAAGCGTCGGCCATCAGATTCTCCAGCCGCAGTTGCACGCAGGCGTAAGGCTCGCGGCCCGTGCGCGGATCAGGCAATCCGACCGGCTTCATCGGCCCGAATCGCAGCGTGTCGCGCCCGCGCCGCGCGATTTCTTCAATCGGCAAACAGCCTTCAAAAAACTTCTCTTCGCTCTCCACCCCTTCGTGCGGTTTAACTTTTTCAGCCGCCACCAGCGTGTCGTAAAACCGGTCGTATTCTTCCTTCGACATCGGGCAGTTGACGTAATCGTCGCCGCCCTTGCCGTAACGCGCCGCCTTGAACGCGATGTCGTAATTGATCGTCTCGCCGTCAACTATCGGCGAGATGGCGTCGAAGAAATACAGGTCGCGCTCGCCGGTCAATTCGCCAATCGCCCCGACCAGCGCGGGCGAAGCGAGCGGCCCCGCCGCGACAACCGTAATCTCGCCGGAGTTGATAGTTGAGACTTCTTCGCGCCGCAGTTCGATGTTCGGATGATTCGATAGCCTCTCGGTCACCAGAGCCGAAAACTTTTCGCGGTCAACCGCCAGCGCGCCGCCTGCGGGCACAGCCGCTTCTTTGGCCAGTTCGACCAGCAACGAACCGCCCGCGCGCAATTCGTCTTTCAACAATCGCGGCGCGGTGTTGGCTTCGTCGGATTTGAGCGAGTTGCTGCAAACCAGTTCGGCCAGATTGCCCGTGTGGTGCGCGCCCGTCGTCCGATTGGGGCGCATCTCGAAAAGGCGGACGCGCAGGCCGCGCCGGGCAGCCTGCCAGGCGGCCTCCGAACCGGCCAGCCCTCCTCCGATAATGTTGATGAAATCGTGGTTACTCATTGTTGAAATTTGCGCGGTCAGCGCCGTTACCTTCGACACACCGCTTTCGGTGAGGATAATAGCAGAAGGATTGGCAATCCCGAATCCGAAGGCGCGGCGCGTTGCGTATGGGATTGGCGATGATGTTTAATACCCGAAGTTCGCATAAGAATTTTCCGTGATCCCAACTTAAAACCTGACAACTAACCTAAGGAGCAAAGAACAATGTTCAAAAGAACACTCTGCCTGGGGATATTGATGGCCTTGAGCGTCACAGCTCTCGCCCAACAATCCACCCAGCAGGCCTCCCAGCCGGCCAGGCCCGCGTCCGCAGTGAAGACGCACCTGAAAGCCGGCGACGTCGCGCCCGATTTCTCTCTGCCGGGCACAGACGGCAAGACTTACACGTTGAGCCAGTTCAAAGGCCAGAAGAACGTCGTGCTGGCGTTTTATATTCTGGCCTTCACCGGTGGCTGAACGAAGGAGATGAAGGCGTATCAGGCTGATATCGCCAAATTCACCGGCGCAGACACTCAGGTTTTCGGCATCAGCGTGGACAGCGTGCCCGCGCTCAAACATTGGTCGGAAGAACTCGCGCCCGAAACCAAGGGACTCAACTTCCCGCTGCTGAGCGATTTCAAACAGCGCAAGACCGTCAAGGATTACGGCGTCTTCAACGATGCCCAGGGCTTCGGCATGCGCGCTACGTTCGTGATTGATAAAGAGGGCGTCATTCGCCACGTGGAAGAAGGCGGGACGGCGGTTGATCCGTCCGCGGCATTCCAGGCGTGTAACATGCTCAAGAAGAAGTAAGGCAAGAAAGAATACGGAATAAACGGAATAGACGGAACAAGCGGAAGTTTCACCTCTTCGTTTTTCCGTCTGTTCCGTTGTTTCCGTTCGTTCCGTGTTCTCTTTCCCAACCAGTCTATGATCGGACAGACGATTTCCCACTATCGCATTCTCAGCAAACTCGGCGCGGGCGGAATGGGCGAAGTTTTTCTGGCCGAAGACGAGCGATTGGGCCGCAAGCTCGCGCTTAAAATCCTGCCCGAAGAATTCACTCAGGACGCCGACCGCGTGCGAAGGTTTGAGCAGGAGGCCCGCGCCGCGTCCGGGCTTAACCATCCGAACATCATCACGATTTACGAGATCGGCAAGCTCACGACCGAAGCCGGCGCGCTGCATTTCATCGCCACCGAATTCATCGAAGGCGAGACGCTGCGCAGGCGGATGAGCGCGCGCAAGCTGAAATTGGACGAAGCGATTGAGATCGCTATTCAATGCCTGAACGCGCTGAACACAGCGCACAAGGCCGGCATCGTCCACCGCGACATCAAGCCGGAAAATATCATGCTGCGGCCCGACGGCTACGTGAAAATTCTCGATTTCGGTCTGGCCAAGCTGACCGAGCAATCGCCGCCGGAATCCGGCGGCGATCAGGAAGCCCCGACAAAATCGCTGTTCGAGACTCAGCCCGGAATGGTCATGGGCACCGTCGCCTACATGTCGCCCGAACAGGCGCGCGGGCAGCGCGTTGACGGGCGCACCGATATTTTCAGCCTCGGCGTTGTGCTTTACGAGATGGTTTCGACGCGGAGGCCGTTCAACGGCCCGACGACCAGCGACATGATCGCCGCGCTGCTGGTCAGCGAACCGGCGCGATTGTCGCAACACCTGCCGAACGTCCCGGTCGAACTTGAAAGCGTCGTCACGCGAATGCTCGCCAAAGATCGTGACGCGCGTTACCCGGCTGCGCAGGATGCCTTGAACGATCTGAAACGCGCGCGAGCCTGCTGCGAATTCGTCTGCGGCGGCGGCGCGAATATTCCGCTCGAAGCGCCGGCCATCGGCTTCGACGCCTCGTCTTCGATCAAGGCCGAAGAGGCGCCGACCGCAACGTTGCCCCTGACGGATTACGGAACTGATTTCGCAACAAACGCCGCGCCGCAATCTGAAATCAAGACTCCGCCGCAAATCAGCTACGAAACCAGCGTCATTCAGGCTTCGACTCAGGCGAGCGGACAAGCGGCAGTCGCGGCAAAGACTCAACGGTCAAAGCTCCGCCGGTTGCTTTTGCCGTCTCTCGCCGTCATCGCGCTCCTGCTCGCGGCTGGAATGGGAGCGCTCTATCTCTTCCAGCGCGCTGCGAAGGTTGATTCGATTGCGGTGCTGCCTTTCACCGCCGCCGCTGGCGACGCCGACGCCGATTATCTGAGCGAAGGTCTGGCCGAGGCGATCATCAACACCTTGTCGCAATGGCCCGAACTGAGCGTCAGTTCGCGCAACTCGGTGATTCGGTACAAAGGCCGCGAAGTTGACGCGCGCGACATCGGGCGCGAGCTTGAAGTCAAAGCCGCGCTGATCGGAAAAATCCGGCGGATCGGTGACAACCTGACGATCAACGCCGAACTGGTTGACACGCGCAATGGCCGTCAAATCTGGGGCGAGAATTTCAATCTGAAGACCTCGGACCTGCTGGCGATTCAGGATCGGATCACGCGCAACATCACCGGCAAATTACAACTGCGCCTCGGCGACGCGCAATCGGCGTCCGAAAGCGCAGGCACGAGCAATGCGGAAGCCTACGATCTTTACCTGAAAGGCCGTTATTTCTGGAATCAGGGCACGCCCGAAGCGATGGCCAAAGCCGACGAATATTTTGAAGCAGCGGCGGGCAAAGACCCGGCCTACGCGCTGGCCGCCGCTGGCTGCGCCGCCTGCCACGCCGCAGGCGCCGACGGCGGAACGCCGCAGGAAAGCATGACGAAAGCCAAGCAGGTGGCGATGATCGCCTTGAAAGCCGACGACACGATAGTTGACGCGCACCTGACGCTGGCCCAGGTCAATCTTCGTTACGATTGGAACTTCACGGACGCCGAGCGCGAGTTCAAACGCGCCATCGAGTTGAACCCGAAACACGCGACGGCGCGGCATCGTTACGCCGAATTTTTAGCGTTGATGGGACGGCGCCAGGAAGCGATGGATGAATTGAACCAGGCCCGGCGGCTCGATCCGCGCTCGTTGCCGATCAACGCCGCGTTCGGAACGCTGGCCTATTATTCGCGCGATTACAAAGACGCCGTAGAGCATTTGCGACAGGCGCTGGGAATTGACAAAGATTTCGCCCAGGCGCACTCGACGCTCGGCCTGGCTTACGAACAACAAGGCAATACGCAGGACGCGGTGCTGGAATTTCTGCGCGCCAAGATTGCCATGCGCGCGGATCCAGCGAAGACCTCGGCGTTGAAGAAAGCTTACGCCGAACGGGGACGCGAGGCGTTCTGGCGCGAATACCTGTCGCAATTGACCGGAGAAGCCGAAGATCGTTACGTTCCGCAAACCGCCATCGCCGCCGTGCGAATTCGATTGGGCGAGCAAAACGAGGCGTTCGATGCGCTAGAGAAAGCGGTCGCGGAAAAAGACGGCGGGCTGGTCGAGTTGAAGGTCGAGCCGGTGTTCGAGCCTTTGCGTCCGAACTCGAAGTTCAGCGAGTTGCTGCGCCGCGTCGGCCTGGCGAATTAAGATGAACTGCCGGCGGCGGGCCGTCTCTCAAAGCTATCCGCGACAATCGCCGTCACCACCGCCTGCCCCGTGTGCTCTTCGGGCTGGATGTGAACCGTCAGGCCGTGCAGCCGCGCGGCGTCGGCGGTGACCGGGCCGATGCAGGCTACGCGCGTGTTGGCCAGCAGCGGCGCCAGATGATCCGTTTCCAGAATCGCGGCCAGATTGGCGACCGTTGAAGGGCTGGTGAAGATGATGTAATCGGCCTCGGCGTTGTGAAACAGCTTCGCGACATCTTCGCCGGTCTTCGCTGGCGTCACGGTTTGATAAGCCTCGACGACTTCGACGTGAACGCCAATCTTCTCCATTGCAGGCCGAATCACGTCGCGCGTGGTGCGCGAGGCGGGCAGCAGCATCCGCGAGCCGCGCAACCGTTGCCGCACGCCGAAACGTTTGATGAATTCTTCGACTACGGCTTCGGCAGTGAAACGTTCCGGCGTCAGGTCAACCACGATGTTTTCGCTCTTCAGTTTTTCAGCCGTCTTGCGCCCGACCGCGCACACCCGGTGCGGCATCAATTCGGCGCGCCCATGTCCAAGCTGATCCAGCCGCCGCAGAAAATATTCGACGCCGTTCGCGCTTGTGAAAACCAGCCAGTCGTACCAGCTCAAATGAATCAACGCGCGGTCGAGTTGCGCCCAGTTCGACGGCTCCCTGATTTCGATGGTCGGACACGCGATGACTTCGGCGCCGAGGTGTTCCAGCGCGCGCGTCATCTCGCCGCTCTGCTTGATGGCTCGCGTGACAATAACCCGGCGCCCGGCCAACGGCGGTCGAGATTCGTCGCTCGCGGTTTTGGCCTTGATCTCATTTTCAAGCAGCGAGGCCGAAACCGAAACGATCTTTGCGGGTTCCACTTCAGGCGGCGCGACAGGTTTGTTTGTAGTTCCGCTTTCAGGCGGCGCTGCGACCGCAGCCTGCGCCAACGGTTCCGCGCGCGTTTCCACGCCCGGTTTGCCGCCGGCCGCTTCAACCGAAACAGGCTGTTGCGCGCCGATTCCGGGCAGAAGTTCGCGCGCGCCTTCGGCGATCAAATTCTCCGCGAGTTTCGCGCCCAACTCTTCGGCCTGTTGAACCGGGCCGCCGATCTGTAGCCGGATGACGCGCCGGCCTTCCGCATCAGCCACCAGCGCATCCACGATCAGCTTCTGGCTCAACCTGTTTTTTTTGATGTGGCCGAAAGCCGCTATCGGAACCGCGCAGCCGCCGCCCAGGCTTCGCAAGACCGCGCGTTCGGCTTCAGTGGCGAAACGCGTCGGCGTGTGATTCAGAACTTCCAGCAGCAGATTCGCGCGATGGTCGTCAATCCGCGCCTCGATGCCGAGCGCGCCCTGGCCGACAGCGGTCAGCATCTCCGAAGTCGGGATGTGCGCGGAGACGCGTCCGCTGAATCCCAGGCGGTTCAATCCGGCTGAGGCCAGGATAATCGCGTCGTAATCTCCTTCGTCAAGTTTGCGCAAACGGGTTTCGACGTTTCCGCGCAGTTCGACGATCCGCAGATCGGGCCGCGCGTGGCGCAGTTGAGAGGCGCGGCGCAGGCTGCTGGTGCCGACGCGCGCGCCTTCCGGCAGATCCTTGATTGATTTGACGGATTCGCGCAGAGCTTCGCGGACGATCAGCGCATCGCGCACGTCTTCGCGCTCGGTCACAGCCGCGATGTGCAGCCCGGCGGGCAATGTGGTCGGCAAATCCTTCAGGCTGTGAACGGCCAGATCAACCCGGCCTTCAAGCAAGGCCTCTTCGATCTCTTTCGTGAAGACGCCTTTGCCGCCGATCTGCGCCAGCGAAGCCTCGGTCAGCTTGTCGCCGGTAGTCTTGATGATTTCGATATTAACGACCAGGCCGGGATAGGCTTCTTCGAGCCGGTCTTTGACCCAGTTGGATTGCCACATCGCGAGCTTGCTGCCGCGCGAGCCGATGATCAGATTAGGCATACGATAATTTCAAATCTCGAATCTCGAACTTAGTGCGAAGCGCGATTATATACCGCCACGATAACAATTTGAGCTTTCACCGAAGAGAAAGAGAGATTACGGAAAAGCTTCAGGAAAATCCTTCCGTTTGTTCCGTTATTTCCGTCTTTTCCGTAATCTCTCTTTCCTCAATTGCTCGCAGGCGCGATCATTCGGTATAGTGGCGCGTCGCAAAATCATTTTTAAATCTCAGAAAGGAAAGCCAGCCCTTCAAAATCGCATGACTGATTACGTCAGCCAGGTAGCCGCGCACATTCGCCGTGAAACGCAGAAAGTCATAGTCGGTCAGGACGCCGTCATTGATCAAATCCTGATCTGCCTGTTCGCCGAAGGACACGCGCTGGTCGAGGGTGTGCCCGGAACGGCCAAGACTCTGATGGTCAAAACCATCGCGCGCATCATCGGCGCGGGCTTCAACCGGATTCAATTCACGCCCGACCTGATGCCCTCGGACATCACCGGAACCAATGTCTTCAACCTCGCCACGTCGCAATTCACTTTGCGTCACGGCCCGGTCTTCACCGACATCCTGCTCGCTGACGAGATCAATCGCACGCCGCCCAAAACGCAGGCCGCGCTGCTCGAAGCGATGGAAGAACGGCAGGTGACGATTGACGGCGAAAGTCATCACCTGTCGCCGCTGTTTCTGGTGCTGGCCACCGAAAACCCGATTGAATACGAAGGCACATACCCGCTGCCCGAAGCTCAGCTCGACCGCTTCCTGTTCAAGGTTATGATTTCGTATCCGAGTTTCGACGAAGAGTTGCAGGTCATCGCCAACTGGCAGGCGGGCTTCAACGCGCGCAAGCTGGAAGCTGTGAATTTCAGTGTGCTCGACGACCCGGCGGTCATCCCGCAATGCCGCGCGACGGTGCGCAACACGAAGGTCGAACCGGGCGTGCAGGCTTATCTGCTGAATCTGGTGCGGCGCACACGCGAACATCCGAGCCTGCTCTGGGGCGCAAGCCCGCGCGCTTCGGTGGCGATGCTGCTGGCGAGCAAGGCCCTGGCCGCGATGCGCGGGCGCGATTTCGTGACGCCGGACGACGCGCGCGACATCGCGCATCCGGCGTTGCGTCACCGCATCCTGCTGCGCTCCGAAGCCGAGATCGAAGGCGTCACGCCCGATTCGATCCTGGACGAGATCGTTTCTTCGGTTGAAGTGCCGCGCTGAGCGTGAGATTGTTTAGGCGCGAGAAAGGAGTTTTGAGAGATGCCCACATCCGACATGATCACGAGACTTGAGCGGGAGTTCACGCCGAATCAGGCGCAAGCGCTGGCCGCCGAATTGGAGGCTGCGCACGAGGCGTGGATGAAAGCCCGCGACCTTACCGAATTGAAAAACATCGTGCGCGATCTTGGTCTGTCGCAACAACGCACTGACGCCAGATTCCAGGAGGTGGCGGAACAGCAGAAGCGCACCGACGCTGCGTTTCAGGAAATGATGGAAGCCCAACGTCAGATGCAACAAGCGATTGAAAAACTGACGTTGGCGCAGTTGCGCACGGAGAGCTCCATCCAATCCATGCGGCAGGAGATCGGAGGGATGGCCAATTCGCTTGGCTATCAGCTCGAGAACGAAGCGTATCGGCATCTGCCCCAATTTCTCGCCGACAAACATGACATCCGCGTGACGAGCAGCGTGATTCGTGAACAGATTGGCGACGAGGAAGTCAATGTATTGGCTGAAGGCAAACGCGGCAAGGCGCCGGTCTTGATCGTCGGCGAGGCAAAATCGCGACTGGCCGCGAAAGATTTCACGCAGTTAAAGAAAAAGATCGAAGAAGTAGAGAAGCATTACCCTGCCGCGCAGGGACGCGAGATCGTGCCGGTAATGGTTGTGCATTTCGCGCGCGAGAAAGAATTGCAACGCGCCGAACGAGAAGGCGTGATCGTCATACAAAGTTTCGAGTGGTAGCCAAATGATCTTCACTCGCCGTTTCTTCATCCTTTTCGCGCTCGGCGTTTTGCCGCTGATCTTCGCGTGGGGAACGCCGGGCGTTAAATGGGGCCTGATCGTTTACGACCTCGCGCTGCTGCTCGCCGCTTATGTTGATTACCGCCGTACTGAGAACATCTCAAAGATCGAGATAACCCGCCACATGCCGCGCCGGTTCATGATCGGCGAAGAGAACGACGTTCAAATCACGATCAGCCATCGCCTGCCGCGCCGATTCACCTTGACGATCAAAGACGAATACCCATCCGGTCTGGAACTGCGCGGCGAACGACTGCTCATTGCTACGCCGAAAAGACACGGAACGGCCTATCGCCAGACGGCGGTCGGATACAAGCTCTACGCGGCGTCGCGCGGCGATTATGGGTTCGGCGATATTGTCGTGCGGCGGCGCGGGCCGTGGGGCTTGATCATCAAACAGGATCGGATCAAAGCCGCTGAGGGCGTCAAAGTTTATCCGAACATCAACGAGGCGCGGCGGCACGAACTCTCGGCGCAGCGCAACCGCCAGATGTTGATCGGCTCCAGAAAGACGCGCATTCGCGGGCAGGGCCGCGAATTCGAGAGCCTGCGCGATTACGTGCGCGGCGACGAGATGCGCCACATTTCGTGGACGGCTACGGCGCGGCGCGGGCGGCTGATCACCCGGCAGTACCAGATCGAACGAAACCAGAGCATTGTCGTGATGATTGACGCCGGGCGGCTGATGACCTCGCGCATCGAACACCTTTCAAAACTCGATCACGCGATCAACGCAGCGCTGGCCATCGGCTACGTGGCGACGCGCGGCGGCGACAACATCGGCCTGCTGGTCTTCAACCGGCAAGTCGCCACATATCTGCCGCCGCAGCGAGGCCACGCGCAATTGGCGGCGATGACCGAGGCGCTCTACAACATCAAAGCGCAGATGATCGAGCCGTCATACGCGCGCGCGTTTCAGTACCTGTCGCAAAATTGCAAACGGCGCTCGCTGGTCGTGATCCTGACCGATCTGGTTGACCGCGACGCTTCAGCCGAGTTGCTGGCTTACACGGCGACGCTGCTGCCGCGCCATCTGCCGCTGATCGTGACCATCGGCGACAAGGATTTGCGCGCGCTGGTGGCCCAGGAGCCGCGCAAGATCGAAGACGTTTATCAACAGAGTGTGGCCGAAGAATTGCTGCAACAGCGCGAAGAGGCTCTGGCGCGGATCACCGAACTGGGCGGGCTGGCGCTGGACGTGCCTGCGGGACAGTTGTCGCTGCAACTGGTCAATCAATATCTGGAAGTTAAAGAGCGGGGGTTGTTGTGAGAAACATAAAAAATCGGATCACACTCGTTCTGGCGATTTGCGCGGTCTGTTTGTCTGGTTGCGCAGGCTCGGCGCATCGCAGCGTCAACGCTCCCGGCGAGCCTGTGGCGATCCGCGAGCATCTGGTCGCAGGCAAAACCAACATCGTTTACTTCTACGCCGATTGGTGAGGAACCTGCCGGAGGGTGGGGCCTGCCCTAGAATCCGCCGCAGCGAAAAACGACGACCTCGCCATTCATTTCGTGAACATCGGCGATTGGGGATCGCCGGTCTGCGAGCAATACGACATCAACTTCGTCCCGAATTTCAAAGTCTTCGATCCGGGCGGGCGAATCATTGCCGAAGGGCGCGAGGGCACGACCTGGGTGTGGGAAGAGTTGCAGCGGCGAGCGCAATAGCTAAATTTATCGCATCCGCGCCAGAGCCGTTGATGGAAACCGAACGGTCGCCGCTGCGCTGCTCGAACAAGTCACTGGAAAGGTTTTTGAATCCACCCAGGCGCCCCGCCTCATTGATCTATTCGCTTGGCGCCGGCGCCTACTTTGCCTATCTCTTCCTCCGCTTGCCGCGTCGCTGCTGGATGACGCGCGCGCGCGACGCCCTTTTCTTGCGGCTGGCCGAACGCTTCCGGGTTCAAGTACGCGCCGCGCTCCTGGCCGGTCTTCTCTTCCTCGACCTGGATTCGATTGGCCCTGGCGTAGGCGTCTTGCCGAATACCCGTCACTTGCCATGAGACTTCGACGCGCGGCTTGTCGGTCTTGATCGCAAACCGATTGTCTTTGATCTTGCGCAGGACAATCGCCCGCGAAAATTGTCCGATGACCGTCAGTTGATAGCGATAGTCGCGGTTCAGCGCGGTGAAGTAATCAGGCAGCGTGACAACGGCCAGGCCTTTGGCGTCGGTGGTGACGTTGCCGTTGTAGATGTTCATCATGTCGGGCGATTCGACGAAGGAGTGTGAGAGGTACTTGTTTTCAGGGTCGAGCGGGTGATCAATCTTGAACGAGCCGCTGCTCTTGCTGAGATTGCCGTTGATATGCACTTTACCGTCAAAGTAGCCCGCGTAACCTGTCCCGGAATGGACCTGGCCATACACGCCCCTACCGTTATGGGTACTGCCATACACGCCGTAGCTGTCACGGCTATAGCCACCCACGCCGGCGGATTTGTCGTTCCTACCCCATATGGCCGGACCATAACTACTCTCGACAGTTAGCCTGGCAAGACTAAAATCCGTCCCGATGAGGACATCGCCGTCGGTCTCTAAGGTGACACTTCTATTCCCTCCAGCCCACAGCGAGGTCTTGGTCCCCGGCGCCCCGTATAGCAGCATTTCGCCCGGCGCCAGATTGACGCCTGTTCCAGGAACACCGACGTATCCCTTTCCGACTGTCCCGTGATAGAAATCCCAGCCCGCCGCGAAATTGCCATCGCCAACGGACTGCGCGCGCGGCGGCGCCTGATCGGAGGAAATGATGTGCAGTGTCGCAAGCGGGTTCGAAGCGCCAATGCCGATCTTGCCGTTTGACTCGGTCATCACGGAACTACCAAGGTTGGTGGACGAAGTGAATTTGGCGATTCGCCCTTCCGTTCCAGAAGTCAAACCCCTTACTGCCGTCCCGCTTTCGCTCTTCGACTCGCCTTCGCCATTGCGCGCGGTTTCGTCTTCAGTCTTCGCGCCGTCGCGCTCGCTGGTGATGCTTGTTCCGGCAATCGTCGCGTCCTCGTTCATGGCCACCGTCAACTCCGTGCCCACTCCGCCTTCATTCTGGCTAGTGATCCAGAGCCGATCCGTCTTCCCGTCGCGCTCTCTGGCGCGATCCACGATGAAATGGCCGCGCCGCGTCGTTTCCGCGCCCGCTTCCCTGCCAATTTCTTTTATGGACAGCGTGTAAGCGTAGAGGCCGCTTTTGACCGCCTCGCCGTTGGCCTGCCGCAATATCCAGGTCAGTTCCGAGCCGGTACTGGGGCCGCTGTCGTAAACGAGTTGCCCGGCCTGATCGAAGACTTGCAGCCGCATCTCCTCGACGGCTTTCCGGGCCGTGAAGCGCACCTGTTCCTGCTGAATGATGATCAGCACGTCCTGCGCGTTTGTGTTGGGTGTTTGCGCATTCTGCCGCTTGTCCGGCGCCGGTTGCGCCTGCGTCACGGACATGCAAAGCGAGATGCAAAGCATCATTGCGACAAATCGTTTTATGGTTTTCATTGTTCCCTTCTCCTTTCGATTCCATTCATTGAAAGCGCGCGTTGACGCCGTTGCTCGTTTTGCCAGGCGTCCGCAGAGTGATGGTTTGCTCGCCGCGTCCGCTCAAGCTGGCGGGCAACAGCACATTCACCTGATCCAATCCCACTCCTGGCGCCGCGCCCGCGTAGGCCACAGGCAATTGCGTCCCGCCAACTTCGATCATCACGTCTTGCAATGCGCCGCGATGGCGGAAGCCAGTGCCGAAGAGAATCAGATAGACCTGCTCGGCGGCGTTGCTCAGATCAATCGGCGCCGGAACAAACTTTTGTGTTTGCGCGTCGTAGCGAGACACGGGTTCATAGACCTGCTGGCCATTGGCGCGGATGCGCAACGCCACCGCCGCCGCCGCGCCCGCGCCGGAAGCGTTGGCCGAAAACAGTCCCGGCGCGACTGCGCTGATTTCGGTCAGGCTTTCACCCGCGACGCTATTGCCGTTGGTGACGGTGATGGTCGCCATGCCGTTCGCCAACCCCGCAGGCATGAGGTAGTTGATTTGATTCGGCGAGACGAAAAAGAGCGGGGCCTTGATGGTTGCGCCCTGGCTGTCGCGAATCGTCACGGTTGCGCCCGCGAGTTCAGTGGGCAACGGCAGGCTCGCAGCCACGCGCGTTTCAGCCGCCAGATTCGCGCCGAAGGCCGCGACAATCGAATCGGGGGCGAGCGCGCCGCCGGCTTTGTAACTGGCCGCCGACACGATGGCGAGGGGGGCGGCGTTGATCCTCAACGTGTACGCCCGCGCGCCCTGACAGCCATTGGCGTCGGTCGCGCGCACGGTGAAGTTGAACAAGCCCGCTTGCGTAGGCGTGCCCACGATCGCGCCGTCGCCCACCACCAATCCGGCAGGCAGTGCGCCCGCGCTGAGCTTGAACGAGTAAAGTCCGGAGCCGCCGGTTGCCGACAGCGGCTTGAGATAAGCCGCGCCCACCGCGCCGTCGGACAGCGTCTCCGGCCCAACCGTGAGCGGCGGGCAGGACGGCGTGACTGTGATTGTGTAATCGCGGCTGCCGCTGCAACCGCTGAGCAAAAACGTGGCCGTGATCGTGAAGCGGTACGTCCCCGCCGCGGTGGGCGTGCCCGACAACAGGCCGGGGACGTAACTCAGCTTCAGGCCGGGCGGCAATGCGCCTCTGGACACCGAGAGGATGTATTCACCCACGCCGCCGCCGCTTTCTGTGAGCGGTTGATTGTAGGCCACGCCGAGCGCGCCGTTGGGCAGACTGTTCGGCGCAAGCGTGATAGCCGGGCAGGATGGGCTGACAAAAACGTAAGCCGAACCTTGATTGTCGTTCGCGCCGATCTTGACGTTAAGAGCGCCGACCACCACGGTGTCCGCGCTCAGCGCGACCGTGCAGCCGAAGCGATCCTGATCCGCTCCGTCGCTGGCGATGAGTTTCTGTTGCGGATACCAGTCCACTAAACGGGAGTAGACGTAGGCCGAACCTTGTTGGCGGTTCCCGCCGATGGCTGCGCCCGGCGCGCCAACCACCAGCATGCCATCACTCACCGCGACCACACGGCCAAAGTTATTTTCAGCCGCGCCATCGCTGGCGATCAGTTTCTGGCGAAACTGCCAGGTCGTCCCGCTGGGCGTGTAGACGTAGGCTGAGCCTTGACCCGCGTTTGCGCCGATGGTGTCGCCTTCCGCGCCCACGACCAGCGTGTCCGCTTCAATCGCCACCGCGCCGCCGAAGAAATCTCCAGCCGCGCCGTCGCTGGCGGTAAGTTTCGGTTGCTGCGTCCAGACCGTTCCGTTGCGCGTGAAGACATAAACTGAACCTTGTTTCGCGTTTGAGCCGATGGTGTCTTCAGGCGCGCCTACCGCCACAGTGTCGTTGTCGAGCGCGACCGCGAAGCCGAAGCGATCATCCATCGCGCCGTCGTTGGCGGTGAGTTTTCGTTGTTGCGTCCAGACCGCGCCATTGCGCGTGAAGACGTAGGCGGCGCCTTGATTCGCGTTTGCGTTGATGACGGCGAGAGGGGCGCCCGCCACCAGCGTGCCGCCATCGAGCGCCACCGAAAAGCCGAAGGTGTCAAAGACCGCGCCGTCGTTGGCGGCAAGTTTCTGTTGCTGTGTCCAGACCGCGCCGTTGCGCGTGAAGACGTAGACGGCGCCTCGCCCTCCGTTCACGCCCGTCGCGCCCACCGCCACGGTGTCCGCGTCAACCGCGACCGAGGCGCCGAAGTTGTCATTGGCCAAACCGTCAGTGTTCGCAGCCACGAGTTTCTGTTGAAACGTCCATACAGGTTGGCTCGCGCCGCTGCGCGTGAAGACATAGGCTGAGCCTTGATCTGCATTCATACCGATGTCGTCGCCCCCGGCGCCCACCACCAAAGTGTCGCCGCTGATGGCGACCGCGCCGCCAAAGTGATCAAATTCCGCTCCATCCTGAGCGATCAAACGCTGCCGTTCGACGCTCCGGCTGTCGCGCAGCGCGAAGGCGTAGGCCGCGCCCTGATCGGCGCCGGCGGCATCGCCCCGATACGCTCCCACCAGCACGGTGTCACCGTCGAGCGCGACAGCGTAACCGAAGCTGTCATTCGCCGAGCCGAGTTCCGGGCCGAACTGCCTGACCTGTACCCATTCGCCGAGTTGCAAAAACACGTAGGCCGAACGTTGATCCACAGCGTTCGGACCTGTCTGAAACAGTCCGAGCGAAGCGCCAATCACCGCCGTATCGCCATCAAGCGCTACGGACACGCCGAAATGCGCTCCCACCGCGAGATTGTGCGCGCGAAACCGGCTTGTTTGTGCCCAGCCTGTCGGGCCGCGCCTGAAGTCATACACCATGCCGCTATCATCGCTCTCTGCCAGATAAGCGCCGATCAGGGCCTTCTCGCCGCTCAGCGCCACCGCATTGCCGAAATGATCGTCCGCCCCGGCATTGACGGCGATGAGTCGTTGTTGTTGTGTCCAACTCGCGCCGCTCCGCGTGAAGATGTAGGCCGCGCCTTGACCGCCAACCGTGATAGCGTTGTTCGGCGCGCCGATCAGCGCCGTGTCGCCCTCCAGCGCCACGCTGAAGCCGAACTGATCGCCGCCCTCGCCGTCGTTGGCCTTCAGCCGCGCCTGCTCGGTCCAAGCCCCACCGCTGCGCGTGAAAACGTAAGCCGCGCCGGTCTTGCCGGAAGTCGCGCCTGTCTGGTGGTTGAATGCGCCGATCAGCGCCGTGTCGCCGTCGAGCGCCACCGCCGCGCCGAACTGATCTTGCGACTGACCGTCGCCCGCGTTCAGCCGCGCCTGTTGCGTCCACGTCGTACCGCCGCGCACGAAGACGTACACCGCGCCTTGCTCCGGGCTGACGCTGCCCGGCCCGTAGACCGCCCCCACCAACGCCGTGTTGCCGTCGAGCGCCACCGAGTAACCGAAGTAGTCGAACGACGAGCGATCCTGAGCCACTAGCCGCGCCTGCTGCGTCCACGTCCCGCCCTGGCGCACGAAGACATACGCCGAGCCTTGCTCCATGCCGTTCTGGTCGTCGTAAGGCGCGCCCACCAGCGCCGTGTCGCCATCGAGCGCCACCGCGTAGCCCAGGTAATCGCCTGCCGCCCCATCCGCCGCCAGCAGCTTTTGTTGCAAAGTAAAAAGCGGATCAATCGTCAGCGGATATTCCGCCGCGCGGTCTTCGACTTCGATCACGACCTGCTCGTCGGCGACCGCGAGCCGCGCAGGCAGGTTCACGCC
>JAJVID010000087.1:0-16099 GCA_022072205.1 Acidobacteriota bacterium
CAGCTACAAGGCCCGCGCCCACGCCGGTTCCCGACGAGCCGCCCGTTGTCACGAAACATGAGATCAGGCTCGCCGAAAGAACGCTTAAATACACTGTGACGACCGGGATGATGCCGATCAAGAACGTTCAGACCGGCGAGACTGAGGCGCAGATGTTTTTCATGGCTTACACGCTGGATGGCGTGACCGATCCGTCGAAACGCCCGATGATGTTTTCGTTCAACGGCGGGCCGGGTTCGGCGTCGGTCTGGCTGCATCTGGGCGCGCTGGGGCCGAAGCGAATAAAGATGCAGGATGACGGGATGATGCCCGCGCCGCCTTATCAGCTTGTCACGAACGATCACACCTGGCTCGACCTGACCGACATGGTTTTCATTGACCCGGTCGGCACGGGCTACAGCCGCGCGACGCGGCCTGAACTTGCGGCGAAATTTTTGAACCTGAACGGCGACCTCGATTCGGTCGGCGAATTCATCCGACTGTATCTGACGCGCTACGAACGCTGGTCGTCGCCGCTCTTTCTGGTCGGCGAAAGTTACGGCACGACGCGCGCATCGGGTTTGGCGGGGTTGCTGGTCGAGCGAGGCATCGCGTTCAACGGCGTTCTGCTGATTTCGACGGTGATGAACTTTCAGACGCTGCGTTTCGCCGAAGGCAACGATCTGCCGCTGGTTTTAATTCTGCCGTCGTACACGGCCACGGCGTGGTATCACAAAAAGCTGCCCGCCGATTTGCAGCGCAAGCCATTGCGGCAAGTCCTGGACGAAGCCGAGCGCTGGGTCGTCAACGAATTTCAAGTCGCGATCAGCAAAGGCGACAGGCTGGCCGGCGCCGAACGCCAGAAAATCATCGAGCAGATGTCTCGCTACACCGGTCTGAGCAGATCCTTCATCGAAGAGAACAACCTGCGCATCGAGCTTCCGCGATTCAACAAGGAGCTGCTGCGCGACCAGAAGCGCACGACGGGGCGTCTGGACAGCCGCTTCACCGGCATTGATTCGCGCGCGTCTGGCGACAACCCGGAATTCGATCCGAGCATGACGGCGATCCGCCCACCTTACACCGCTGCGTTCAATGACTACGTTCGGCGCGAACTGGGTTACAAGAGCGACGCGACTTACCACATCCTCGGCGGCGGCTTCACCGCCCCGTGGAGCATGAACGCGGACAACAGTTACGCCAACACGAGCGTGGCGTTGCGCAGCGCGTTTGCGAAAAACCCGTTTATGAAGCTCTTCGTGGCCTATGGCTATTACGACATGGCTACGCCGTATTTCGCCGCCGAATATACGATTGATCATATGAATCTCGATCCGAGTTTGAAGTCGAACATCAAGACGGCTTACTACGAGGCGGGGCATATGATGTACATTGACGTGAAGTCGCTGGCGAAACTGAAGCAGGACGTGGCGGCGTTCATCCAAAATTCTTTACCGAGGCAATAAGAATCGGCCACCGAGAACACAGAGTTCACAGAGAAGGTTCTTCCGCTCTGTGTTCTCGGTGCGCTCTGTGGCAAAGTCTGAATGGAAATTCGCGTCGGCATAGATGTGTGCGGAAGTCAAAAAACGAAAGGTCGGTTGCAGGATGCCAGTTCACCGCAAAGCCGCAGAGAGCACAGAGGAATCGCAGAAAGCAGGGAAGAAAAGAGAGATGAGTTTTTGCGTTTTCCCTCTGCTACTTCTCCGTGCTCTCCGCGTCTTTGCGGTGAACGAGCTTTCCGCAAAGCTACAACTGGTTTCATCCGGCTTACGGCATTACTTTTTCAGCGTCGCCATCATTCTTTTTATTTTCCTGCCTGCGCTTCTCAGCGCGTCCGAACCGCAAACCTCAACGCCGCGAGACGAAGCGGCTCGCGCGAAGGAATTGATCAAGCTCGCACGCGCGGCCATCGGCGGCGAAGAGGCTTTGGGCAGGATTCAGACTCTTACGGCGTCCGCCAAATACAACCGGTTCGTCAAATACGTCAGCGTTCAATCGTCCAGCAAGGTTGAAGAGAAGCGAAAAGCTCTGTCGGGTAAGATGGAATTTGACTTCGCGTTGCCGGACAAATTCAGAAGGCGAGTCACAGGCGAGACGTTGCGGGGTTTCGGATATTCGTTCGCTCAAGTGGTCAGCGGCGATCAGGCCTGGCGCGATCCGCCGATGCGTCCGATGTCTTCGTACCGCGACAGGCGGGTGATTGACGTGAGCGATGTCGCCAGAACCGAGTTCATACAGGCGACGGGCGCGAAACAGGAGTTGACCTATTTCTCCATCGGGTGGTTGATGTTCACTCTGCCTGGGTATCCGCTGGAAATGGATTACCTGGGTGTTTATCGAGTTGGCTCTGAGGACATGCACGCGATTGGCGCGGAAGGAGGAGGCGGCTTTCGATTCACCGTGTTGCTGGATATGAAGACTTATACGCCTGCGGCTTTGGCGATTTCATTCGTCGAAAACATCCAGGAAACCGTCATTGTCGAAGCCCCTGGTTTTCTCGACCGGAGATTCATGCAGGAAACTTACGCGCGTGCGCGGGCTGAACGGAAAGCCAGAGCGAAGCCGCCGCAACAATACGAGATGCTGATCCGATTCTCCGACCGGCGTCCGGTTGGTGGCGCGCTACTTCCGTTCCGAGTCACAACTACGCTCAACGGAGAGTTGATCGAGGAGATAACGATCAACGAATTTGAGACGAACCGGCCCATCAACCCGAAAAGATTCGCGGGGCCGCCGGAGTCGAAAGATTGAAGGGGCGCTCGATGGCGCGGGCTTTTTCATGTTCTCGCTTCGCCGTTGCGGTACAAAGCGGCTCTGAAACAGGTAGACAGGAAGCGGGAAACTATTCAATCAATCAGTTCTCATCACACATCATTGTTCTGAATTCTGACTGAAACCTGACTGAACTATGGCTTACTTTCTGGGTATTGACGGCGGCCAGAGCCACACGACTGCGCTCGTGGCCGACGCTCAAGGGCGAATTCTGGGGCGTGGCGTGGCGGGCGCGTCGAATCACACGCGGGAACCGGGCGGGCGCGAGCGCCTGATCAATGCGATCAATCAATCCGTCGAAGAGGCGCTCCGCAACGCGGGATTGTTGAAGAGGAGAGGCGCCGCCGATTTTCGATTCGCAAGCGCTCATCTGGCGATGACCGGCGAGCCTGAGTACAAGATTGCCATCGTCCAGGAGATTTTACGCGCCGATCTGTTGGTTGTCGGCCACGACGCGCCCGGAGCATTGGCGGGAGCGCTCGCGGGTCGGGAGGGCGTGATCGTGCTGGCAGGCACGGGTTCGGTCGCCTGCGGCGAGACGGATGAAGGCAGGTTCGTACGGGTTGGCGGACACGGTTATATGTTCGGAGACGATGGCGGAGCGTTCGCAATTGCGCGCGAAGCGATGATCACGGCTTTGCGCAATCAGGATCGCGATGATCCGTGCGGATTGACTCCGGCGATGCTCTCGCATTTCAGGCGGAAAACACTCAAGGATGTCGCCGAAGATTTTTACGCTGGCGCGATGTCACGCGACAAACTGGCTTCGTTCGCGGCGCAAGTGGGCAAACTCGCGGAGCGCGGCGAAACGGCGGCTGAAGAGATTGTTGACCACGCGGCGTGCGCGCTGGCTGAGATGGCCGTCGTGACCGCCATCAGGCTGGATTTTTCGCATCGCCCGATTTACATCTCGTACGGCGGCGGCGTTTTCAAAAACACCAGGTTGCTGACGCGCTTCGCCGCCGAAATCTCCATCTGGCTGTCGCGAACTCAGATCGTCAAGCCGCGATTCGGACCGGACATCGGCGCATTGCTGCTGGCTTACCGACAGGCGGGAAAGAAAGCGGCTACGAAATTGCTCGCAAACATTGAAGAGACGTACGCCAGGTTATGATCCATTCGGTTATAGAAAAATTGCGCGGTAAGCTCATCGTTTCGTGTCAGGCGCCATCAGGCTCGCCGCTCAACGATCCTTACATCATCTCTGCGCTCGCGATGGCCGCCGAGCAGAACGGCGCCGCCGGAGTTCGTATCAATACGCCTGAGCGCATCGTTGCAACAAAGGCGCGAGTCAGCGTTCCAATCATCGGCATAGAAAAAGTGGTGACTGAACATTCGGATGTTTACATTACGCCCACATTCGAGGTTGCCCGGCGAGTTTCCGAGAGTGGAGCGGAAATCATCGCGGTTGACGCGACGCGGAGGCCTAGGTCCAACGGCGAAAGAGTCGAAGATTTGATCAGGCAAATTCAAACCGAATTGCAAAAACCTGTGATGGCCGACATCTCGACTTACGACGAAGCGCTTCACGCGGCTGACTGCGGAGCTGAAATCATTGCGACGACGCTGTGCGGATACACCGCGGAAAGCAGAGGCGCGAAGCTCCCGGCGCTCGATCTGATCGAGCGGCTTGCGCGACGGCTCGATGCGCCAGTGATTTGCGAAGGAGGTGTCGCGGCGCCAGATCAACTTCGCCGGGCATTCGATTGCGGAGCTTTTGCTGTGGTGGTTGGCACGGCCATCACTGGCGTTGATCATCTGGTGCGACAATTCGCGGATGTATGTGAACGGAATAACTGAGCGCACGTTCCCGACGTCCCACCTCGTGACGAGGTTATTCGTCACGAGGTGGCTATTTTCTGATGAACAATTCGTGGCCCACGCTTTGCAGCGAGTTTAACGGTTCGCTTTTTTATTAAGGTGATTGAAAGGCGCGATCAGTTTGAGTATGATGCTTTCGCTGAAAGTAACACTTTCCCCAGCCCTTGAATAACACACAAATTGATCAAACAGGACTTGGCAGGATTTGGGCGGTTAGCAACAATACGAGCGATCTGGTCGTAATCAAAATCAACAATAGAAGCGGTAAATGCGCTCTTACGAGTTGTAAAATTTGCAAGCGGTAAGGCGCCGCAAGATTACAACAGAAAAATGTGGCAATCTGAAGCCTGGTAAGCGCGCTAGAGCAACTAGGGTTATTGAATTGAACATCTGAAGGCGCCATATTCAACAGATGTGGGAGACGCAGGAATCTTGATAGTAATTAAGCTTAGGACGTACATTGTGATGGCCGAATCTGTCAACAACTTTACGGTGAAAGTAGAGACTAGGAGGTGACGCCAATGACTACTGCGCAAAAAACAGCTACGAGTTCCGGTTACCTCAACCCTGATCTGAAAAGCCCCGCGGCTCAGGAATTCGAGGATAAGCTTTCCACGCTGATCGTCGGACAGGAGCGCGCTGTGCGGCGCATCACCGGGTTATATCAAATCTTTCTGGCGGGACTGACGCATCCGGGCCGCCCGATTGGAACGCTGATCTTCCTCGGTCCTACGGGTTCGGGCAAAACGCGAGTGGTCGAGGCAGCCTCTGAAGTTCTCTTCGGCGATCCGAACCTGATCACCAAGATTGACTGCGCAGAGTTTCAGCACTCGCACGAGATCGCCAAGCTGATCGGTTCGCCTCCGGGTTATCTCGGCCATCGCGAAACTTCGCCGATGCTGACGCAGGAGAACCTTGATCGTTCGCACACCGAAACGACCAAACTCAGCCTGGTGCTCTTCGACGAAATCGAAAAAGCATCAGACGCGCTCTGGCAGTTGCTGCTTGGCATTCTGGATAAAGCCACGCTGACGCTGGGCGACAACCGCCGCGTTGATTTCTCCAGGTCAATCGTGATCATGACCTCGAACCTCGGCGCGCGCGAAATGAGCGAGTTGATTTCGGGCGGAATCGGATTCGCCCCGAAAAGCGGCGTGATTGACGCGGAAGTTGACCAGAAGATTTATCGGACGGCGCTTGAAGCCGCGAAGCGCAAATTCTCGCCGGAGTTCATGAACCGGATTGACAAGGTCGTGGTCTTCCGCAGCCTCCACAGTGAACATCTGACCGAGATTCTGGAGATCGAATTGAGATCTGTTCAGAGGCGGATTACCGAAGGCACGGGCGAGAAGTTCGTTTTCAAGTGCACCGATGCGGCGAAAAATTTCCTGCTCGAAGAGGGAATTGATTTCAAATACGGCGCGCGCCATCTGAAACGCGCCATCGAACGTTTTCTGGTCTATCCGCTGTCGAACCTGATAGCGACAAATCAGGTGGGGATGGGCGATCTGCTGATCGTTGATTATTCGCCTGAGATCGGCAAACTCGTCTTTTCAAAAGACGCAGGCGGAGCGCTGATCCATGAAGAGTGGCGCCAGCGCGTCTTCCCGGTTCACGGCGAGCAGGAGGCCAGCGGCGCAACCGCCATCGCAGAGCCTGAATGGGCGCCCGCGCCCGCAGTGGCGAAAAAAGATCAGAATCAATAGCGAGGGGAGTGGGAAATGGGGAATAGGGAGTAAGGGAAAAGGCATTGTTCCCCATTCCTCACTCCCCATTCAGGGGATGATTTTCACCGGAGTTCTTACCGGAACCAGATCGAACAACACTTTCATCTCGTCGTTTTCAAGGGCCACACATCCCAGCGTCCAATCCTTGATCAATCCGAAAAGTTTTCCTGTCCCGCCGCCGTGAATGAAGATGTCGCCGCCGAGTTTCGTGTTCTGTGGCGGCTTCGTTTTTCCGCGGATGGCGCTGACTATCGTCTGATACTGAGCCTTCGTAATCAGGCCATCCTTCAAACCTTTCTCGGCGTCGGCGATGTTGGGATAACTGACGCCCAGCGAGAGATAGAATTTGCTGCGCGCGTTCTTGTGCGTGATGTAGTAATCACCTTCAGGCGTCGCGCCGTCGCCCTGCCTGCGTTTCGTCCCGGTTGGATTATTGCCGAGCGCGATCTGATAGGTCTTCGCCAGTCTCTCATTACCATTTTCCCGCCGGTAAAGATAAAGCTTCCGCTCGCCTTTTTTGATGACTATGCGGAATTGATCTTCGGAGTCGCCGCGCTGTCGCGGTTGATTGCGTTGGGCCGAGGATGTTTGAGCCGCCGCAACGACCACCAGGCCCGCGAAGAGCAGCGGAGCAAGGATTGAGTTTGAGCAGAGGGCGTTCATATTGAAGCGCTCGTTGGTTGAATGGCCTGATTGATTTCGACGGCGACGCGTTCGGCCTGTTTGATGCAATCGCCGAGAGAGACTCCGCGCAGGTAATTCCCCGCGAGCCACAATCCGGAAGCGGCGCCCAACTCCGATTCTATTCGCTCGACCCGCGCGGCGTGGCCCAGCGTGTATTGCGGAATCGCGCGTTCGTGCCGCGTGATCGGCAATCGGCGAGGCTCTCCGCTGACATCCAGAACTCTGCTCAGGTCATTGTGAACGATGCGGATCAACTCTTCATCGCCGAGTTTGACGGCCTCCGGATCGGTCGCGCCGCCGATGAGATTTGTCAGGCAGACCCAGCCTTCAGGCGCGCGTCCGGCGAACAGAGATGAGTTCCAGATCGAACCCAACGTCCGCACTCCTTCGCCGCGCGGCGCGAGGAAGCCGAAGCCGTCAAGCTTGCGCCCTACCTGCTCAACGCGATAAGCCAGCGGAACCGACGCGATTGGGGCGTACCGGATTTCCGCGACCAGCGCGGCTATCTCCGGCGCGACGCCATCGAGCAAACCTGCGGCGACGTAGGCGGGCGTGGAGACGACAAGCGTCGAGCAGTTGATCGCTCTGTTCTCGCCTCGATGTTCGATCCTGATTTCAAACCCGCTCGTTGAACTGTTTTTGCTGATGCCGATGATTCGGGCGCCGGTCAACAGTTTGCCGCCGAGCGATCTAGCCAACGCTTCCGGCAACGCGCTCAAACCGTGACGAAACGAGCATAGGCGGTAAGGACGCAAAGACCGCTTCGGCTTGTCCTGTTGCCGGCGCGATTTCATTGCCGCTCGCAAAGCCCCACCAACGACGCTGCCCGCCTCCGATTCAAATTCGGCGAGTTTCGAGAAACAAGCCTGAACGCTCAACTGTTCGGGGTCGCCTGCGTAGACGCCTGAAAGAAACGGCGCGATCAGCCGCTCCAGAATCTCATCGCCCAGTCGTCGCCGCGCGAACGATGCGATGCTCTCTTCGCCTCTCTCTCTCCGCGCTTTGACGAACGGTTCGCGCAGCAATCGAAGCTTGGCTGAAGTCGAAATCAACTTTGTTTTGATGAGCGCGGGCGGACTCATCGGCACGGCGTGCAGCTTGCCATCAATGTAGACGTAAGCCGGCGCGCGCGGATCGCCCGTGATCAGTTCATCGGTCAGATTCAAATCTTCAACCAGGTCGAGAAATTCGTGCGAGCCGCGCACGCTGTTCGGCCCGCATTCGATCAGAAAGCCTTCAGTGTCGCGGCTGCAAATCGCGCCGCCCACGCGATCGCCGCTTTCGATGAGCAAAACCTCGCGGCCCAACCTTTTCAAACGATGAGCCGCGACCAGACCTGAAATGCCCGCGCCGATGATTACTGAATCAAAATTCATGTCGAGTTGATTGATGTTCACGCTGTTTCGTTTTTCCGAAACAGATTATCCCAATCAACTCTTCCGGTAAATTGCATCACGACGAAGAGCGTGAGGATACACAGGATCGTGATCGCAAGCCCCGTGAACCGCTCGAAGAAGAACGTGTAGGAGAACAGAACCAGGTAGACGAATTGCAGGATGCCCGCCTCGACGAACGCGAAGCGATTGCCCACCGCCAGCCGCAAGTACGACACGACCAGCGCAATCGAGATCACCGAACAGATCAGAAACGACAGGTGGATCGAGATGTGATCAACCAGATAAGCCAGCAGCAGGTGAAAGCTGAAGAACGCCGCGCCGATGAAAAAATAATTCATCGGATGCAGCTTGATCTTCTTCACCGATGTCAGCACGAAAACGATGAAGAAGAAAAGGAAGAGCGAGACGGGCGCGGCGAAAGTGATCTGGCTGACCCAGGGACCGGGGTTGAGTTTATGCGGCATGACCATCCCGATTCTCACGCCCGAAAGCAGGTTGGCGTATTGCCATTTCAACTCCCACCCGGAGCCGCCCTGCGTTTTCTGAGTAGGCGAGAGGCTGCTTTGCGGAAAATCAATCTGGTCGAAATCGGTCTGCATCGTCAGCGAGAAGTTTTTGACCTGATTCACCTCTTTGCCGAAGTCGTACCACCACTCGTCCATTCCCTGCGAGCCGTAGCCGACCTCCACGGTTTCGGATTGCCCTGGCGCGAGTTTGATCTTGTGGCTGAGCGTGCCGGCGTTGAACGGCAGATTCGACAGTTCTTTCCCGCCCACGACGAAGCGGAAGTTGTCGTATACGCCCTCTTTGGTCGGCGCTGAAAAGTCGAAGAAAATTTCGCGCTCGGCGTCGGTGTAATTCGTAACGCGGTATTGGCCGCCGAACTGGACTCGGTAGGTTGAATACCAGAGCAGGCCTTTTTGCCGATAATCCAGGCTCAGGTTGACTTTGATGTCACTGCTGTCGAGCAGCAGAGGATGATCTGTCGTTTCACTCCTGGTTTCGGTGACAGTCTTGGCCCCTTCGGCGGTTTGGACCTTGGTCTGCTGGATTGTTTGGTAGTAGATCTGCGGCGCCGATTGCCGCTGCTGTGTTCCCCATAGTTGGCCTACGGCGTTTTTCAGGCTCTCGTCCTGTGTCGTCGTGCGACGCGTCACCGTGCTGCCCAGCACGGCCCAGGCTCCGGCGATGCAGAGAAAGATGAAGACTATGGCCGCCATTCGCGCAAGCATGATTCCTCCTCAGTATGCGTGGGGCAATATGGCATCTTGTCCCACGAAGGTTTCGCAGATTGTTCGTTGTTCGTCTATCGCGCGCGATTATCCGCGAAATGTTTCATGCGGGGTAGCTGCAAGGCTACGATGAGTTGACGTGTTTTCCCGCACGCCCGGTGTGGGAATCCACACACGGTCATTTCAGGTTTGGGCGAGCTTTTCACAGACCAGATCAGCGAGCGCGATAATGAACGTTGGGTTGAGGTTTAACGCCGGAACGCGGCGATAAGATTTTATGCCGATCTCATCGGCCAGATTTTTGTAAAGGATGTCGAGTTCGTAAAGCGTCTCGATGTGATCGGAGACGAAGCTGATGGGAATCGCCAGAACCTGTTCGACGCCCGCCCCCGCCAATTCGCGCAGCTTCGCGTCGGTCGAAGGCTCAAGCCATTTGACCGGCCCGACCTTGCTCTGAAAGCTGAGGTGGATGGGGCCGATATTGCCTAGTCTCTCTGAAACCAGCCTGACAGTCTCCTCGATGTGTTGAAGGTAAGGGTCGCCTCTTTCGATGTAACTTTGCGGAACGCTATGCGCGCTGAAGAGCAGGTGAACGCGCTGTGGATCCGGGTCAGGGAATTTTCTGATCTCTTCGGCGATCTGTTCGGCCAACGCCTTGATGTAAGTTTCGTGCGTGTGCCATTGCTGGATTGGGCGCCGGCGAATGTGAGCAAGCCCGCCGCGCTTGTCCATCAGCGCGTCGAAGTCTTTGAAGCTCGACCCGGTTGTCGAAACGGAGAATTGCGGATAGAGCGGCAGCAGGATCAACTCGTCAACGCCGTCACGAACAATCTGCTCAATCGCTTCTTCGGTGAACGGGCGCCAGTACCGCATCCCGACGTAGACGTTCGCCTCAACGCCGCGCCGGGCAAGCTCTTCGCGCAAAGCCGCCGCTTGCTCATCCGTGATTCGCCGCAATGGCGATCCGCCACCAATCTGCGTGTAGTAGCCGGAAGATTTTTTTTGACGCGCGGTAGCGATCAACCACGCCAGCGGCTTCTGCATCGCGCGAATCGGCAAGCGCACGATCTCAGGATCGGAGAAGAGATTGAAGAGAAATGGGCGCACATCGGCCAGTGTTTCAGGGCCGCCCAGATTGAAGAGAAGAACGCCAAGTTTCATAAAGTGGTGGTTGGTGGCTGGTGGTTGGTGGTTGGTTGAAAGCCGCCGCCAACCACCAGCCACCAACCACCAACCACCGCTCACAGAGTTCCCGCAATCACCGTCGTCGCTACTTCGGGGTGAATATATTTGCGGATGGCTTCGTCCACGTCCGTCTTTGTGATCAGCGAAACCAGCGAGGGATATTCGTCGAGGTATTTGACGCCGAGGCCGAACAACTCCGACGCCGCGATCTGGTTGGCCATTCCGGCGTTGGTGGCGAGGCCGATTTTGAACGAACCGATGATCGAAGACTTTTCGTCTTTCAGTTCGTCCTCGCGGATGCCGCTGGCGATGTAGTCGTTGACGATCTCATTCGTCGCGCCAATCGCCGGATCAATGTTTTCCGGCGCGACGGTGACGGTGATGACGAACGGGCCGTCGCCGATGCCCGATTCGGCAAAGCTGGAATTGATGCCATAGGTCAATCCCATCTCGTCGCGCACTTTCAAACCGAGGCGCGATGACAACGTTGATTGGCCGAGCGCGTTGTTGGCGATTCGGGCCGCTACGAAATCAGGATTCGACCGGCGCAGCCGCGACGCGTGGCCGATGACGACATCGGCGTTCGGTTTATCTTTCATCGCCACCATCTCGCGCGCTGGCGCGGATTGCAGCGGGGTTTCGGGAATGTCAATCAACGCTTCGGGCGCGCCTTGCCAGACGCCGAGTTTTTCTTCCATCAATGCTCGCACGTCATCGGCTTTAACGTCGCCGACTACGGCCAGTATCATCGTCGAAGGGCTGTAAAATTTCTGATGAAACTGGCGAATGTCGTCAACCGTGATCGTTTCGATCTGGCCGATCAATTTGTCGGCGGGCGTTTGATGAAACGGGTTGTTTTCGGGGAAGACCAGTTGCGTCATCCGGTCGTAAGCGCGAACGCGAGTGTCGTCCTGTTCTTCCTTGATGTTGGCGATGATGCGCATCCGCATCTTTTCAAGCTCGTCCGCCGGGAACGCGGGTTCGCGCAGTTGTTCGGCCAGCGTCGAAACGATCATCGGCAGGTCGCGGCTGAGCGATTGGCCGCTGACCGACACGGTGAACGTGTTCGAGGACACGCCGACGCGCGCCGCCGCCGATTCCATCTCTTCGGCTATCTCCAGCTTGCTGCGGCGGAGCGTGCCTTTGCTGAGCATGCTCGCGGTGATGCCAGCCAGAGAGTCTTTGCCCGCCGGGCTGAAATATTCGCCCGCGCGTATCGAACCGGCGATTGAAACCGTCGGGTTGGCCGAGTTTTCCAAAACGAGCAGTGTGGCGCCGTTTGAAAGTTGAAATGATTTGGTGCGAGCGACGAAAGAATTATTGCTCATAAACCTCAATGCTTTCTTCCTGCTTTGGTATGAACCAGCCGACGGTGCGGTTGTCTTCGGTGAGATATGTCGTCGCGACGCGTTTGATGTCGGCGGGCGTAACCTGTTCGACCATCTTCGGCAGATCAACGAACATCTTCCAATTCGCAGCCGCTTCGGCTTCGGCGATCACCCTGGCCACGCCCAGCGGGCTGTCGCGCAGATAGATCATCTGCGTCGTGATCATGTTCTTTGCCTTCTGCAATTCCTTCTCCGGCGTGTCTTCGGTCTTCATCTTTTCGATTACTTCGAGCGCGACGCGTTCGGCGTCCGCGTGCTTTATGCCGGGGCGCAGCGTGACGTGAAGCATGAACAATCCGGGATCAACAAACTGGAAAGCCTGCGCGCCCACGTCAACGGCCATCTGCGTTTCGACCAGCGCCTGATACAAACGCGAAGTGATGCCCGCCGACAGCAACGTGTCGAGCACGGTCAACACGGCGGTGTCTGGATGCGCGGCTTCGGGAATGTGCCATCCGACGTTGATCAAACCAAGCTGGCCCGCGCGGCGAAGCGTGAAGCGAATCTCGCCTTCCTGCGGCGGTTCGACTGTGTACATCGGCGGAATCGGCGCGTGCGACGACGGAATCTGGCCGAAATGTTTGCTCATCAGATCGAGCGCCGCCTGCTCGTCGAAATCGCCGACGATGATGGCAGTGGCGTTGTTCGGGTGATAGAACGTGTCGTAAAACTCTTTCAACCGCGAAGTCGGCACGCCTTCGACATCCGAACGCCAGCCGATGGTCGGATGATGATAAGGATGCTCGCGGAAGGCCATCGCCCACAATCGCTCGTGCAGGATGTTCGACGGCTCGTTCTCGCCGCGTTCGAGTTCGTTGCGGACGACGGTCATCTCCGACTGCCGGTCTTCGTCGGCGATGAACGAATTGCGCATCCGGTCGGCTTCCAGATGGATCGCCAGTTCAAGCTGATCGCTGGGCAGCATCTCGTAATACCGCGTGCGGTCGAACCACGTGTCGGCGTTGAAGACGCCGCCCTGACGTTGCAGAACCGAGGCGATCTGCGTCCCGTTCTGTTTGTTGTAAGTCGGCGTGCCTTTGAAAAGCATGTGCTCGAGCAAGTGCGTCGAGCCGGTGTGGCCAACCGCTTCGTTGCGCGAACCCACGCGGTAAAGAACCATAAAAGCGACCACGGGCGCGGCGCGACGCGGCGCGAGCAGCAGCTTCAGATCGTTCGAGTCGAATTTGTATTCGGTGATTCCGTCGTATTCGGTGATTTTGGTGTATGTCATGGCTTAAATCTGATCGTTGTAAAGACTCAGGTAGAGTTCTTCGTCGTAATCAATGATGGCGAGGCGAACGAGTCGCAACCAGCCGTTCCTGCCCAGGAAATTCCGTGGGAGATTCTCGAACTCGGAAAAATAAACGATAGACTGAAATTCAAATCCAAGAGTTTTGATTGTCAATTCGTGGCCATAACCGAGGAAATCGCCGGTGAGTGTTCCCAATATCTTGGGCAGCCCGGATTCGATTTCGATTCCCAGCCTTTCTCCGATTTCTCGCGAGAATAAACAGACCTCCGCGCCACAATCAATCTTGGCGTCCGCAACGACAAAAAGATCGCCACGTTGCAGATTGGCTTCAACCGTGATTCCATCGTCCGACGATTTATACTTATGGCGCAGATCGAAGCTCAATTGAAATGGCATAAGAGATACCGGCGAGATTGCTCAGCTACCAAATGATAAGAGATCGAGCGTTAGGCGGTTCAACGTAGATAATCAGGGCATCAGGAACTCCATTCTGACGGGCTTCGTCAATTACGAGTCTACAATCGGTAGAACTGCTGACCAGCCTGTCTCCATCGAGGGCCACCCATTGATGGGAGTATTCTTTGCGATGCTGTTCCAACCACTCGTACTCTTTTGAGCGATCTTTGGGCGGAGGCGCTTTGCCGATTATTCGTGGGGTGAAGTTCAGTTTATCACTATCTTCAACAATAAAGATCAGCGCATCGAAGACACCGGCGTCATCCGCCGCTTTGGCTACATCTCTGAGACTCTTGCCATAACCTAGCAGGCGATCTCCATCGAGAGCTACCCATTGGCCAACGTATTCATTGCGATGACTTGCGAGCCAGGCTTTTTCTTTTGATCGGTCTTTAATCGGGAGCTTATGCACAGCGGCTTGCGGCGTAATCGGCAAATGAGCCTCGCCAACGGTTTCTGGCGCGCTCGCTGCCCCAGACTGATGCTTGCTTTTCACCTTCTTTTCCAAACACTCAAACACTTCCCGCTGCTGTTCCGAACTGAGTCGCTCAATTTCCGTAATAACCTTTTCAACCGCTGTGTCCAACATAGCGCCTCCTCCGAGCAATATATTCTGCTCCGAATTATGCCATAACAACCGCTGCCTTCACGCCACCTCTTTGATCCCCGCCTTTCTTCAAAATCTCTTTGACCAATTCAGTGATCGTCTCCGGCGCGCCCTTGAAAAGCGCGTGTTCGAGCAGGCGCGTCGAGCCGGTGTGGCCGACGGCTTCGTTGCGCGAACCCACGCGGTAAAGAACCATAAAGGCGACTACCGGCGCAGCCCGGCGCGGCGCGAGCGGCAGCTTCAGGTCGTTCGAGTCGAATTTGTATTCGGTGATTCCGTCGTATTCGGCGATTTTGGTGTATGTCATGGCTTAAATCTGATCGTTGTAAAGACTCAGGTAGAGTTCCTCGTCGTAATCAATGATGGCGAGGCGAACGAGTTGGAGCCAGCCCTGGCGACCAAGCAGATTACGTGGCAGGTTGTACTCTTTCGCAAAATAAACGGTTGTGTGGAACAACTCGCCTAATGTTCCAATTGTAAGCTCATGGCCAAATGCTGTTAATGCGCCGGTCAGTGTTCTAAAGTCTTGCCTGACCCCGCTCTCGACATCAATTCCCAGAAGCTCCCCGACTTCTCTGCTAAACAGGCAATACTGCGCGCCGGTATCAACTTTGGCCTTACACTGAAACTCATTTCCTCCATAGCTCAAAACCACGTCCAATGTGATCCCCGCTTCAAGGTATTGGTACTTGTGACGGTGGCTGAAGTTGAGTTGAAAAGACATAGTCAAAATCCTGCCCACGGAAGAGCGTCGCTCGGTTCGACTCGAACAAACAATGCGTCGTCTACGCCGTTTTGTTTCGCAGTTTCAGCGACTTCCTTAAGGTTATGACCGTGACCGACCAGACGATCTCCGTCCAACGCTACCCATTGCCAGGCGTATTCATCGCGATGAAGCCGTAACCATTCATCTTCTTTCGTGCGGTCTTTAGGCTCGTATGTCCCAATAACGCGCGGGGTAAATGGGAATTCAGGCGGCTTCGAACGATCTTTGCCAATATCCTCGGCAACAATCTTTGGCGTAATCGCCGCGCCGGGCTGACGTTTGCCATTCACCTTCTTTTCCAAATGTTCAAACACTTCCTTCTGCTGGTCTGAATCAAGCTGATCAATTTCCGCAATGACTTTTTCAACCACGGTGTCAAACATAAAGCCTCCTTCGAACAATCCCCTTTGCCCCAAATTATGCCATGACGACCGCTGCCTTCACGCCACCTCTTTGATCCCAGCCTTAGCCGCTTCGATAAACGCGCGCGCGTTTTCGACCGGAACCATCGGCAGAATGCCGTGTCCCAGATTCATGATGTGACCCAGGCCGCCGCCTTTTTTCAAAATCTCTTTGACCGATTCAGTGATCGTCTCCGGCGTGCCCAGCAGTTCGCACGGGTCGAGATTGCCTTGCAAAGCAACCTTATCGCCGGCTCTGCGCCGGGCTTCGGCCAGATCAATGCGCCAGTCAATGCTCAGAACGTTCGCGCCCGATTTGGCCATCTTCTCCAGAATGTGGCTGCAACCGTTGACGTACAGGATCGCGGGAATGGTCAACCCGCCCGGGCCGCGATGAATATGCTCGAAGACTTTTTGTTCGTAAGGCAG
>JAJVID010000087.1:16199-30249 GCA_022072205.1 Acidobacteriota bacterium
CGCCCGTTCTCGATGAAAATCTTCCCGGTCTCCTTGCCTGCCGTCACGACTCCGGCCAGATAAATACCGCGCGCGTTCGATTCCATCGTCTCGTGATTGAATGACGGCTTCATCGTTTCAGGATCAATCTCGATGCCCATCGAGCGCAGAAAATCATTGTCGGTGTGATAGCCGGTGAGCGCGAAGACGAAGTCGTTCGGCAGTTCCGATTCTTCGCCTGTGGCAAGATTGCGAATGCGGATCGTGGACGGTTTGATTTCGGTGACGAGGGTTTGGAAATGCGCTTTGACTTCGCCGTTGGCGATGCGGTTTTCGATGTCGGGCAGAATCCAGTATTTGATCGTGCGGCGAAGCTGCTCGCCGCGATGAATCATCGTCACGCGCGCGCCGTGCCGGTAAAGATCGAGCGCGGCAATCGCCGCCGAATTAGCTCCGCCGATGATCGCCACCTCGCGGTCGTAAAACGGATGCGCGTCTTTGTAATAGTGCGAAACCTTCGGCAAATCTTCGCCCGGAATGCCGATCCGATTGGCGTAATCGTAATAGCCGATGGCGACGATGATCTTGCGCGAAAGGTACGAATGCTTTTCGCCCGTCAGCGTTGATTCAGTCTCGACTAGAAAGTTTCCGTCGGAGCCTGTTACCCGCGCGACTTTTTCATACTGGTTGACGCGTAACTGATAGGTATCAACGACGCGGCGGTAATATTTCAGCGCCTCGATGCGGACGGGCTTTTCGCGCTCGCAGACGAACGGCAGATCGCCGATTTCCAGCAATTCCGGCGTGGTGAAGAAGACCAGTTGCGCCGGGTAATTGTAGAGCGAATTGACGACGCAGCCTTTCTCGATCACGAGATGGCTGAAGCCCGCGCGCTGCGCCTCAATCGCGCAGGCCAGCCCAGTTGGCCCGCCGCCGATGATGATGATGTCGAGCGGCTCGATCTCTCTCGTCACTTGGTTCGATGATCCTCGTAAAAAAACGCCGGGCCGCAAACCAGCAAAAGTCTCATCGGCCCGGCGCCCGTGTTGGTCAGCGTGTGGCGCGCAAAACGCGGGATGTAAATCGCGTCGCCCGCGCCGACCTCGCATTCTTCATCGTCAATTTTCATCACGCCTTCACCCTCGATGATGTAGTAAATCTCTTCGATCACCTCGTGATGATGCGGCGTGACGCTCGCGCCCGGCGGCAGCGTTTCTTCGGCCAGGCTGCATTGATTGATCGGCGAAGTCGTTCGATCAATGAGCGGACGAATCTCTGAGCCGTGCGGCGTGCTGATGACCTTCGTGTCGCGGCGATTGACGATGAGCATAATTTAGACCGAAGCCAGAACCTTCTCCAGAAATTCGCGGTTGGCGAGCGCGTTCGCCGTAGTTTCTTCCGGCGTCGCGCCCACCTTGCAGCATTCGACCATCACCGGCCCGTTGAATCCTCCGGCTTTCAGCTTCTTGAAGACGGCGGCGAAATCAACCTTGCCCGCGCCGAACTGGATCATCACGTCGCCTTTCATTTCGCCGCAGTCCTTCGCGCAGAAGCCCGTGATGTGTTTGGCGATTGGGGCGATCTCAGCCACAGGGTCTTTGCCGGTGTAATGGATGATGTTGCCCGCGTCGTACCAGATCGCGAAGTTGCGATGATTGACCTCTTTGATCACGCGCAGAATCTCTTCGGAAGAGCCGCTGATGCCGCCGTGCGGCTTCATCACCAGCTTGACGCCTTTCTCCTGAGCGTAAGCGGCGGCGTCGCTCATCACCTTGAAATAATGCGCGAACTGTTCAGGATTGTCCGCGCCGAACGACAGCACGAATTTCAGCGAGAGAAATTTGGCGTTGTCTATCTGCTTGCGGACGTCCTTGATCGAATCTTCGAGCGGGATGTTGTGGCGCGAATGCAGCGCGCCCATATTGGCCACAAGGCCGCTCGCCGCCAACCGATTCTTCAAGCTTTCCAGGTACTCCGGCGTGGCGTTCGCGCCGATGAACTGCTCTTCCCGCGTGCGGCTGAGCAGGCCCGTGGATTTGTATCCCGCGGCTTTGATCTGCTTCAGCGTTTCATCGAAAGACCATTTCGTCCAGGGACGATTGAAACAGCCGACGGGCCAGTTGACTTTGGCTTCGGCGGTGAAATCCATCGCTGCGGTTGCAGCGGCGGCAAGGGTGGTTTGTTGAATGAATTCTCGACGGTTCATGAAAGTAAGTTCCTTTGTAGTTTTTTTAGTGGGACCATTTGCCAAATTGCCCCACCATCACAAGCCAATCACAGCGGTGAATCCGCCAACGCAATCGCAAACCGATCTGAGCTTGAGACTATCTCTTACCCGTCGGTATTCCCGGCAATCCCGGAATCTCCATCTTCTTGTAATCCGGCGGCACGGTGAAGAGCGCGTTGTCCAGCGATTTTCGTTCGACGCTGGTCACTTCCATGATCGTCTTCGGCTGGCCGTTTTCGATCTGCGCGATCTTGAGCGGGAACGCGCCGCCTTCGACGAATTTGGCGAATTCTGGATTGGCCGCGAGTTGCGCCTTCATCTTGTCGCCCAACGCCAGGCCTTTCAGTTTGTCGAAGATGCCGCCGGATTGTCCGCCGCCGCCGAAATAGCCCAGCCCTTTCGCCATGCAAACATCCATGTTTTGTTCGTCGCCGATGAGCCAATGCTGGCAGGTCAATCCGGCGACCGTCTCGGTCTTGCCGGTCGTGGTGGCTTTGAAAGTTTCGTCCGGGACATCTTTCATCATCGTGCCGGCCATCTCGCCCCAGTTCATGGTCATGTATGTTTTCGTCTGCGGCATCAGCATCGTCTGCTCGCCTGAAGATAGATCCATCAGCATCACGCCCGTCTGCGCGCTGCCCTGCGAGAGTTGCGTTTCAACGCGAGTGCGAGTCCCCTTGATCGCATACTTAATTTCAATTGGCCGATCGCCCCCGAACATCCTGGCCGTGATCGCGCCTTCAAAAGCGCCGCTGCCAGCGGATGATGACGAGGAACTTGATGAAGCGGTTGATGAGTCGGAAGCGGAATTTTGTTTCGCCCCGCTGCAGGCCGCGGCGAATGATGTGATCAAGAGAAGCGCGAGAAGAAGAACTGTTTTGGAGGATTGGAAGATCAGGTTGATGCGAGAAACTGCAAATCGAATCATTGAACATCCTTTCTTGAATGGCGATCTTGATTGGAGAACTGGCGAAGCGAGCGCGTGTTTGACGCCGCCCGCTTCGCTTCCGGTGATGGTTATTTCTGAGTGAGAGCTTTGACCTTCAGCGGCAAACCGAAGATGTTGATGAAGCCCGCGGCGTCCTTCTGATCGTAGCTCGCGCCCATCGTGAACGAAGCCAGGTCGGGCCGATAGAGCGTGTTCGGCGAAGTGCGCCCGGCGACGATGACGTTGCCTTTATAAAGTTTCAGCTTCACATCGCCGCTCACCGGCGCCATCAAGCTATTGACGAAGGCGTCGAGCGCCTCGCGCAGCGGCGTGAACCACTGGCCGAAATAGACCATCTCGGCGTATTTGTGCGCGACGATTTCTTTGTAATGCGCCGACTCGCGGTCGAGGCAAAGCGACTCGAGTTCGCGCAGGGCCGTGAGCAGCAATGTGCCGCCAGGAGTCTCATAAACGCCGCGCGATTTCATCCCGACCAGACGATTTTCGACCAGATCAACGCGGCCACATCCGTTGCGTCCGCCAATCTCGTTCAGCTTTTCGACGAGCGGCACAGGGTCGAGATGTTCGCCGTTGACGCTGATGGGCGCGCCTCGCTCAAAACCGATCTCGACGTATTCCGGCTTGTCCGGGGCTTTTTCCGGCGAGACGGTCAATTCAAACATTGACTCTTCGGGTTCGTTCGCGGGGTCTTCCAGAATTCCGCCTTCGTGCGAGAGGTGCCAGATGTTGCGGTCGTGCGAATAGATTTTTTCGCGGCTGGCGGTGATCGGAATCTGACGTTCGTTGGCGTAATCAATCGCGTCCTCGCGCGAGACGATGTCCCAATCGCGCCAGGGAGCGATCACGGCCATTTCGGGCGCGAGCGCTTTGAAGGTCAATTCAAACCTGACCTGATCGTTGCCTTTGCCTGTGCATCCGTGCGCGAGTGAATCGCAGCCAGTCTGTTTGGCGATCTCGACCTGGCGTTTGGCGATCACAGGTCGGGCGAACGAAGTGCCGAGCAGGTATTTGTGCTCGTAGACGGCGCCGGCCTTCAGAGTGGGCCAGATGTATTCAGTGACGAATTCGTGGCGCAGGTCTTCGATGTAGATTTCAGCCGCGCCGGTGGCGATGGCTTTCTCCTTCAAGCCGGCCAGTTCTTCGGCCTGTCCGACGTCGCCCGCGATTGCGACGACTTCGCAATCGTATTTTTCTTTCAGCCAGGGGATGATGATCGAAGTGTCGAGTCCGCCCGAATAGGCCAGCCCGACTCGTTTGACGGTATTGGTCATTTAAGGATTTATGCCTCCAGTGGATTGAATTAGGTTGTAGTTGAGCGATTGATTATACACATCACTGGAGGAATACCGCGAGCGTGGGCGGTCAGAAATAAGTTTGCGTGACCTGCCGCTGACGCTCCGATCTTTAATGTAGTTCTCCGAAATAATGTATTTACACCAGCATTACCCTGTGCTAAAAAATGGCCGTGTCCCGCCCGAATGAAGTCTCCGGTCTTCGGCGCTGATCTTTCGTTAGCATTCCCCTTCAAAAATCGATCAATTACAGATAAGAACAGTTGCCTCATTGCCGATGGCCGTCAATACATATAGTTCCCTCGCGTAGCTGCACTCACCTGATACGCGGAATCATTTCACATTAGCATCTCTCATTTCGCCTGCAATCACAGGTACGGATAGAACTGCGTCCCTACAACTCCTCCGTTCACTCGTGTCGAGGCGCATAAGGAGCAATGTTTATGATCCGGTCTGGCAATTCACAGACTGTACGTCGTTGGTGTGTCTTTTCCTTCTCTCTTCTATTTACTATTGTCATCGCTTTCGGGGCGCAGACCAGAGCGCAATCGCTCGACGCCGAAGAGCAGACGATGCTCAGGCTGATCAATGAATACCGGGCGCAGAACGGGCTTGGTCAGCTTGCGGCCTCGATTGCGGTAACGCGCGCATCGGAATGGCATAGCGCCGATATGGCGGCGAAGAATTATTTCAGTCATATTGACAGCCAGGGCCGTAACCCTTTCGTGCGAATGGCCGCATTCGGCTACAACTATCAAACCGCCATGGGCGAGAACATCGCCGCCGGTTACAACGACGCCGTTCGCACATTCAACCAGTGGAAGAATTCCGCCGGCCACAACGCCACGATGCTCAATCCGAATTACAAAGTAATCGGCATTGCGCGCGAGTACGGCGCCAGTACGATTTACAAATGGTACTGGACGACTGATTTCGGCGGCTTCGTTGACGCGACAATCGGCGGCGCCGGCGGTACGCCCACGCAAACCGTCAGAACCGTGAACGCGGCGAATTTCTTTCAGACAATCTCGCCTGACGCCATTGTTGCGACCTTCGGCAGCCAGTTTACTCAATCCACTGTGAACGCGACTTCGTTTCCGCTGCCTACCTCGCTCGGAGGAGTTTCCGTCACGGTGAACGACATCGCCGCGCAACTGATCTTTGTCTCGCCGGCGCAGATCAATTTCGTTGTGCCGTCAGGTGTTGGGGCAGGAACGGCAATGGTCAAAGTTATGTACAACGGCGCCGTCATCGGCACGGGAACAGTGACGACAGAAAACATCAGTCCGAGCACATTCACTGTGTCCGCCAATGGACAGGGGATCGCGGCGGCTCAGACGACATTCGACGGCGTTTCATATCAGTCCGTAGCGAACACCAACGGCACGGCGCGCGCGGTGACGGTGGGAACGGCCACGCAGCCCAATTATCTGATTCTTTATGGAACGGGAATGCGCCGCCGCAGCAGTCTGAGCGCCGTTCGCGTGACCATCGGCGGCGTTGCTCTCTCGGTGGATTATCTGGGCGCGCATTCGCGATTGGTGGGAGTGGATCAGGTCAACGTGAAACTGCCGCAGGCGTTGCGCGGGCGGGGGATGGTTGATGTGGTGGTGACGGTTGATGGCCGTGTGTCGAACGTGGCGAAGATCAACATCGGCAATTGAGGCAAGCGTCTTTCTTTTTCGATGCCGTCTGCGCTCGTTTTAGCCTGTCGTCGTTTCAGATTGGCTCAAATGTCGGCAGGCTCCTCCACCAGTTCTTCGCCGGTCAATTGCCGGTAGATGAACGCCTTGGCGAATCCCCAGTCGCGCTTGAGGGTCGCCCGCGAGATTTCCAGCGCATCCGCCGCTTGCTGTTCGGTCAATCCGCAGAAAAAACGTAATTCGACGATCTGGGCGGCGCGTGCGGAAAACCGTTCAAGATGGGTAAGCGCCTCCTCCAGCGCCAGCAAGTCTTCAGGGCGCTCCCAGGTTAGTCCCCGCGCATAATCAAGCGGGAATTTGACCCGCTCTCCTTCGCGCTTCTCCGCGCGCAACGCCCGCCCGTGATCAATCAAAACGCGGCGCATCTGCCGTCCGGCAATCTGGAAAAAATGCGCGCGGTTCTGAAATTCTATCTCGGCTTCGCCGAACAGCCGCACGTAAGCTTCGTGAACCAGCGCCGTCGCCTGCAGGGTGTGATCCGTACGCTCCTTATTCATGTAGTACTGAGCCAGGCGGCGCAACTCCTGATAGATCATCGTAATTATCGCCTCACCGGCCTCTTCATCGCCCTTGCGCCATTTTACGAGCAGACCCGTGAAGTCAAATGAATCGGGGGAATTCATAAGCTCTCCTCCGGAACAATGTTGATGATATCCAAGGTGACTGTCCGAGGTTTTAATGCCGGCCAGGGCAATATAGCCGATTGACTGGGCCAAAGCAAAATTTTCCTGCGCGCCATGAGCCATTTTCCCGCCATTTTACGCTTTCTGTATTTGGATACGGAAATCATCGCCAATAGAGACCGATAAAGGTCAATAAAGCAAGGATAGCGTCACACTGATTGCTCGGCCGGACTGATCGTCCTTCCGCAATTGTTTGAGATCAGCCGCGTTTCAGCCCGGAGGAAAGTGCAGCCATGAGGTCGGAATCAAGGCCGCTCGAATTCTGGCGGGGAGTAAAGAACGCCTTCGACGCCGTGTGGGAGTTTGAACCGCACGCCCGCGAGTCGGCTCTGGACGCGCTCTGCCCGGACGAGGAGACGCGTGATGAAGTGTGGCAGATACTAGCGGCGCTAAAGATGGCCGATGATTTCATGGAAAAGCCATTGATCATTGATCCCAGTGCCTTCAACCCCTGCGAGCAGATAGGACGCCGCATCGGAGCTTATCAACTTGGGCGCGAAATTGGGCGGGGTGGAATGAGCGTGGTTTATCTCGCACTTCGTGTGGATGGGGCCTTCGAGCATGAGGTTGCCGTGAAACTCATCACGCCGGCGCTCGACACAAACGAAATCGGGCGCCGATTCAAACGCGAGCGACGAATACTCGCGCGACTCAACCATCCCAACATCGCTCGATTACTCGATGGCGGCAGGACTGCGGACGGCTGGCCATATCTCATGCTGGAATACGTGCCTGGCTCGCCAATTACCGAATATTGTGACCGCCAAAAGCTATCGCTTGCCGAGCGTCTGGCTATTTTCATCAAGGTCTGCCGCGCGGTCGAACATGCTCATCGCAATCTGGTGATTCACCGCGATCTCAAACCGAGCAATATCCTGGTCACTGATCAGGGCGAGGTCAAACTTCTCGATTTCGGCATCGCTAAGCTGATCAAACCGGACGATTACGGCCTGATGCTGCAATTGACACGCTCCGGCGTTCATTTGATGACGCCCGGATACGCCAGTCCGGAACAGGCCCTGGGCGGCGCGATAACCGAAGCCAGTGATATTTACAGCCTCGGTGTTGTGTTATACGAGTTGCTGAGCGGCCATCGCCCGCACCACTTCAATAATCATACGATGGGTGAAATCGTGCGTGTGATCAGGGATGCGGACATCAAGCGCCCGAGCAAGGCTGTCAATCACAGCTTCAAGGACGCGTTCCATTGCGGCGGAGAGCGCGTCGCGCGCAACGCAGAAGCCGTGAGCGCCGCGCGTTCAACCACTCCCGCGCAACTCCGCAAAGCTCTCAAAGGCGGTCTGGATCGGATTGCGCTCAAGGCGCTGCACAAGGATGTCAGACACCGGTATCAATCCGCCGGAGACCTGATCGAAGATCTGTCGCGCTATCTGGCAGGCGCGGCAGTCAAAGCTCACCCCTACACTTTGCGTTACCGGCTGGAGAAATTTGCGCGAAGGCATAACGAAGCGATCCTGGTCGGAGCGATATTTGGACTAGTCTTAATTCCGGCGCTGATCTTTATTCTGTATTTTTTATGGAACACGCCGTGATGAAAACCGCCCGCGCAAAACGATTTTTTTTTGACGGCGTGAGCCATTTCGCCGCTCAATTCCGCTTATATGGGTGTACACGGAGAAGCCGTTGGTGAACGAGATGCGCAGTCACGGTCAGGTTGCGCATTGGTTGTGTGCATATTCTCGATATAGCCCAGTAGTTCCCCAAAAAGTCGTGTCTTGCCCGATAGCGCTCTCAAGCCTGCTACAGAAGGCTTGCGTGGGGTTTTGGGAGAACTGTTTGTAGCAGGTTTATCTGGGTGAGCCGGGCACGGCGGGCGAATTCCGCTCTTTGAACGCTATCAAAGACAGGTTTTCCAAACACACAGATAAGAAGCGTTGCTCAACTATCAATCTCAGTAAATCTCGGCAAGTGGGAAAACCACATGAAAGGAGTTCACATGAAAAGAGTAGTATTCCTGGTTTTTAGCCTGACAGTGTTCATCACCGTTTCAGCCTTGACCTCGGTATCTGCGCAGGCTCAGGCTTATCTTCCAATGCTTATCCAGGGAGCAGTCACAGAATACCATCCGGCGGATTGCGCCAAGGACGGTTCAATCACAATTGCAGGCAGGACATTTGTCATCGCTGCCGGAACCGATACTTTCTTTCTCGATGCCGTGCAAGTGGTGACTGGAACCGGTCTCGGAATCGCCATCCGGAGATCGGAAGTCTGGCAGATTGTCGGCACAGGGCGCGCAATGGGTGTCTATCTTGATGGTGACGGGCGCATCAGGCTCCAGTTGATCACCAGCCTCGCTGCTTCCCCGAACGTCGCTCGTTTGTTGGACATCACCGGAGTGGTTGGCGCGGTCGGAGCCGATTCAATCAAGATCAATGGCGCGACCTTTCCGACAACAGGAATGGTTGCGGCGGCTGTTGGCCCGAACCCTGTGCGCATCACTGGCTCAATCAACAACAACGGCGAGCTTTCGGGCGCAGCGACGGTTAATCCCAATCCGTTTCGGACCTTGACGATCTGCACGGCTCCGAACCTTTACTTCTCAGCCGGTGTGGGCTTTGTCGGCGATCCAAATCCCTTCGATTACCAGGGGCCGATCAGCGGCTTTGTCACATCCTTTGAAACCGGCCCGAATTTCATATGTGATAACAGCGTTGAAGTTCTCGGAGTTGACGGCGTAGCCAACATTCCGCTGGCTCCGAACTTTTCGCTGAGCAGTGTCGTCTCGAAGGATGTGAACGCTTGCTACGAACTCAAGATTGACATGTTCAACTGGATTACGAGCGGTAGCAAAAAGATCGCTGGTACAGGCAACACTATTTCAGGTGTCCTCACTCGCGCTGTCGTTCAGGGCTACGGTAAGCGGCCTACAGACCCGGCCCCTCCCTTCCCGACAGCTTTGAGCGAGGTGGCGCAACGCGGATCGGTTCAGATCAGCGGCGTCACTTTTACCATCGCTCCAAACCATGCGGTTACGATTGACGCCGGAGTGTCAGTGGGAGGCAATGTCTGTTTGAGACCTGTGGTTGACGCAACAGGTGAGAACGTTGACTATCTGGGTCTGTGGCAGGCGCCGCGTCGCGCGGGGCAATTTCTCACCGGGAGCAGGTTGTTCAATGGAGCTTGCCCATAAAAAGCTTCCGTCGTTGATCCGGCTGCGTGATTGGCAGCATTGCGGTTGAAAGCGAAAAGAGCGTCGGGAATTCTCAGAATTCCTGACGCTCTTTCGCTTTCCGATACGCTTCCGCTCGCGCCTTGGCGCACCGGCGAAACCCGCGTGAATCGTCTTCAATACTTTTGCATCGTGCGGTCAACCTGATCGGCCCAGGCCAGGATGCCGCCTTTCAAATTCTTGATCTTCGTGAAGCCGGCCTTCTTCAGCGCGTCGTAAGCCTTCGCGCTGCGCCCGCCCATTTTGCAGTGCACGACGATGTCGTCGTCAGGATTGATTTCGCCAATGCGGTTGGCGAATTGTCCGAGCGGGATCAACCGCGATCCATAATTTTCAAGGTTCGCAATCTGCCATTCGTGCGGTTCGCGCACGTCAATGATCGTCACGCGCTCGCCACTGTCCAATCGCTGTTTGAGCTGAAGCGGCGTGATTTCCCAATCTGAAACCTCGGTCGCCGGTTGCGGAGTGACGCCGCAGAACTGGTCGTAATCAATCAACTGCTTGATCGTCGGGTTGTCGCCGCACAGCGGGCATTCAGGATTGCGCCGCAGCTTCAACTCGCGGAACTTCATCTTCAGCGCATCGAAGAGCAGCAATCGCCCGATCAGCGGCTCGCCTTCGCCGAGAATCAGTTTCACGGCCTCAGTCGCCTGAATCATTCCGATGACGCCGGGCAGAATGCCGAGCACGCCGCCTTCAGCGCACGACGGAACAAGGCCCGGCGGCGGCGGTTCAGGATACAAACAACGATAGCACGGCCCGCCAGCTTTCGGATGAAAAACCGACGCCTGACCTTCAAACCTGAAAATCGAGCCGTAAACATTGGGTTTTCCGAGCAGCACGCTTGCGTCGTTGGCCAGATAGCGCGTCTGAAAATTGTCCGTGCCGTCAATGATGATGTCGTAGTCTTTGGCGATGCCGAGCGCGTTCTCCGACCGGAGCGCAAGCTCGTAGGTGTCAATCTGCACGTGCGGGTTGATGTCGGCGATGCGGTCTTTGGCGGACGCCAGCTTCTTTCGCCCGACATCTTTGGTGCCGTGCAGAACCTGCCGTTGCAGATTGCTGTGATCAACCACATCGAAATCAACCAACCCCAGCCGCCCGACGCCCGCCGCAGCAAGATACAAGCCGAGCGGCGAACCCAATCCGCCCGCGCCGATCAACAACACGCTCGCGGCTTTCAGTTTGCGCTGACCTTCCATCCCGACTTCAGGCAGGATCAAATGCCGGCTGTAGCGCGCCAATTCGTCTTTGTTCAACTCAGGCAACTCGGCGCTCTTCGCCTCGACCGGCGCCTCTTCGACGGCGCAGCCCGATCCGCCGGCAATGGACGGAATGATGCTGATCTCGTCGCCGTCTTTGATCGCAGTGTCTTCTTTTTGCAGATAGCGAATGTCTTCGTCGTTGACGTAAACGTTGACGAAACTGCGCAGCTTGCCCGAAACGTCGAAGAGGTGTTTTTGCAAATCGGGGAACTGCGCGGTCAGTTTGGCGAGCGCATCGCCAATGTGCGCCGCTTCGACATTCACTGATGCCTGGCCGCCAGCGTATTGCCGAAGCGCGGTTGGAATTGAAATAGATGGCATGACGTTTTCTCCTCTTTAACTGTTTTAAGTCGAAAGTTTCGCCGATGATGTCTCAGTGACGGTCAACGTATCTTCGTCAAATTGCGAACGGTCTTCGCGCACCCTCCAGGCGCGCAATTCCTCAGCTTTACCGTCGCGCACTGAAACTATCAAATAAGACCATTCAATGAACGGCGCGTGCTCCAGATCGAAGCCCGATGGGATCGCGGGATGGTTCGGGTGCGAATGGTAATAACCCCAGACTCCCAAATCGCGTTTCGCCGCTTCGCGTTCGGCGCGCAGGTAATCGCGCGGATCAAGCTCGACGCGGTTATGGCGCGAATCCTTGCGAACATTTTCGAGCGGCAGGATTTCACGGATGACGCGCGCGCCGTCTACGACTACGCCCAGCAGCAGCCCTCCGCATTCTTCCGGGAAGGTTTGCTCGCCGTGGCGTTTGATTTGTTCAACCTGTTCGGGTGTCAGTTTAACGCTCATTCCTCGTTCCAGAATTTGTCGCTCAAATATTTGCTTCCGTTGTCGGGAAGGATTGTGACGATCACGCCTTCGTCAATTCGCCGGGCGACCTTCATCGCCGCAACCACGTTGGCTGCGGATGAGATGCCGACGAACCAGCCGGCGCCGCGCGCCAGTTGTTTAATCATCGCGTGGGTCTCTTCCGTGCTGATTTCGATCTTTTCATCGGCGAGCGCCGGATCGTAAATGCCCGGCACGATGGCCGTCTCCATGTGCTTCAAACCTTCGAGGCCGTGAAACGGCGAATCGGGCTGCATCGAGATCAGCTTCACGCCGGGTTTGAGTTCACGCAAACGGCGGCCCACGCCGGTGAACGTTCCGCTCGTGCCCAGGCCCGCGACGAAGTGGGTGATGCGCCCGCCGGTCTGCTCGAAGATTTCGACGCCGGTCGTTTCGTAATGCGCGCGCCAGTTGGCCGGATTGTTGTACTGATCGGGATAGAAGTATTTGTCGGGATCGGCGGCGACGATTTCGCGCACGGCCAGAATCGCGCCGTCGGAACCGCTGAGCGGATCGGTCAACACAAGCTCCGCGCCGTGCGCTTGCAAAATCCGTTTGCGTTCCTCGCTCGCGTTTTTCGGCAGACACAATTTGACGCGGTAGCCACGCGCGGCGCCGATCATCGCGTAGGCGATGCCCGTATTGCCGCTCGTGGCGTCAATGATGATTTTGTCGCGGGTGAGCGCGCCCGTGCGCTCGCCTTCGAGAATCATTTTCAGCGCAGGCCGGTCTTTGACTGAACCTCCCGGATTCGCCCACTCCGCTTTGCCGTAAATTTCGGCGCGCGGATTCTCAACCAGATTAGTAAGCTTGATTAGCGGCGTGTTTCCGATGAGGTCGAGCAAAGACGCGGGCGCACTGTTAGCAGCAACAACAACAGCGCGTGTCAATGGTGGCATAACAATTTGTGCTCGCCTTGTAATTCATCGGTCTTCGATAAGTGATAAATCAAATAAATGACGACGCCGGGCATCATAAAACACGCGGCGCCATAATTCAACAACCGTTTGGTTATTTTATTGCCTGCTGGCCTGCAATCCGTATTCGATGCTTTCGACAATCGCCTGCCACGTTGCGGCGATGATGTTTTCGCCAACGCCCACGGTGTTCCACGAGCGTTCGCCGTCGCTGGTTTCGACGTGGACGCGCGTCTTGGCGGCTGTGGCGTTCTCGCCGTCCAGAATGCGAACTTTGAAATCAATCAAGTGAAATTTCTCGATCTGCGGATAATGCGGCAGCAACGCTTTTCGCAATGCCTGATCGAGCGCGTGCGCCGGGCCTACGCCCAGGCTGGCCGTGTGCATCTCGTCGTCCGCGATCTTCACGCGCACAACCGCTTCAGGATTGCCTGATGAACCAATCCAGATGCGGTATTCGACCGGCTCAAAGAAATTGTTGCGACGACCGAGCGCGCTCCAGGCAAGCAGTTGGAACGAAGCTTCGGCGTCCTCGAACGAATAGCCTTCGTGTTCGAGCGATTTCAACTGCGCGAGCAAACGTCGCGCGGCTTCGGGATTCTTATTGAATTCTTCGCCCAATTCGTCGGCTTTGAAACGGATGTTGCTGACGCCCGATTGATCGCTGATCAACACGCGCGTCTCGTTGCCGACATCTTCGGGATGGATGTGTTCGTAGGTCTCTTTCGCGCGGGCGACGGCTGAAACGTGAATGCCGCCTTTATGCGCGAACGCGCTGCGTCCGACGAAAGCCGCGCGCTCGTTCGGAACCAGATTGGCCACTTCGTTGATGTAGCGGCTGGTGTGCGTCAGCAGCTTCAATTTGCCGTCGGGCAGGCATTGGCGGTTCATCTTCAATTCAAGATTCGGAATCACCGAACAAAGATTGGCGTTGCCGCATCGCTCGCCGTAACCGTTCATCACGCCCTGCACGTGTGTCGCGCCCGCTTCGACGGCGGCGATTGAATT
>JAJVID010000158.1:0-15405 GCA_022072205.1 Acidobacteriota bacterium
CCGAAACCGGAGCGGAAGGAAAAACCGCGCAGGACGAATTGCTCAGCATCTGCCGCTCGTCGGGAATGCGGCTGGTCGGCCCGAACTGCATGGGCCTGGTCAACGCAATAGGCGAAGTGCGAATGCTCGGCACGTTCGCCCCGGCAAACCCGCCCTCAGGCGGCATCGCGATCAGCTCTGAATCCGGCGCGCTCGGATTGACGCTTCTCAATCAACTCGATCAATTCGGCCTCGGCGTTTCGTCCTTCGCCAGCATCGGCAACCGCGCCGATGTTTCAGGCAACGACCTGTTGCAATACTGGGAGGCTGACGACGCGACCGAAGTGATTCTGCTCTATCTGGAAAGTTTCGGTAACCCACGACGCTTCGCGCGCATCGCCCGCCGTGTGGCGCGCCGCAAACCGATTGTCGCGGTCAAATCCGGCCGCACGCCCGCCGGAGCGCGCGCCGCGTCGAGCCACACCGCCGCGCTCGCAAGCTCAGACCGCGCAGCCGACGCCCTCTTCGCCCAAACCGGCATCATTCGCGTGGGCACGCTGATGGAATTCTTCTCAGTCGCGCGACTGCTTGCGTCTCAACCGATCCCAGCCGGCAATCGCATCGGCATTCTGACCAACGCCGGAGGCCCCGCCATCCTGGCCGTTGACGCAGCCGAATCCGCCGGCTTGAAAGTCCCGGCGCTCAGCGAAGCGACAAAAGAAAAGCTTCGTCAGGCTCTGCCCGCGACGGCCGCGATCAACAATCCGGTGGATATGATCGCCGGCGCCGGTCCCGAACAATATCGAGCCTGTCTGGAAGCGCTTTGCGACGAACCCGAACTGGACGCGATCCTGGTCATCTTCATTCCGCCGCTGGTCACGCCATCAGCCGAAGTCGCCCGCGTCATCAGCGAAGTCGTCAGCGCCCACCCGAACCAGACGCGCCCAATCGTGGCGGTCTTTCTCGATCCGCAGGCGAGATTGTCGGTGATCAACGCGGGCGAACGCGTCGTGCCCGTTTACGATTTTCCCGAGGGAGCAATCGCAGCCATCAGCGCCGCCGCGCGTTACGGTTCGTGGCGAGCAAAACCTGCAGGCCACATCGTCCCAATCCCAATCAACCGCGAAGCGATTGATCAAGTGATGACCAGCAACCGTGCGGGTTGGTTGTCGCAAACCGATGCCGCAATATTGCTCGGCGCCGCCGGAATCGAGTTGACGTCTCTGAGCGTTGCGCGTTCAGCCGAAGAAGCCGCAGCCGCAGCCGCAGCGTTCAACCGCCCGGTCGCAATGAAAATTCACGAGCCTTCAGTCCTGCACAAATCCGATGTCGGCGGAGTTTTGTTGAACATTCCTCCAGCCGAAGCCGCTGACGGTTACAACCGTCTCGCCGCGCAACTGGCTTCGCACGGCGTCGAGTTGACCGCAGCCACCGTGTCACCGATGGCAAAATCCGGCGTCGAAGTTCTGGCCGGAGTCACCAACGATCCGGTCTTCGGCCCGCTCGTAGCATTCGGCTCCGGCGGAGTGATGGTGGAATTGTTTGAAGATGTAGTCTTCCGCGTCCTGCCGCTGACCGACCGCGACGTTTCAGAAATGATCGAAGAGACCCGCGTGTCGCGTTTGCTGAAAGGCTATCGAGGCTCGCCGCCAGCCGATGTCACGGCGCTCGAACGATTACTGCTGGCTCTTGGCGCATTGGCCGAAGCCGCGCCTCGAATTGCGGAGATTGATCTAAACCCGGCGCTCGTGCATCCGAACGGCGAGGGAATTTCTTTGATTGACGCGCGGGTGCGGTTGAGCGACTGAGGAAGATCCTTTTCGTTACAGATTCTTTTGGGGCGAGCCTTACGCTCTGTCGCTTCACTCTCACGTCTGCATCTTCGATCGTAAGTCACGCACAAGGACAGCATTTAATTGAAAAAAACGGTAATATTGCCTCCGTTCAACGTCAGCTTGGATACAAGAACGCCGCATATTCTATGCAGTACGCGCGAATCAATGAGGAAGAGTTGAATGAAGTCTTCGATGAACGTTAGTGGGCATAAGGGCGAATCGTAGCCAGAGTCGTGCCCCAGCCAAGAGCGCCTCGCACTATATGTCAAAGGGGCTTCAACAATCTTCAATCATCATTTGGCCGTTGAAAATGCAACGATACCTCAAAGACGGCCTCTTTAAATATCCAAAATGCTAAAGGGAATGCGATGAGGAAGGGGAAAAGATGAACGATAAAACAATTGGCGCTTGGGTCATCCACCACAGCCAAAAACTACGAGCGGTAGAACTCACACCTGATTACGAACAAATTAGTTTTGCAGGCAAGCGCGGAAGTGTTCTCAATGCTTTTACCGGTTCTGAGGACTCCAGCATTACTAACGACAAAATGAATGCCTTGTCTCAGGCCAATGGAATACATACACGCCTTGAACTTCCCGCCATATTAAATGAGCTTGAGCGGCAAAGATTGATCGATAAGGGGGAGCACGGAATTGAAGTTTTAGGACTCACGTCGGGGCAAGTGCTCGAAAAAACCGCAGCAATACTTGAAGAAGTTTCACCAAAGGCTTGCGAAAGAGCGGCAATTGATTTGTCTGAACAGACTTCAGATCTGCCGATGAAGAAAGAGCACGCCGCAGAATACATATCCGACGCATATGAAATAAGCTCACAAGAAACCGAAGATATTCTTCGACAGTATGAGGAAATTGGCTTTTTTGATTTCGAAGATCTGTCAGAGGGAGAAGAAAAAATTTATTTCAATGGGAATCTCTTCCGCCACGGAGAGATGGCAAAGGCCAACGCCGTCATTTCCTCCCTCAGTTCTGCAGATCAAAAAAAGGTTCAACATCTCTTGACGCGCCTGACCGCTGTTGGATGTCTTGCGCGAGCGGATGCGATGGCCATAGCGGGTGATACGCTATATTCCAAGCTCTGCGCGATAGGCTTTGTTGACGAGAACTCGATTGGAAATGAGCGGGGTTCTTTCGTTTTTGTGACGCGCCCGGCTGCTTTTTCGAAATTTTCATTGTCAGTTGTCGATGATGCATTTGACTTGGCCAAAGCTTTCGTGACCTCTTTGACATACGGCATAACAACTAGCCCGGATAGCCGTGGCCGAATCAGAATGATCGAAGCGTTGTTGGGAAAATTGATTGCAGGCAAGTCGGTGGGACCAGCGACTGCAATCGGGCACGACTATAAAGTTTTAGAAATGAAAGGGGTGTTGAAGGTCAGCCCTGCAGGACACGGTATGTTCACAATGCGGCTCCTTAAAAGGGAAGTCGGCGAACTTGCTTTGGCCGTCATAACTGAAGGCGAGGCTAGTACAGAATCACTTCTTCACTTACCTTCTGTTTCAGCAACCACTTATCAAGGGCCAGAGGCTAATCGCATCATGCAACGTAAACGGCAGTCGCCGCCGCTCAAAAAAAGCGTGGCCAATTTATTGCGGGATATTAGGACAGGGGGAATACGATAATGACAAAAGATTACGAGGCAAAGGGACTTGAAGGAGAAGAAGCCCTTCGGAGTTATTTTATAGAGATGGGATACTTTGTTGTCAGAGGGGCACTTTTTCAATTCAAATCTTTTGATGTCACGGATGTAGACCTTTGGCTTTACGGAAAGTCGACCTCTCTATTTAGAGAGAGAGTCTGTGTTGACATCAAGCGAAGAAAAACCCCTCAGGCGATGGAGCGAGTTTTCTGGACGAAGGGGTTAAGGGAAGCTTTGGGTGTGGAGCGAGCAATTGTTGTAACGAGTGATAACCGAAGGGAGACACGCGATTTCGGCGCAATTAATGGCGTGACAGTGTTGCTCGGCGATTTCTTTCAACGGGTCATTAGTGGATACAACAAAACAGGCCGGGTGACAGAGGAAGAAATGCATGCCTTAATAAAAGGCCACAGTGTCGTTGATAGAAACGTTTTTTGGCAGCGTTGGTATAGAGACGCAAAAGCCAAATTGATCGGAGGCCTCGACTTTAACACCTGCAATGATTTTCTAGAGGGTATTCACCTCCTGTTGAAGGAGTTCCTTGCGACTGGCAACACCCAACCAATCGTTCGGCTGCTCTACTTGATAATTTCCTATTTTCTTATTTCTCTCGACTTCACGTCGCGAACTTTCTCTCAACTGGAGGTAGGCGAACGCATAGTGAAATTCACTGAAGGGCTACGATACGGTGAGGCTGGTCCGGAGAGAGCAAGGGAAGTCATCGATATGGCGCTGAATCTTTTAGCAAGTTCAGGAAAAGCGGATTTGTTTACCAAGACAAATATAAAGAAAGAGTTCCAAGAGCAACTCGATGTTTTCCCAGCCGAAATTTTGGGAGAGCATTTCTCTAAAAACGAATCCTTAAAGCACCTTTTCGATTTAGCGCGTGAATTTGAGAGCAACGCTTATGCGCCGAATCTCGTAATGCCGTCGGAGTGTCGCAGCGAACAAAAGGCTATTATCGGACTGCTCTGTGACTTTTGGGGGATGGACCGAAAGAAAGTAATCTAAGTTGCTGCCGCCAAATCTGGAATTTTTTCGACCTCAGGCAAACTCAAGGAAGTTCGGCGGCGCATAAAAACCGCGTTTTCGTAACGGCTCCGGCGCGCCGACCTCACACAATGCGCGTAAACGTCTCATAGTCTCAGCGGCTTTGAGCAAGTAAACCGGCTCTGGAAGCGCGCCGATATCTTTCGTCCAGTTCGGTGGCGTTTGGCGTAATCGCAGCGCGAGCAATTCCACCAGTGAGGCGGCGGCGGCAAGAATACGTGAATCGTTCGTCTGTGGTTTCGGACACTCACTCAGGTTCGGATTCTCGCGCAACAAGTCTTGCGTTAGGCTACGAAGCAAGAGACCTTCTCTGTTAAGCGCGGCTTCGGCCAATTGTTCAAGTGTCACCATAAAGCGCCTCCCATAAATCTACGAAAGCGTACTGGGCCTTCAATTCATTGCCGGGAATCAGAAACGGCTCCACTTCACGCCAGATATCTTCACGGGCCCCGGACATTTCCTGAAGCAAGCGGCGCGCATCGGCAATGTCAACATCGTCTCGCCACGCCGACAACTTCATCGCCAACAGTTGCGCTATCACAGGGCTACGGACTTCGATGCCCGGAGCCGAGAACACGACGGGGCCGTGACTGAGTCCAATCAGAAAGCCCTTCGCGCCATCATTGAGCCAATCATCCGGCCAGCCGCGCTCATCCGCGACAATTTGAGCCAATTCCCGCACTGTGCTAGCTTTGCTCGGCGCGAGAATCACTGCATCTACGTCGCGGGTAGAGTCACGCGCCTCGAAGACCAACACCATAAGCGCGCCGCCAACCAGCGCCAACTCAACCTTTGTTCCGCGTGCTTCAGCCAATTGCCCCAATCGTTCAAACGCCTCAACGATTTCCTGACGGGTGATGGTTGCCATACGGGTGAATCAACATTTCTGTAATCAGCCGGGAGTATAAGCCTGCCCTGACCACACAGCAATAAATCAACCGTGAAGGTCACGTGTATCAGCTATGGCTCCAATCCCACGCGCCGCAACAGATCGCTGAACCGCGCATCCTGACTCAAACTATCAAGCAGCGGCTCGTGTTTCAGCCAGGGCATCCACCCGCTGCGCTCCTGATAGGCTTTATCGAGCCACGCGAAAGCCTGGTCGCTGTCGCCGAGACTGGCGGCGATGACGGCGAAATAGTAAGGCGGGAAGTAGTTTTTCTCGGCGAATTGTCGTAACCGGTCGAATATTCCCTGCGCCTGTTCGCGTCGTCCGGTGCGGGCGCAGACTACTGCCAGCATTACTGAGGCGATGGCTCGCGCTTCGTCCGGCCCTGACATCGCGGCTTCCAGAAACGTTGCGGCTTCGGTCAGTTTGTCGCTTGCGATCCAGGCCATCGTGCGCCAGTAAAGCGCCTTGGCGAACTGCGCGTCCATATCGAGAGCCTTCTCGCATTGCGCGGCGGCCTCTTCGAAACGGCGCGCGCGGTAAAGAAGCTCGCCCGTGTTCGTGGTGGTCACTATCGAGAGTGGATCGAGGCTCTGCGCACGGCGCATCTTATCGAAGGCTTCGTCGAAGCGGTTCTGCGCGCCGTAAAGATAAGCCAGCCATTGATGCGTTTCGGGAAGGTTCGGGTTGAGTTCGATGGCGCGCTGGTATTCCTGCTCAGCCTTCACGAAATCCCAGTCGTACCAGAACAGGAGCGAGCCGAACGAGGCGTGGGCTTCGGCCAGTTGGTCGTCGCATTCCAGCGCGCGCGTGACCAACATCCGCGCCTTCGGCACGAATTCGCGCGGCGGCAGCTGATAAACGCTCAGCATCAAATAGCAATCGGCCATCCCGGCGTAGGCCAGCGCGTATTGCGGGTCGCGCCTGATCGCCTGCACGAAATACTCGATCCCCTTCTTCATTCCCGGCAGGCTGCGCTGATTCCAGAAGTAACGCCCGCGCAGGTAAAGCTCATAAGCCTCGGCGTTGTCTGTGTAACGTTTGGCCAGCCCCTGTCGCTGCTCGCTGCTGAGTTTGACTTTCAGATGTTCCGAAATCTGCCGCGCTATTTCGTCTTCAAGCTCGAAGATGTCGTCGGATTTCCGGGAGTACTGTTCGGCCCACAACAGCGCGCCGTCAGAGGCGTCAACCAGTTCGGCTTTGATCACCAGGTTCTCGCCGCGCTGCAGCAGGCGTCCGGTGAAGACGGCGCGAACGCTGAGCTCGGCTCCGACTTCAAGCGGGTCAACTTGGCGGCCTTTGAAACGAAATACAGTACTGCGCGCCATCACGCGCAATCGAGGCAGGCGCGAGAGTGTGTTGATGATGCTTTCGGTGATGCCGTCGCTCAGGTATTCGGCTGCCGGATCGTCGCTGGCGTTCGACAAAGGCAGGACGGCGACTGAATCAATCGGCCCGCTGAAAGCTTGCGATGAGCCTGGGGCGCGCCCCGACGCGCGACCTGAACGTCGCGAAGAATCCCGGGACCCGATCAGCGAGGTTTGAGGCGCGCGATGTTTGTCGCTGCTCCGCGAGCCGCCGGAATTGCTTTGCTCCAATCGTTCCTGCTCGGCCTCGAAATCGAGCCGTTGTTTCAACCGCTTCAGATCGCTGATCAACTCGCGCGTCGTCTGGTAACGCTCGTCGCGGTCTTTCGACAGAGCCTTGGCGATGATCCATTCCAGTTCGTCCGGCGCGCCAGGCATGAATTTTTTGAGCGGCGGCGGCTGCGCTTGCAGGATCGAGCCGAGCAGAGCGGTGGCCCGCTCGCCGTCGAACGGCAGACGGCCCGCGCACATTTCGTAAGCGACCACGCCGAGACTGAAAATGTCGCTGCGTTCGTCAATCGGTTCGCCGCGAATCTGTTCAGGCGAAAGGTACGCGGTAGTCCCCACCGCCCACCACATCCCGGCGGATGAGCCAGGCGGCAGGGGGCTTACGCCCGCCTCTTCCAATTTCGCCCGGACGGTGGGGTCGAGCGGCATGGTGCGATAAGGATCGCCCTTGATCGCATCAGCGCCAGCTTCCGACTCTTCATCTTCAAGCAGTTCCGTTTCATCCATCGGCTCGGTAATAGTGTCAGGCGTCGGTTCGTTCAGCGGCAATTCGGGTATCGCTCCGAGTTCGATCATCATCGAGTCCTGTTCCAGCAATTTCGCCAGACCGAAATCAATGATCTTCACGTAACCGTCGGCGCGCAGCACAATGTTTTCGGGTTGCAAATCGCGGTGCAGCACACCAGCCGCGTGCGCCGCCGAAAGCCCCACCGCCGTCTGCAATAACACGTCCAGAATCTCTTCGAGTTCGAACCGCCGCCGGCTAAGGTGGATGCGGAGGTTCGGGCCGTCAACATATTCGGTAGCGATGAAATAATGGAGGGCGCCTTGCGAAGAACCACTGGCGACTTCGTAAATCATCCTGATGTTCGGGTGATTGAGCGCCGAAAGCGAGCGCGCCTCCTGGGCCAGACGGTTCATCCGCTCGCCATCGCGCGTGAATTTTTCGGAGAGGATTTGGAGCACGACCTTGCGCCCGAGCCGTGTGTCTTCGGCAATGTAGACTTCGCCGATCAGGTTCCCGCCCAGGTGATTGAGGATTCTGTAGTGTGAGATCGTTTGTGAGAGCAAAGCGGCGCACGGCTCCTGATGTTACAAATCAACGAATACGTTCTGTGAGGAAACATTCGAGAGAATAGCGTCTATCTCTTTTTATGCCTGCTCTCTTTATTTCCGTTGGATCTCGCGCGGGCAGGCGCATGCTCGCGCAGCCAGCGCGTTAAATCGGATGGTCTAGTGAAATCGAGCAACGCCTCAGCCAAACCATCCAACTGCTCCTGAGACAGTCGCTCAACTCGCGCTCTGGCGCGTCCGGACAATTCTCCGAAGCGATGTGTAAGCAGGCGCAGCGTCAACTCAGATTTGCCCTGCCGCAAGCCCTGCTGCAAGCCCTGCTGCAAGCCCTGCTGCAAGCCCTGCTGCAAGCCCTGCTGCAAGCCTTGCTGTAATCCTTCCTGAAGCCAGCTTGTCACAATTTCCATTGTCGCCTCCCGTTCAAAACTCGGCAATTTCTCAATCTCCGCGCGTAACTTCCTGTCCTCTTCGGCGTTCAGTTTCAGGTAAGTGTCTACGAAGCCGGACAGTAAATGCGCGCGCGCCGGATCGAGCTTCAGCCGCGCAATCATTCGCAGACATTCCTTTTTGACTTCAATCCGCTCTGAAGGAGCAAAACCCATCTTAGCCATCAGCGCGCTCGCCACCGGATTGTCGTGGCGAAGATAATCCCGCCAGTTCAGGCGATTGAGTTGAATGGCGGTGAAACGAAAGTCGAGCACCACTTTGTCAGGGAACTCGACGCGATGCGCGTCCGATTCAAGATTTCGAGGACTATCGTAGGACAAGATAGCGACCGGGTAAACCGGCAGTGAATATTCCTCAGTGAGTCGCGCAAAGTAACGAAACATGCGCTGGCCGAATTCCCCTCGTCTGCGCCTGCGCGACGCCTGCGGCTCGATGTGAATCAGAAAACACGACTGTCTGCCTTTGAATTTTCCCTTGACCACAAGATCGGCGATGTGCCGCTCTCCCGCTTTGATGTCGGTGAAAATCTCCTTGTCCAGAAAGACAATCGAATGCGGCTCCAGGTATTCACCCACCGGAGGCAGAAACAGTTCGACGAACTCCATAAAAAATGTTCGCAGCAATGTTTTGAAGAGCTGATCGTGGTTAATCATCTTTTCAAGCAGGAAAGCTGAGAATCACATCCGGTTTTACCGATCCAGCCCGATCCGCCGCGCCAACTCGTTAAACTTCTCTTCCCCACGCAGAGAGCCGAACATCGGTTCGGCGTCCAGCCATACCACCCAGTTGTAACGCTCTTCGACGGCGCTTTCCAGCCATCTGAGCGCCTGCGCCTTGTCGCCCAGCCCGGCGTGGATCATCGCCAGATAGAACGGCGAAACGTCGCGGTTCATCGGAAAGGTTTGCAATTGCGCCAGAACCCGCAAAGCCTCATCGCGTCTGCCCGCGACGGCGTACGCATATCCGAGCGCGGCCTGGATCAACGCCCCGCGCCCACCAGCCTGCTCAATCGCCAGCTCCAATTCGGCGATGGCTTTGTCGTGATTGCCTAGATGCGAGTGACACAGTCCCAGATGAAATCGCGCATAGACGAAGTTGTCATCCATCTCCAATGTTCGTCGCAGATGCTCTATCGCTTCGTCGAAGCGGCCCGCTTGATAACAGATAAAACCCAGATTGGAGTTGACGACCAGCGAAAGCGGTTCGAGTTCCATCGCGCGCCTTTCGGCGAACATCGCCTCGTCGAATCGGCGCTGCGCCGCGAGCAGCACCGAGCCGTACCAGTGGTGCGCTACGGTGTAATTTGGATTGAGTTCGATGGCGCGTCTGAATTCGCGCTCGCTCGATTCCCAATCCCAGTCGAACCAGACCAGCGCAGCGGCCAAACTGGTGTGCGCTTCGGCCAGCCCGTCGTCAAGATCGAGCGCCTTCATCGCGGCGGCTTTCGCGCGCGGCATCACGGCTTTTGGGGGCGCCGCGCCGTAGATGCTGACCAGGCAGAAGCAATCGGCCAGACCGGCATAGGCCAGCGCGTAGCTGTCGTCGAGTTTGATCGCTTCTTCAAAACTCTCGATGGCTTTCTTGAGCGACCGGGCGTTGCGCTGGTTCCAGTAATAACGGCCTTTCAGATAAGCCTGATAGGCCTCGGCGTTTTCGGTGTAACGTTTGGCCAGCCGCTCTTTTTCCTCTTCGTTTAACTTCAGCCGCAGGTGTTCGCAGATCTCCTGCGAAAGCTCCTGCTCAATGGCGCCCAGGTCGTCAAGCTTGCGGCGGTATTGCGCGCCCCATAGTTGCGAACCGTCGTCCACATCAACCAGTTCGATCTTGATCACCAGGTCGCCAGCGAACTGATACATCCGGCCAGCAAAGATCGCGCGTACGCCCAGATCGCGCCCGATCTCCAGCGCGTCAACTTCGCGCCCCCGATACCGCGCGACTGTGCTCCACGCCATCACGCGCAGTTCGGAGAGCCGCGACAGATTGAGGATCAGACTTTCCGGGATGCCTTCGGACAGATAGGCCGCGTCCGGGTCATCGCTGGCGGTGAAGAAAGGCAGCACAGCCAAGCTGTCGAGCGGCAACCGCTGCGAGCCTGAAGACAAGCGGCCCGACGGGTTCGTCAATCTTCCAGTTGAGCCAGACGGGGCTGAATCCCTTGACGAAAGGCGCCTGCCGTCGGCGGCTTCAATCTCATCCAGTCTGAGTTCAGAGGTCTGCTCCTGGCCGGCGTTGAAAATCATCCGTTTCTGCAAACGTTTCAGATCGGTCAGGAGAGTTTTGACGAGTTGGTAACGTTCGTCACGGTCTTTGGCCAGCGCTTTTGCGACGATCCATTCAAGTTCGTCCGGCGCGTTGCGGATGAAGCGTGAGATCGGAGCGGGCTGGCGGTCGAGGATCGAAACCATCATGTCCGCCGTCGTCTTGCCTTCGAAAGGCCCGCGACCGGCGGCCATTTCATAAAGCACAATGCCGAGGCTGAAGATGTCCGTGCGGGCGTCCACTTTGAAGCCGCGCGCCTGCTCCGGCGACATATAACTGACCGTGCCCAGAATGACGCCGGGGCTGGTATTTTGCTGCGTTTCAAGCGGCGTGGTCACGTAAAGATCGGCGAACGAATCTTCGACGGTCTCGGCATGCGTCGCAGCCGGGTCGCTGCTGAAAAACGCGCTCTCGGTCAATTTGGCCAGACCGAAATCAAGCACCTTCACGTAACCGTCGTGGCGCAGCATGATGTTTTCGGGCTTGATGTCGCGGTGCGTGATGCCTGCGCCGTGAGCGGCGGCAAGCGCGCTGGCGATCTGGATTGCAATTTCAATCGCTTCATCCAATTTCAACCGGCGTTTCAACTGCTGGCGCAAAGTCTGGCCTTCAACGAACTCCATCGCGATGAAGTGCATGGCGCCGGCTTCCGTCTCAGCCTCTCCGATCTCGTAAATTGTCAGAATGTTCGGATGGCTCAGCGTGCTGGCTGCGCGGGCTTCCTGCTCAAAACGGCGGACGCGCTCGGAGTCCTGCATGAATTTCGCGGGCAGCAATTTCAACGCCACCTGTCGTCCGAGATTTAAATCCTCCGCAAGATAGACTTCGCCCATCCCGCCTGCGCCGAGCTTGGAAAGGATTCGGTAATGCGAAATTATTTCCGGGGTCACGCGACGTTTCCCAGTTCAAGGTTGAATCAGATTTGATCGGGGCCAGCGAACGACGATGGGTTCGAGCGCTCATCGTCAGGATCGGAGTTGAGGCCGCATCTTAACCCAGTTCGCCGAAGATGTCTTCACAGGCGCCTGCAAAGTGATTGAAAAGTTTGATAGCCTGTGGGCGATGGAGAACAAAATCTGGCAAGTGAGCGAATCAGAATCAGGCGCGCGGCTCGATAAATGGCTGGCCGCCGCCGAACGGCTCGGTTCAAGATCGAAGGCTCTGGCCGCAATCGAACGCGGCAAAGTGTTCATCAACGACGCCGAGCAAACCACCGCCGACGCGGCGCGGCGCGTGCAAACAGGTGAGAAGATCAGGCTTTGGATGGATCGTCCGGGCAGCGCCGAGCGACGATACACCGAGCGCCACGATTCCGGGCTGCATCTGATTTACGAGGATTCGTCGCTGCTCGTGATCAACAAACCCGCGGGTCTGCTCACTGTGCCGCTACCCGCGCAGCCCGACGAGATTTCGCTGTTGGATCACCTCAAGATTCACCTCCGTTCCGACAAAAAGCGCGAGCCGTTGGTCGTTCATCGCATTGACCGTGACACATCGGGCCTCGTCATCTTTGCGAAGACTCCCGAAGCCCAGCGAAAATTGAAAGAGCAGTTCGAGCAAAGGAAAGCCGAGAGAATTTACCTGGCCGTCGTTCACGGCCATCCGAAACCTGAATCGGGAATGTGGCGCAATTATCTGGTATGGAATCAGGACGCGTTGAAGCAACAGCCTGCGGAACGCCGCGACAAGAACGCCCAGGAAGCAGTCTGCCGTTACCGCACGCTGGAAAATTTCAGAGAAGCGGCTTTGATTGAAGTCTCTCTGGTCACAGGCAAACGCAACCAGATTCGTATTCAGGCCGGGCTGCGCGGACACACGCTGGTTGGCGAGAAGAAATATGTTTACGATCCCGCGCCGCGACACAAGATCGAATTCTCGCGGCAGGCTTTGCACGCGCATCGGCTGAAATTTTCACATCCGGTGAACAGCCGCCCGATGAATTTTGAAGCTCCGCCGCCGAACGATTTTCAAGGCTTAATTGAGAAACTGCGCAAAACGTAGATTGGTTGTAGATCAATTGTTTGACTTCTCGCCTACGGAACCCATCCGAGCCGCTTCACCACCTGCCGCGCGACGTCGCGTCCAGCCCAATCGGCGTAGATTTCCGACCTGGAACCGCCAATCGGCGGCAGCGAAAGTGGGCCGCTCGGCTGCTGCGGATAACCGTAGCCAGTGGCGACGACTTTGGCGGTCTTCGGCTCGAAGACGGTGTAGCGCAGTTCGAAGCCGTAACTCGACGTTCCCATCCGATCAACCTCGAACTCCATCCACACGACGTAGGTCTTATCGTCATTCTTCGCGGCCTTGATCGCATCCGAGCGATGCTGATTGCGATCTTCACTGATCTGGACTGTGCGCAAGACCTCGCGCAACTCCTGAATGCAGCCGCGCCGCGACGCGTCGGGGTAATAAGAAGAGATGCCGATGTCGGCCATCGCGGTCGAAACTATGACCGAACGCCCCAGGTCTTTCTCTTTCGGCTTCTCAGGTTCAACTTCGGGTTCGGGAACGGTTCGCGCTTCAGGCTGGTTGACTCCTTGAACCGGCGGCTGCGGTTCCGCCTTCTTCTGCTTGCGTCCTGATTGGGCAGACGCAAGCGTGGCCAGCATTAGCAGGCAAAACAACACTGCGAAGATCGGTTTCTGGTTGTGGCGCATAGCTATGTCTCCACGAAGTTTTAACGGGATTTTCAGGATTGAACAGAATGAGCTGGATTTGAAATCGTGTAAATCCTGTCTGAATTTTCCATCTCAGACGCGCGCATGCTAATCCCACACCCGCACAATCACAAACCGCCCCCGGCGTTCGACTGAGGCTCAAACAACAGCTATGATGCGCGGCGAATCCCGATCAATGAATTCCGACTGAAGCAACTTATGTCCACAATTGCGCCACACGAAGCTAAACGCCCGCTCACGCTCGCGCTCGATGTCGGCACGTCGTCCGTGCGCGCGACGCTTTTCGACATGTCAGGCCGCCAGGTCGAAAACATCGAAGGCCGCACGCATTACCAGATGACCGCCACGCAGAATGGCGGCGTCGAGATAAACGCCGACAAGCTGATCGAGATTATTTGCGCGACGATTGATGAATGTCTGCAAGGAGCGGCGCTGCATTTGCCCGACTTGAACGACGCGATCCGCGCGGTCGGGTACAGTAACTTCTGGCACGCGATGCTCGGCGTTGACCGTGACGGCGAAGCTGTGACGCCGCTTTACAACTGGAGCGACACGCGAAGCGCGGCGGACGCCAAGGCGCTCGGCAACCGGCTTGGCGTCGAATGGATTCATCAGCGCACGGGCGTGGTTCCCCACGCCAGTTATTACCCAGCGAAAATCCTGTGGCTTCGGCGAACTGATCCGTCGCTGGCGCTGAAAGTCTCGCGCTGGGTTTCGATTGGCGAATATCTCTACTCAAAAATTTTCGGGCAAATGGTGTGCGGCGTCTCGATGGCTTCGGGCACGGGGCTGTTCAATCCGAACAGGAACGATTGGGATGATGAGATGCTCACCGGCGCCGGCGTTGATCGAGACCAACTCTCTCCGCTCGCTGAAGAAGGCGCCGGGTTGACCGGGATGAAGCGCGAGTTCGCCGAACGCTGGCCCGCGCTGCGAAACGCAAAATGGCTGCCCGCAATCGGCGACGGCGCGGCCAGCAACATCGGATCGGGATGTTTTACGCGGGGATTGATCGCCATCAACGTTGGCACGTCGGGCGCGATGAGAATTTGCTGGCCCGCTGAGGCAGTGAAAATTCCGAAAGGCCTCTGGTGTTACCGCGCGAATCGCCGCTATGCGGTGATCGGCGGCGCGCTGTCGAACGCGGGCGATGTTTACGCGTGGCTCAAAAGAACGCTGCGGCTGCCGAACGACGACGAGATCATCGAATCGCAGCTTGCCGCGATGAAAGCCGACGATCACGGCCTGACCGTGCTTCCCTTCTTCTCCGGCGAACGCAGCACAGGATGGCACGGCGAGGCGCGCGCGGCGTTCACCGGAATAAACCTGAGCGCGGACCCGATTGAAATTCTGCGAGCGTCGCTCGAAGCGGTCTGCTATCGTTTCGCGGCAATTTACGAACGGTTGAAAGCTGAGTTGTCCGGCGACACGCGAATCATCGCTTCCGGCGGAGGCATCTTGAATTCTCCTGTGTGGACGCAGATGATGGCCGATGTGATCGGCGTGCCGGTCGTCGCCTCGGCGGTTCCCGAAGCGTCGAGCCGGGGCGCGGCGATGCTGGCGATGGAGACTTTCGGACAGATCAAAAGTTTGGGAGATTTGGAGACGCCGCTGGGCGAGGTCTTTGAACCGAATCTGCGCAATCACGAACTCTACTTGCAAGGGCGAGCGAGGCAGGAAGGTCTGTACGGGTTGCTGATCGCCTCAGACTAATGGCTAACAGCGCGAATCACGGGTATTCAACAATTGCCCCGATTGCTAAAGCTATCTCTTCCATTTTTTCAGGAGTAACCCAATGGTGGGATCGAAATTTACGAGCCAAACTTCACCACGAGCAGGCGCGGGGCTGCTAGAATTCGACAATGTCTCCTCCCTGCCACTCTTCGCGTTCTGATGTTTCAATTTCAGATTCGTACTGCTCGGCCATCGCCTCCGCTTGC
>JAJVID010000158.1:15505-30115 GCA_022072205.1 Acidobacteriota bacterium
ACGAGCCAAACTTCACCACGAGCAGGCGCGGGGCTGCTAGAATTCGACAATGTCTCCTCCCTGCCACTCTTCGCGTTCTGATGTTTCAATTTCAGATTCGTACTGCTCGGCCATCGCCTCCGCTTGCCGTTCGAGTAAACGCCTGCGCTCTTCGATTGACAACATCATAAAAGCGCGACGATCTTCAAGTGTTATACATTGTTCCATCGTCGCCGACGGTATTTCCTGCGTAACCATGATTTCTACTCCTTTAATTCCCAAGCGCCCAAATCAAAGCTGGGCGCGGATCATAGCATGCCTGCAACGAACGTGGTAATTTTAGCCCACTCGCATCATAAATCGAATCGTAACCATAAGGAGAGAGGACGATGAACCCGTTAGTAGAAATAGAAAAGCTGGGACAAAGCATCTGGTACGACAACATTCGCCGCGCCTTGATTGACAACGGCGATCTGGCAGGCAAGATCGCTGAGGACGACCTGCGCGGCGTCACCTCGAATCCCACCATCTTTGAAAAGGCCATTGCCGGCAGCGCCGATTACAACGACCAGATGCGCCGCCTAGTCGCCGATGGCAGGAGCGTCAACGAGATTTACGAGGCTCTGGTCATCGAAGACATCCAGCGCGCCGCCGACCTGTTCAAACCCGTTTACGAGCGCACGAAGAAACTCGACGGTTACGTCAGCCTGGAAGTCTCGCCGCTGCTGGCGCGCGATACCGAAGGCACCATCGCCGAAGCCAAACGCCTTTGGGCGACGCTTAACCGCCCGAACGTGATGATCAAAATTCCCGCCACGCCCGAAGGCATTCCCGCCATCCGCGAATGCATCGCCACCGGAATCAACATCAACGTCACGATGATCTTCGCGATGGAAAATTACGAAGAGGTCGCTGAGGCTTACATCAGCGGTTTGGAGCAACGCGCCGCCGCCGGACGCCCGATTGATCACGTGGCGTCAGTGGCCAGCGTTTTCGTCAGCCGCATTGACACCGCGATTGATAACCAACTCGAATTCCGCATCCGCCGCTCGGAAGACAAAGACGAAAAGGCTGCGCTCTCCGGCCTGCTCGGCAAGGCCGCGATTGCGAACGCGAAGATGCAGTATCAACGCTTCAAGGAGATTTTTTCGGACGAGCGTTTCGCAAAGCTGAAAGCGTTGGGCGCGCGCGTTCAGCGTCCGCTCTGGGCCAGCACCGGCACGAAGAATCCGAATTACAGCGATGTGCTTTACGTCGAAAATCTGATCGGCCCCGACACCGTCAACACGCTTCCGCCTGCGACGTTCACCGCCTTCCGCGATCACGGCAAAGTCGCTTTGACCATCGAAGAAAATCTTGATGAAGCTCGCGCGGAAATAGAGAAGCTCGGCGAAGCCGGAGTTGATCTGGAACAGGTCTGCCTGCAATTACAAAACGACGGCGTCAAAGCCTTCGCCGATTCGTTTGAGAGCCTGATGCAGAGCATCACATCGAAACGGGCTTCGTTGACCAGCGGGTTGCTTGATCGAATGGAAGCCGCCCTGGGCAAATACGAACCGGCGGTTCAGGAAATCATCAAGCGCGCGGAGAGCGAACAATGGACGCGCAAAATCAGCCGCAAAGACGCTTCGCTTTGGAAATCCGATGAGAACCACCAGAAGATCATCAAAAACTCGCTCGGCTGGGTGACCGTACCCGATCAACTTTTTGACTCGGCGGACGAGCTTGCCGCCTTCAGCGCGCGCATCCGCAATGAAGGTTTCAAGGATGTGATGCTGCTCGGCATGGGCGGCAGCAGCCTTTGCCCCGAAGTTTTCCGCAGAACTTTCGGAAAGATTCCAGGCTATCCCGAACTGCATGTGCTCGACAGCACAGACCCCGCGACTGTGCTGGCTTTTGAATCGGCGGTTGATTTGCCGCACACACTCTTCGTCGTCGCCAGCAAATCGGGCACGACCATTGAGCCGCTGATGTTCTACAAATACTTCATCAACCGCGTGCGCCAATTGAAAGGCGATCTCGCGGGCGAGAACTTCGTCGCCATCACCGATCCCAATACGCTGATGGAGGCAATGGCGACCGGCGACAAGTTCCGCCGAATCTTCCTCAATCCGGCTGACATCGGCGGGCGTTACTCGGCGCTCTCGTATTTCGGGATGGTCCCGGCTGCGTTGCAGGGCTTCGATTTCAAAACGCTGCTCGACCGCGCTGAACGCGCTATGCATGCCTGCACGCCCGCCGTGCCCGCAGCCGACAACCCGGCTGTCCGATTGGGAGCGATCATTGGCGCGCTCGCCCTGGCGGGTCGCAACAAACTGACGCTTTCGACCGATCCAGAAATTTCATCGCTCGGTTTGTGGATCGAACAACTGATTGCCGAAAGCACGGGCAAGGAAGGCAAAGGCATTTTGCCAGTGGCCGGTGAGCCGTTGGGAGCGCCCGGCGTTTACGGCGACGACCGCCTCTTCGTTCACATCGCCGCCGGGATGATTGATCCGGAAGCCGAAAACAAGTTGCGCGCAATCGAAGCGGCGGGGCATCCGGTCGTTCGCCGCGTGATGAACGACACGCTCGATCTGGGCGAGGAATTTTACGTCTGGGAGATGGCGACGGCGGTCGCAGGCGCGGTGATGGGAATCAATCCATTCGATCAGCCGAACGTGCAGGAATCGAAGGACAACACCAAGCGATTGCTCGAAGATTTCAAACGTGACGGCCAACTGCCGGAACAGACGCTGGCTGTCGAAGGGCGCGAGTTGAAAATCTACTGTGACGACGAAACACTTGAAGAACTCGGCGCGAACAAGACAGTCGAAACGTTCATCGCCGCGCATTTGAAACGCGCCGGAGCCGGAGATTACATCGCGCTGCTCAACTACATTCAGGAGAGCGGCGAACACGAGGCGTTGATTCAAGCGGTCCGCACGCATCTGCGCGACGCGTTGCATGTCGCGACGACCACCGGCTATGGCCCGCGCTTCCTGCATTCGACAGGACAATTGCACAAGGGCGGTGACGCTAGCGGCGTCTTCGTTCAGATCACAGCCGATGACGTTCAGGACGTTCCTATCGTGAGCGAGCCGTTCACGTTCGGCGTGCTCAAGCAGGCGCAGGCGCTCGGAGATTTTCAATCGCTGGCCGGCCGCGACCGCCGCGCAATCCGAGTTCACCTCGGCGCAAACATCAACGCCGGATTGAAAACGCTGCTTGAAATCGTTCAAAAGGCTTTTCCTCTTGGCAGGGCTTGAACGCAATGAGGACTCTGCAACAGTCAACTTACGAGGTTTTGATCTGCGCCGACGCCGCCGAATTGGCGCGTGAGGCGGCGCGCCGCTTCGCCGAATTAGCCGACATATTCGTCAACGACATCGGACGATTCGCTGTCGCGCTTTCAGGCGGGTCAACGCCGAAAGCGATGTTCCATATCCTCGCCGACAAGCCGTTCGCCGATGCGCTGCCCTGGCGCTCGATCTTTTTCTTCTGGGGCGATGAGCGCTGCGTCCCGCCCGATCACGCTGACAGCAATTACCGGATGGCTAATGAAACGCTGCTGTCGAAAGTCGCGATCCCGCGCGAAAACATTTTTCGCATTCCCGCCGAAGATGAAGACCACGAACGCGCGGCGGCGAGCTACTCAGAGACCCTGCAAAAATTTTTCGCCGAACAGAAGCCACACTTCGATCTTGTCTTTCTGGGAATGGGCGCAGACGGGCACACGGCCTCGCTCTTCCCCGGCACGGCGGCTTTGCATGCGAATGATCGTATTGTGGTAGCCAACTATGTCGAGAAACTCCAATCCTGGCGAGTCACGTTGACCGCCGAGACGATCAACCGGGCGCGCAACATCATTTTCCTCGTCGCAGGCGAAGACAAAGCTTCTGCGCTGAAGGAAGTGATCGAAGGCCCGCGTAATTCCGAAAAATATCCCAGCCAGTTGATCGAGCCTTTCCACGGCTCGCTGCTGTGGATGGTTGATGAAGCGGCGGCGAGCCTGTTGAAGTAAAACGAAGCCATATCAGTAGAACAGCCATAAAAATTACCCCGGAAACGATGGGAGCGAAGAGACCTATTGACCGATGAACACTGGCGAGATCGCGTTGCAATTTGAATCAGGCACACTGATGCTGGAAGGCGCGGGAGAATCATTCGCCCCGCCTTCAGCATTTCAATGGGATGATCGAGTGCGGCGATGGCGCGCCCCGGCAATCGCTTATCGCCAAGCCGTCACCGAATTGATGCGCAATAAGACCAACTTCAAGGACGAAGCCCGCCGCTACTATGAGTTCCAATTCAGAACCGATCTGAACGTCGAACCGCGACCTTACCAGCAGGATTCCATCGCCGCCTGGCAAAAGTGCGGCAGGCGCGGCGTGGTGGTTTTGCCGACCGGCGCGGGCAAGAGCTTCGTCGCGCAAATGGCGATTGAGATGACGGGGCGTTCGACGCTCATTGTCGTCCCGACGCTCGATTTGATGAACCAGTGGTACGATCTGCTCATATCGTCGTTCCGGGCCGAGATCGGTTTGATCGGCGGCGGTTATTTCGAGCAGGGCGCGATTGTCGTAACGACCTATGCCTCAGCGTTTCGGTTTATGGAGCAGCGAGGCAATCAATTCGGCCTGCTGGTGTGCGACGAATGTCATCACCTGCCGGGCAGCGGCTACCGCTATGTGGCCGAGATGGCGATTGCGCCATTCCGGTTGGGATTGACGGCCACGCCCGAACGGTCCGACGGCGGCGAGGCGTTGTTGGAAGAACTGCTCGGCCCGATTGTCTATCGCGTGGAAGCGCAGCATCTGGCGGGCGAATTCCTGGCCGATTACAGCGTCGTGCGATTGACCGTCGAACTGAGCGCAGAGGAGCAGGAATGTTATCAGCAGGAGCGAGCGATCTATCGCCGCTTCATCGCGTCGCAGGGAATTGATTTCAGCGGGCTGCAAGGCTGGCAGATGTTCGTCATCCAGAGCGCGCGCAGCGAAGCCGGCCGTCGCGCGATGCAGGCTTACCGTGAATCCAAGCGCATCGCGCTCGGCACGGATGCGAAGATCGAGACGCTGGCCAAATTGTTACAACGCCACCGCCGCGACCGCACGCTGATATTCACCGCCGAGAACGAAATGGTCTACCGCATCTCCGAGCGATTCCTGATCCCGGCCATCACGCATGAGACACCGATCAAAGAGCGCAGCGCGTGGCTTGCAGCTTTCAATCAGGGCGAAATCCTGGCGCTGGCGACTTCAAAAGTTCTCAACGAAGGCGTCAACATTCCGGAAGCGGCGGTCGCCATCGTTCTTTCAGGCTCAGGTTCGACGCGCGAACACATTCAACGGCTCGGACGCATCCTGCGCAAACAGGGCGACAAACAGGCGATCCTTTACGAGGTCGTCACCGCAGGCACCGCCGAAGAGCGCATCAGCGAACGCCGCCGCGACGCGAATCAATTTCGAGAAGCGGTAGTGGAAACATCAGGAGAGCACCCGGAACAAACGAAATGAACGGAATGAACGAAATGAACGGAACGAACGGAAATGCTCACGACTGACTTGGCAATGAGCTGGCGGCGTGGTGAGCGCATCTTCCCGCGCTACCTGCAATCCGACGACCAGCGCCATCTGCAAACGGCGGCCGACCTGGCGCTCATCGTCGAACAGCATCGCGGGCGCCCTCGCGCCGAGCTTGAGCGCGCGCTGGATGAATACATCGGCGTCGGAACCGATTACAAAATCCTGCGCGGGCTGATCAAGCTTTTGCAGGATCGCTGCGAGTTTGAAACCGTTGGCTTGAAAGAGCCGGAGGAGATTCGCCGCGCGCTCTTCACAAAAACCGCTGCGCGCCACCCTGTGATCAGCGATGAATTGCGCCAGCGCCTGATCGCCGAAGCCGCAATCGAACTGGAATGCTCGCCGGAAGAAGTGATGGCGGGGTTGTACGCCGACCTATCAGGCAACCAGCGGCTGGTCGCCTTTGAAGAGCTGAGCGCGGCGGAGTTGCTTGAACGCTACAACCTGGCGCAGGCTCAGGCGCTGCTCTACCGCTGTTCGGAGATGCGGCTGTGGATCGAACCCCAGGAGCCAGGCGTCACTCGACGCATATTCGCCGAGATCAAAGCCTTCCGCCTGATTCATGCGATCACGGGCGACGCTGCGCGCGGCTATGAAGTCCGTCTAAGCGGTCCCATTTCCATTTTTCACCGCTCGCAGAAATACGGAATCCAGATGGCGGTTTTCCTGCCCGCGCTGCTGCTCTATCGCTGCTGGCGCATGCGAGCCGAGATCGGAACGAAGACCGGCGCCGCCTTCTTCGAGATGGACAGCAATCAAGACCGCCTGCGCTCGCATTACGTGGCCGAAGATGCCCAAACGCAAAATCCACAGTTTGTGAAATTGCTTGAAGACTTCAACAGGCTGGCGGGCGAATGGAGCGCGCGGCCTAATCAGGAAGTGATTGACTTGGGCGGGAGCGCGTTCGTCCCCGACGTGGTCTTCACCCGCGAAGGCGCCGAACCGGCTCACCTGGAGATGTTGGGCTATTGGACGCCGCGATCTTTGAACGAGAGGCTGAAAGAGTTCACGCGCGCCGGCTTCAAAAACTACGTCATCGCCGTGTCGGAAGAGATGCGCTGCAGCCGCGACGCGCCAACGCAATTGCCGGCGAACGTGATTGTTTACAAGAAGTCGCTCAATGCGCGAGAGCTTCAGGCGAGGCTTGGACGGTTGTTTGAACCGGATTGACCCGGTGTTGGGCAGCCGCGTTGACCCGTCCGAAACGGTTCGCGGAAGACTTCTTTGATCTGCGCCGGGTAACTCGCCAAACTATCGGTGGCAAGCAACAGGCCGCTCAGACGAGAAACGGCGCAAGGCTTATTGATCAATTCATTTTTTGTCGAAAGCCTACTTCAGACACACTCTTGCGTGAATTTACAACGACGGGCTGCAATCGTCGCTCGCGCCGCTTGCAGCCCGCCGGCTAAAGTTTATTTTCAGGCGCTCGCCGTTTGCCGGCAGCTTTCCGCACAACGGCGGCAGGCTTCGGCGCAGGCTTGCAGCCTGGGATCGCCGCCTATCTGTTCGCACACCGTAGCGCACTGGACGCAGACCTCGGCGCAGGCCACGCAAGTGAACTTGTACAGATCCGTCCCCAGTACCATACAGTTCGCGCTGGTCTGACAAACCTCGGCGCAAGTCGTCAGGACGCTGACGCGGCGGACTTCGGCGTGCTGACCGCCTTTTTGCAGGCAGTAGCTGAGCGTTTCCAGACAAATCTTGTGACAGTCCAGGCATTCCTGAATGCATTGCTGCAGGTTCCGTTTAACCTGGCCTGTGGCTTGACCGTGCATAATTCCTCCTTCGAATTCAAACGATTGTTGACGTGACGGTAATGCCGCCGGGTCGGCGCCGTTGCGCGCCGCCCTGCTGCGCACGCCCCGTCTGGCGGACGCATTACTGCGGGTTCTGATGGAAATCGGCCTTGTGGACAGAAGTAATATCTCACCTCGATCTTCGGATTTGCCTGCGACCTGCCGCTCGACGCCGCCCACCTGCAACGGACTCATCGGCGCGACGCGTCCAGTGGTCAAGAGCCGAACCGCACGTCATTCTTTGTTCAACCAAGGGGATATGGGGAGAGGGGATTTGCCCTCAAGGAGTTTACAAACCGGGAGAACCTTACCACACCTATGATCTCGCTACTGTCCGGTACCAGACGCTGGTTCTAAGACACCAAGCGTAGACGCGCGCTCTCTCAAGGTTCGCCTGCGTCATCCTGCGTCAAGGTATTTAGCCACCAAACGCCCGGCGGACTTCCGTATCGTGAAGCCCGCCGGATGTTATTCGCCCTACGATCTCAATCCGCTATTCGTCAATCGGACATTAACTCGTGGTGTACCTGGAACGTGGCTCGGACTGGGAACCGTATTGGCCCTGCGTAGTCGTCTGTTGTCCGTATTGATTCTGCTGCTCCTGCTCTCTGCCTTTCACGCGCAGGTTGTTGTGAACTTCCTTCACGCCAAGACAGGATTCGGCCACGTCTTCCGCCAGACGCTTCTCCAACCGGCTATCAACAGTTCCCGTCAGCGTCACCTCGCCATTGTTGACGTTGACGGTGACGTAGCTGGCGTCAATCTGCCCGTGCTGCTGCAGCCGTTCATTCACATCTTCAATGATGCGGTCGTCAGAGCGTCTGTAACCGCTCGGCCCGCGCCCGGTGTACGGCCCTGGAACCAGCCACATTTCGGTATAACTCCAGTACGGCGAGCTGTAACTTTGCCCATAGCCATACTCGCTACCGTAACGGCCTCCGCGTCCATACTCCTGCGAGCCGCTATAGTAGCCCTGCCCATATCCTTCCCGCCCGTAGCCATAACTGCCCTGGCTATATTCGCCGGGGTAGTATTCACGTCCGTAACCGCGTTCATAATCGCCGCGATAACCTTCGCGCCCATAGCCGCTGACGCCGCGCCCGTATTCGCCATAGCCGCGTTCATAATCTCCACGCGAGCCTTGCCGATAGCCCTCACGCCCGTAGCCGCGTCCATACTCGCGCCCGTATTCCCTGTCGTCTCTTATCCGGCGGCGCTCGGCCTCCTCGTCACCGAACCACGACCGCGCTTCGTCGCCTGCGCGATCCCAATAACCGCGTTCTTCGCGGCCACGTCCGCGACCGCCGCGCCAGGAGCGCTCATCGTCTTCATCATAACGTCGTCCGTAACGGTCACGTTCATAACCGCGTGAATAATCTGCCATACCTACCTCCCTGAAATAGTAATCGTCCTTATGACGGCCAGCGATTCGATGCCGGGCGGAGTGACGGCCTTTCGACCGCAATCCGCGTGACCGTCCCAACGCTCTCGACGAGCGCCTGCTTCTGCCCTGAGCTATGCCGCCCGCGATCATTCCCGCTCCCGTAACGCTTAGCGCTGCGCCGAGCGCGTCCCGGCGGCCAACGCCATAAACAGCCAGCGCGCCTCCCGCGAGTGACGCGATTAACCGCGTTGCAGGCGGCCAAACCCGCTCCATAAATCCTCGCCGCGCGCCGATGCGATGGCTCCCGCCTTGAAGACCGGGCATGTGACTGGAGTCTCTGTAAACATCCAGCCAGTCTTCAACCTGAGTCACGCCGGGAACTGAGAGCACGGATGAAATCAGGTGATCGAATTCACGCGCCAGCGCCGCCCCGGTCAGCTTCACGCGCCCATCGCGCGCTTCGACGCAAATTGCGCGCGGGTGCGAGACCGTGTGCCCAAGATGCGAACGCACTCGCGCGACCAGCACATCGTCCGGAACCCTGCGGGTCGAAAATACGGTGTGGGTTCGCGCCACCATTCCGCGCGCGCGATTGCTCATATCGCGCGAAGCCTTGCCCATCGCGTGTTCCGCCGTATAAGCCGCGTGAGCCATCTGATCGCGGACAAGCGCGCGACGCCTCCTGCCTTTGTCAGGATCGAGCAGATACATCAACCCCGCGCCAATGCCCAGACCGCCAATCAGAGTCGCCGCCGTCTGAAAATGTCCGTTTCCCATTACTCTTCGCTCTTTGAAAAACTCTTTGAAAGACACGAATGTCGTCAGCGGAACTCCGCCCGCGAGAGCCGCCGTGTGATGCGAATTGTGACTTATGGGGAGATCGGTGATGTAGGGCTGATTCTATTGCCGCGCTGTGCTGGACGTCTGTTCGTCCCCGTACCGATTTTGCGGGAAACCTGATTAGAGAGTCGGTCAGTTGATCGTGAGACAATTCGCCAGATTGTCCTACTCCGCAAAGATAAAACCACGTTCAACCGCGCGTTCGCAGAGTCAGGTACAAACTCGATCCTCGGCGATTGATGAGCAGCAGCGGCGGGCGGTCGCCGGCGCGAGCCAGCGCGGATTTCAAATCATCCGAAGAACGCACCGGCTGGCGGTTGACCTGCTCGATCACATCGCCCGGTTGCAAGCCGGCCTCTCCTGCGGCTCCTCCCGGATCAACATCAGTGACAACCAGCCCCTGAGCGTCGCGGCGCAATCCGAGGCGCGCAGCCAACTCCGGCGTCATCGGCGTGGTAGTCAATCCGAGATTGTCTTCGCCGCCTGAATTTCCGCCGCTGGCGCGGCCTGTCGTCTGGCTGGGAAGTTCGCCGAGCGTCGCTCGCAACTGCTGTTCACGCCCATCGCGCAAAATGGTTATCGTCACATCGGTTCCCGGCGATGATGTGGCGATGAGGTTGCGCAGGCTGTTGCTGTCGTTGACCGGATTTCCATTGATGGCGGTGATCACGTCGCCCTGCTTCAAGCCCGCGCGTTCGGCTGGGCTTCTCTGCTCGACGTTGCTGACGATCACGCCGCGCACGTCTTTCAAACCGAGACTCGCGGCCATGTCCGAAGTGATCGGTTGAATGGTGACGCCCAGATGACCGCGACGGACTTTGCCGCTCTTGATCAATTGCTCGGCGACGCTGCGCGCCATGTTCGCCGGGATCGCGAAACCGATGCCGATGTTTCCGCCGGTGGGCGAGATGATTTGCGAGTTGATCCCAACGAGTTCCCCCGGAGTGTTGACCAGAGCGCCTCCCGAATTACCCTGATTGATCGGGGCGTCGGTTTGCAGAAAACTTTCAAAGCTGCCATCGCTCAAACCCGTCGTGCGCCCTTTCGCGCTGATGATCCCGGCGGTCACCGTCTGACCGATGCCGAGCGGATTGCCTACGGCCAACACCACGTCGCCCACGCGCACACGGTCGGAATCTCCGAGCGTCAGCATCGGCAAATCATTCGCGGCGATTTTGAGCACAGCCAGATCGCTGCGCTGATCGGCGCCGATCACTTTGGCGTCGTAGCCGCGATTGTTCGCCAACTCGACCCTGATCTCTTCGGCTCCGTCAATCACGTGGAAGTTGGTCAGAACGTATCCGTCTTTCGTGATGATCACGCCCGAACCGAGGCCGCGCTGAATCTGTTCGCGCGGAGCGGTCGCCCCGCCGAAACGGTCGCCGAAAAAGTCGCGGAAGAAAGGGTCATCGAAAAACGGAAACTGTCTGGGCGCGCGCACCACACGTTCGGAGCGAATGGTCACCACCGCAGGCGCGACGCGATCAACCACTTCAGCGTAGGAAATGACTGTGCCCGCAGGCGGCGCGGGCGGCAACGAAACTTCCTCCCGATCATCGCTGCGGCAGGCTTGAAGCAAATGGAGCGAGAGAATCGCCAGCGCCATCCGCATCAGCGTTCCTCTACGAAGCATCGTTTTAAACCGGCCGGTCTCGCTTTGTACTTTCACGTTCTTTACCTCGTTCTTTCGGAGACGCGCATTACTCTCAATCGCCTTTCGTGAAGAACATCTCAGCGCACAATCCAGAGCACAACTTATGTTACCGGCGTCATCGTGTCAGTACGGCGGCGCACTGAACGGCCCGGCGGTGTACGTCGCTCGTTCGGTCATACAACCCTGTTCGCCGGAAGAACGAATAGCTCCGATTGTCGAATGGTTCGGCGAATGAAGCGGCGGCGGCCCGCGCAATCAATGACCGAAAGTCGAATGGTCAGTTAGCCGGCGGTTTGCCGAACCGCGCGATGAACGCCGTTTGCTGGATGGTGAGTACCCCCAACTTCCGATCTCCCCAGCCTGAAATTTCTCGAATTGAGGAGGGAGAAGGATTATGAAGCTCTTCAAAAATCAGAGCGCGTGTGTTTACAGGATTCTGATTGGATGTTTACTGCTCCTCGCGATTCAGCCCGGCGTCAGCGGTCAGCAGCAGAAGCCCATTCAGGATCAGGATCAGGAGGTGCTCAAACAACGCACAGCGGTCGTGACCGTCAACGTGTCAGTGACCGACAAACAATTCCGCCAGATCACTGGACTCGGCAAAGAACATTTCGAGGTCTTCGAAGACAAGGTGAAGCAGGAGATCGAATTCTTCAGTGATGAAGACAAGCCGATCAGCGTCGGCATCATCTTCGACTTGTCAGGAAGCATGAGCAACAAGATTTCACGCGCCCGCGAAGCCCTCAAAGCATTCGTTGACACGTGTCATAACGACGACGATTTTTTCCTGGTCACTTTCAACGACCGGGCCACACTGCTGGCCGAGCTTTCCGACGGCCAGACGGTTCTCAACAAGCTGTCACTCGCCGAACCTCGCGGCCAGACCGCTCTTTACGACGCCACCTACCTGGGCGCCGAAAAGGTCAAGGAAGGACGCCACGAGAAACGCGCGCTCCTGATCATCTCCGACGGCCAGGACAACGCGTCGCGTTACAACTATGGAGAACTGCGAAAATTGCTCAAGGAAAATGACGTGCAGATTTACTGCATCGGCATCACTGAAGAATTCGCCGGCGCCGGCTCCATAATGGATATGCAGGGCCGGGCGATTCTGGAGGAGGTCGCTCGCTCGACGGGCGGCATGGCTTTCTTCCCCACCGCATACGCCGAACTGGAAGACGCCGTCACGCGCATCGCCATGGTGCTGCGCCACCAGTACAGCCTCGGATACGTCCCGGCGAACGACCAGCGCGACGGCAAATGGCGCAAGATCAAAGTGCGTGTCCACGCGCCGAAGGGGCTCCCGTCGCTGGTCGTGCGAGCCAAAGAAGGCTATTACGCGACACCCTAATCAGAAATAATAATTATTTTTGTTTTTACCTCTCCCCCACCCACTATCACACCCAGCGCCGAAACGAGAACCCACCCTGTTAAACAAACCGAAAACGAACGCGCCTCACTGCCCGCTTAGCGATGAATAATGCCCTCAGCAGGCAATCAGTTCTCTGTCTCCCGCATCAAAGGCCGCGCTTTTAGGAAGACAATGAACAACTCTGTTAAATCAGTAAACAAAACACCACAACGTGAATTGGTTTTAGCAAAACCGGAGAGCGGTTTGATGGCGCTTGGGAATTAACTACAACAACAGCGTAGGGGCGGGTTTTCCCCGCCCTGATCCGCTGTCGAGGGGCCTGGGCGGGGAAAACCCGCCCCTACGCTGTTGTTGCGTTATTTACTCAAAGACCATTAAGCCGCCCTCGCCACATCCATTTCAACACAGAGGTAAAACGCAAGATGGAGAAGATATTCAATGATTCAACAAAGAGGGCAAAGCGCGTGAGGCTGTTGACGCCTGCGCTGGCTCTTTCGCTGGGATTAGGTCTGGCGCCGGTTTACGGCCAACAGGCGCCGCAGTCGAAGATGTTCGACCGGGACAAACCTGCGGTGTCGGAGCCGCTGGCTTCGCCCGCTGAGCTTTCGCGCGCGTTCGTCAACGTAGCCAAGCAGGTCAAGCCTGCGGTCGTTCAAATCAACATCACCGAGAAAATCAAGCGTCCTGTCAGCGATGGCGAGTTCGGCGATGAATTCGGCGACTTCCCGAATATTCCGGGCCTTCCCCAAATTCCGGGCTTTCCGCGTCACGGCCAACCGCAGCCTCACGCGAAACGCGGCACTGGTTCGGGCGTCATCATCAGCGCCGACGGTTATATCCTGACCAACAACCACGTGGCTGGCGGCGCTGACGACATCAAGGTCAGGCTGTCCGATGGCCGCGAATTCAAAGCGCGCCGCATCGGCACGGATTCAGAAACCGATCTGGCGCTGATCAAAGTCGAAGCGCATAGCCTGCCGTTCGCCACACTCGGCGATTCGTCGAAACTGGAGCAGGGCGAATGGGTGATCGCGCTCGGCTCGCCATTCGGCCTCGAACAAACGATGACCGCCGGTATCGTTTCCGCGACCGGACGGCAGCTCGGCGGGCCTTACGACAACTACATTCAGACCGACGCTTCGATCAATCCTGGCAATTCGGGCGGGCCGTTGGTGAACATGAATGGTGAAGTGGTCGGCATCAACACGATGATCTATTCGCGTTCGGGCGGCAGCGAAGGCATCGGCTTTTCTGTCCCGTCGAATCTGGCGAAGAAGGTTCAATCGCAATTGCTCAGGAACGGCAAGGTTTCGCGCGGCTATCTGGGCGTGAGCCTGCAACAGATGACGCCTGCGGTGGCGAAATCGCTCGGTTACGAGGGCGAAGGCGTGGTGGTCGGTGATTTGACCGAAGGCGGCCCCGCGTCGAGAGCGGGATTGCGCAGCGGCGACGTGATCGTAGAGTTCGACGGCAAGCCGGTGAAATCGCCCAGGCAATTGACCGAACTTGTCGGCGACACTGCGGTGAACAAAACCGCCAGGCTGAAATACGTCCGCGACGGGCGCATGCAGACAACCACGATCACGCTCAGCGAACGTCCCGGCCGCAACGTGGCGCAGCGTAAAGACGCCAACGAAAACGCAGGGAAGCTGGGTCTTTCGTATTCGACGGTGACGCCTGAGGCGGCGGGCCAAATGAAGCTGAGGATCAACTCCGGCGCATTGATCGAAGAAGCGCAGCCGGGCAGCCCAGCCGCCGAAGCCGGTCTGCGTCGCGGAGACGTGATTCATCGCATCAACCGCACACCGGTGAACAAGGCGCAGGACCTGACTGCGGCGCTCAAGGCGATCAGGAATGAGAAGGAAGTCGTGCTCCAGATCGAGCGCGGCGGCCAGCTAACGTTCATCACAGTGACGCTGGACTAACAGTCTCTACTACTCCTGTGGTTGAGCTAATCGGAACTTAGGGGTGGCCGGTATTTCGGCCACCCGTTTTTTATACCTCAGCAAGTAGCAGGTCGTCCT
>JAJVID010000015.1 GCA_022072205.1 Acidobacteriota bacterium
TGAGCCGCGCTGCGTTGTATCGCAGGTTTGAGAAGCACGGGATCAAACCTTAGCTTTACCCGCGATTCGGACGAGGGCTATACTTGCGCTATGGAAACAGCAGTTATGGAAACGGCAGTCAGCATTCCAAGCGACCTCTTTCAGCAGGCCGAAGAGTTGGCGCAACGGACTGGATTGACGCGCGACGAACTTTATACGAGGGCTCTCCGCCGTCTGCTGAAAGCTTATCGAGATTCAGAGTTGACCCGTCAATTGAATGAAATTTACGAACACGAAGATTCGTCAGTTGATCCAGTGCTGATGCAAATGCAACTCATGTCTCTTGAGCCGGAGGAATGGTAATGCGGCGTGGCGATATTTGGTGGGCGACATTACCGCCTCCGGTTGGTTCAGGACCTGGAGGACGGAGACCTGTCATCATTGCTCAGGCCGATCACGTAACAAAGAGCCACATCAGAACCGTCGTCATCGTCACTGTAACTTCCAACCTCAAACTCGCGCGATACACGGGTAACGTCCTTTTGCCCTCTCACCTTTCCGGGCTGGAACGTGACAGCGTAGCTAACGTTTCACAAATCTTCAGCATAGATAGAACGCTGTTAACTGAATATGTCGCAACATTACCAAACTCATTGATGGACGAGGTTGATGAGGGACTGAGACTGATTCTCGATCTATTTTGAAAGCCCCAAAGACAACTCAGAGCAATCACCGGTATGAGTCTTCGGCTCAAATTCATCTTTTATCTCATCCTCATCCACCTGCTCTTCGCGGGCGTCGCCGTCTATCTGCTTTCAAAAAACCGCGTCTGGCTGCTGGCGGTCGAAGCCGTCTTTATCGTCTCGCTTTACATCGGGCTGCGGCTCATCCGCCATCTCTTCAACACCATCGAATTGATCAACACCGGCGCGCAGTTCATTCAGGATAACGATTTCACTTCGCGCTTCAGCGAAGTCGGACAGCAGGAACTCGACCGGCTGGTCAAGGTCTACAACAAGATGGCCGACCACCTGCGCGAAGAGAGAATTCGGATGCAGGAGCAGAACTATTTTCTCGACCGCGTTTTGACCGCGTCGCCTTCGGGCGTCGTCACACTCGATTTCGACGGGCGCGTCACGACGCTCAATCTGGCGGCGGAGCGAATGTTTCAGGAACCGGCGGCCAACCTGATCGGCAGAAAATTTTCCGAATTGAATACTCCCTTCGCAGGCGCGCTCGACGATCTCAAGCCTGGCGAGGCGCGGATTATCCCGATGCTCGGAAGGCGGCGCGTGAAATGCCAGCGGTCGCAATTTCTCGACCGGGGCTTCACGCGCGATTTCATCCTGATGGAGGAGTTGACCGAAGAGTTACGGCTGGTGGAAAAGACGGCTTATGAGAAAGTGATTCGGATGATGTCGCACGAGGTGAACAACTCGGTCGGATCGGCCAATTCCCTGCTCCATTCGTGCCTGAATTATTCCGGCCAGTTGCGCGGCGAAGATCGTGAGGATTTCGAGACTGCGCTGGGCGTGGTCATCGGACGCACCGATCACCTCAACGCCTTCATGCGCAACTTCGCCGATGTCTTCCGCCTGGCGCCGCCGAACCTGCAATCCTGCGACGTTGGGAAATTGATCGAAGGAGTGGCGTTCCTTTTCAAGGCTGAATGCGCGCGGCGGCGAATTGATCTGAGATTCGAGACTGGAGATCAGCCCTGTTTCGCGCAAATGGATCGCGGGCAGATGGAACAGGTCTTCGTGAATGTGTTGAAAAACTCGATTGAAGCGATTGGCGAAGACGGGCGGATCACAATTCGAGCCGGCGGGCAGGCAGGTAAAAGTTTCATCGTGATCGAAGACACGGGCTGCGGCATTTCGCCCGCCGCTCAAGCCAATCTCTTTACGCCGTTCTTCAGCACCAAAGGCGACGGGCAAGGCATCGGGCTGACGCTCGTCCAGGAGATTCTGGACGGGCACGGCTTCGAGTTTTCGCTCGAAAGTCAGCCGGAAGAGCCGACCCGGTTCACAATCTGGTTCTGACCATCAGCGATGCTCGCGGCGCCAATCCAAAACTCCCGGCAACCTCATCGCGCTGACCGGCGTATATGCAACTTACGCGCATACCGGCAACCACTCATCGTTCCGGTTCGTCAAAATTCCAACATTCATTAGCCGTCAGACGCTATTTTTGAAAGCGAGACATCAGTGCGGTTTATTCGCGGTTTCCAGGCCATCTTCATATTCATCCTCGGCAGCGCAGGCGCGATTACGGCGGCGGGCCAGTCCGAGTCCAACTACAACGCCGGCAGTAACGCCAGGCGCGATCATCTCAGCATTCCCAAAACGGGACGCGCCCCATCGCTCGAAGATTTTCTGGAGATGAAGCCCGGCCCTGAAATCGAGGGCGGGCTGGCAAAGGCCGAAAACTTCATCCAGAACCAGCCGCGCGATGGAGAGCCTGCGACGCAACGCACCGACGCTTATCTTTGCTACGACGACAAACATCTCTACATCATCTTCGTCGCGTTCGACACCGAGCCTGAAAAGATTCGCGCGCGGATGGAGAAGCGCGAGAACGCGTTTGATGATGATTTTGTCGAAGTCACGCTCGACACGTTTCACGACAGGCGGCGCGGTTATATGTTCTGGTCGAACCCGCTCGGCGTTCAGGCCGAAGGCATCTGGACTGAAGAACAGGGCGAGCCTGATTGGTCGTTCGACACCATCTGGCATACGCGCGGGCAGCGGACGAAAGAGGGCTACGTTGTTTGGATGGCGATTCCGTTCAAGAGCCTGCGATTCCGCATCGAGGATCAACAGACGTGGAACATCACGCTGCTGCGCAGGATTCCGCGCGCCAACGAATGGGCGTATTGGCCGCGCGTCTCGGCGCGCGTCGAAGGGCGTTTGAGCCAGGCTGGCGAAGTGACGGGGCTGAACAAGATTTCGCCGGGCCGCAGCGTTTTTCTGATTCCTTACGGATCGTTTCGTTCGTTCCGCGCGCTCGACGACAACGGCTCGCAGCCGCGATTCGTCAGCGACCGGCAATTCGATGGCGGTCTGGATGCGAAGATAGTTTTGAAAGACAACTTCGTGCTGGACGTGACGGCCAATCCTGACTTCGCGCAGATCGAATCGGATCAGCCGCAGGTGACGGTCAATCAGCGCTTCGAGGTCTTCTTCCCCGAACGCCGCCCGTTCTTTCTGGAAAATTCCGATTTCTTCACGACGCCGCTCGATCTGGTCTTCACGCGCCGCATCGCCGACCCGCAATTCGGCGCGCGGTTGACGGGCAAGGCCGGGCCTTACGCCATCGGCGCGCTGGTGATGGACGACCAATCGCCGGGCCGCCGCGCGCCGGGCAACAATCCATTGCGCGATCAGCGTGCGCTGTTCACCATCGCCCGCGTTCGCCGCGACATCATGAAACAATCGAACGTCGGCGTGATCTTCACCAACCGCCAGTTCGGCGACAGCTACAACCGCGTCGGCGGCGTGGACGGGCGCATCAAGCTCAATCAGAACTGGGTCTCCGGCTTCCAGGCCGTGACGAGCGCGACGAGAACGCTGGATGGGAAATATCTGGCCGGGCCGGCTTATCAGGCATATCTTTATCGCAGCGGACGGCAGTTCAATTACGAATTGAACTACGAAGACTTCAGCCCGAACTTCCGCACTGAGACCGGTTTCGTGCAACGCACCGACCTTCGCAATATCGAGCAGGGGATAAATTACAATTTTCGTCCGCAGGGAAAATATCTGATCTCGTGGGGGCCGCGCGTCTTCACCGATCACAAGTGGGATCATCAGGGCACTCGGCTGGACGAAACCATCGGCGTCAACATGCGATGGGAGTTTACCGGCCAAACTAACGTGGGTTTCTTCACGATGCACAACCGCGAGCGGCTGCGCCCGAAAGACTTCCCGATCCTGAAGGAGGACCGCGACTTCGCGAGCAACGTCAAAGGCTTTTCTTTAAGTACCAGCTATCTGCGCTGGCTATCGTTCAACGGCGAATACAATCGCTGGGCCGGAATCAATTTCGTTCCGCCCGATGGGCGCGAGCCTTTCCACTCCGACCGCAGCTCGATCAACGCCGGCGTGACCGTGCGACCGAGCAACCGAATGCGCGTGGACAATACCTATCTGTTTTCGCGCTCGCTCGACCGTTTGGCTTTGTCGGGCAAAAAAGGCGCGAACATTTTCCAGAACCACATCATCCGCTCGAAATGGAACTGGCAATTCAATCGCGAGCTGTCGCTGCGCGTGATCCTGCAATACGATGCGCTGCTGGCCAATCCGTCATTGACCGCGCTCGAAACGCGCAAGAATTTCAACGCCGATTTCCTGCTGACCTATCAACTCAATCCGTGGACAGCGCTGTACGCCGGTTACAACAGCAATCTGCAAAACATTGATCTGCTGCAAAGGCCGGGCGGAGCCGAGGTCGTGCGCTACCCTGACCGCTTCATCAACGACGGGAAACAGTTGTTCGTGAAGTTCTCCTACCTGTTCAGATTCTGATCGGATGAAATGAATGAAGGACTGGCGGCGCGGCGTTTGAGTGTGCGAGGATGCGTCTGGGCGCGGCGTTTCGACGCCGATTGATAGATAGAAGGGAAACCGTAACGTCGTGGGTGATTGGGCCGATGCGCTCTTCCACCATCGAGCGCATTTACGTAGCGCGCATCACTGCCGTCGAGATCACTTCCGCATTCGCGCGACGCAGGCGCGACGCCACTCTCAGTCTTACAGAAGCAACCAAAGCAATGGCGCGCTTTCGCCGCGCATTCGATCAGCGATATTTCAGGGTTGACATCACTAACAAGTTGCTTGATCGGGCGGCAGCGTTAGCCGTCAAACACGCGTTGCGTGGCTACGATGCGGTTCAACTGGCAGTGGACAATCCGAACCTTCTTCCATAACTCATTTGATCATCACCTGCACAGTGTTCACTGGCCTGGGGCCGTTCGGTCCGCCGCCCGCCTGGAGTTCAAAGCTCACCACGATGTCCACCACGCCGCGCCCTGCGAGGCTGCTCGGCAACGGGCCGATGTTCACCTGATCCAATCCCACGAAGCCCGGCGCGGCGCCGGTAAACAGCACGGGAACATCCACTCCTCCGACTTTCGCCGTCACCTTCGGATCGGGAATTCCGCTGGGCGGGCGAAATCCTGAACCGTAGAGGATCAGGTAGACCTGACTGCACGCGGCCAGATCCAACGGGACGCCGACGAAGCGTTGCTGCGCCTGGTCGTAGCGAGAGATCGGCAGGAACGTCTGCGCGCCGTTGGCCGCGACGCACAGCGCGACGGCTGCCGCAACGCCCTGTCCATTCGCGTTCGCGCTGAACAATCCGGGCGAAACGAAGCGGTTCAGGATGTCGCTGACGCCTGCGACATTATTGCCCGATTTGACGATTACCCAGGCTCCGCCCGTGATGAAGTTCGGAACGAGAAAGTTGATCTGCGACGGCGAGACGAAGAAAAGCGGCGCGGGCGTGTCTCTGCCCGTGTTATCTCTGATCGTCACAGTCGTGCCCCGCAACGATGTCGGCAGAGGCGTGCTCGCGGCGACTTCAATTCCGGTGGCGAGATCGGAACCGAACAGCGAAGCGATTGAATTGCTCGACACCTCGTTCCTGCTGAAGCTCGTCGCGGGAACTGTCGCAGCCTGTTTGCCGACGAAGACGGGCGCAGCGTTCGACACGCCGCCACCCGGCGTCGGCGTGAAGACAGTAACGCTGGCCTCGCTCGGATTCGCGATGTCGGCGGCGGAAATCTGGGCCTGCAACAAATCGCTACTGATGAAGGTTGTCGGACGATCCTGGCCGTTCCAACGGACTTTCGTTGTCGCCGCGAAATTCTTTCCGCCAACGCTCAGCGTGAACGACGGCCCGCCCACAATGATCGCCTGCGGCGCGGCGCCGGTGATTGATGGAACCGGGTTGCTGGCGACGATGCTGAACGTCAGCTTGTTTGAAACTCCGCCGCCCGGTTCGGGACTGAAAACTGTTACGTCGGCTGCACCCACGCTTTGAACATCCGACGCGGGAATATCGGCGCGCAACTGGTTTTCGCTTACGAAAGTCGTAGGCCGGGCGCTGCCGTTCCAGCGAACGACCGAAGAACCGGTGAACTGGCTGCCGAACAAGTTCAAAGCGAAGCCGGTTCCGATGGCCGCCTGGTTCGGCGCCAAAGACGACAGCGACGGCTGCGGGTTCGGCTGGCTGACAACAACGGTCAGCGAATTCGACACGCCGCCGCCCGGCGCTGGATTGAAGACCGTCACATTCACAGTCGCCGCCTGCCCGATGTCAGTCGCCGGAATGGTCGCCGTCAACACGGCGCTGCTGATGTAATTCGTCGGACGATCAGCGCCGTTCCATCGAACTTTCGATCCGGTGATGAATCCCGCGCCGTTGACTGTCAACGTGAATTCGCGGCCTCCGAGCGGAGCGAACGCGGGCGCGACGGTCGCAAGCGTCGGCGACGGATTGGCGCCCGTGATCGTAATCGTTCCGGTCTTGACGCAGGTCACCGAGCCGGGGCCGATGCGGCGCACGCGCGAATTGAGAGCGTCAGCGAAGATCACTTCTCCGCTTCCACCGACGATGATGTTCACAGTCGTGGGGAGAAACGACGGGCTGCCGACCGCGTTGATGTTGATGCCCGGAAACGCGAAGCTGAGTTTCGCATTCGCCGCCGCTCCGCCATCGCCATCGAAACCGGTGGTCGTGCCTGCGAACGTTTCGACCACGCCTGATGGGCTGATTCGCGCGATGCGGTCGTCGCCGCTGTTGGTCACGTAAACGGCGCCGCCGGCGTCAACCGCGACATCGCGCGGCTTGTTGAGCGGAGTCGAATTGATCGGCGCGAACGCTCCGCCGCCCGCGCTGATTTCGCGCAATGCGCGGTTCTGATCGAAATCGGCGACGTACAAACGCCCGCCTGCGTCCAGCCCCAGGCCGGTGTATTGCGACGCCGGCAGATTCAAACTCGTCACCACGCCGTTGGCGCCGCTGATCTTGCGCACAGCCTTGTTGCCCACATCCGCGACATAGATGTCGCCACTGGTCGGATTGACCGCGACATCCGCCGGCGCGAAGAATTTGGCGTCAAGCGCGAATCCGCCATTGCCGATGCCCGCCGCGCTGACGCCGCCTCCGGCGATTTTGGCGATGAAACCGGGCGGCACTGAAATCGGAGTCGCTGAGTTCGGGTAGAAAACGACTGTCGAAGGCGAAGTGTTGATGAAACGAATGACCCCTGTGCGTTTCAGGTTTACCGGCGGGCCTTTCTTTGAATCAACCACGAAGACGCCCTGGTTCGTCACGAACAATCCCGTCGGCGTGTCGAAGCCGCCCTGGTTGACCGGTACGGCGTCGTCCTGGCCTGCGCCCACGTCTTTGTTGATTGTGACGATGGCGCCTGGCTCCACCACCTGCTGGGCCGGCGTATTCGGAAACAGCGTCACCACGTTCGATCCGCGATTGACGAATCGCAACCGCCCGACCAGCGTATCGGAAATGAAGAGATTGCCGTTCGCGTCAACCGCCGCTCCAGCCGGAAAACTCAACGCGCCGCTGACCGCCGGGCCGCCGTCAAACGGCGAAATCAATCCGCTGCCCGCGATTGTGTCTATGTTGCCCGGCGCTATTGTCGTGCCCGCCAGTGTGACCGGCGCGGCGCTCAGGTTCAGATAACGCACGCGACCTCGCTGATTCGCGCCTTGATCAAGAATGTAAAGGCCGTTGGCGTCCGGTTCGATGCCGAGCAGCGGCGGCGACGCGGTGCTCCCAGCCAGACTGAAAGTCGCGTTTGCGCCCGCTGCGCCATCGCCGCAGGACGACGAAGAATAATCGCAGGCCGTATTCGCCTTGCCCGCTACGATCACGCCTGCGCCGCTCACTCGCACAATCGTCTGCTGATTGCCGTTGGCCACGTAAACATCGCCGCCGATTGCAGCCAGTCCCGCCGGATAGGGGTTCGGCGACGATTGGCTGATCGGAAACTGCAAGGCGAGCGTGATCTTGCCCATCGCGTCAACTTTGACTACACGCGCGTGCCCGGTGTCGGCGATGTAAAGATTTCCCGCGCTGTCGAACGCGATGTCGCGCGGCAGCAGCAACGGCGCGGCTGTCGCGTCCAGAGGCGGCGGCGGCAACGCGTCTGTCGCTTTCGTGGATGCGCCGTTGCCCGCAATCGCTGTCAGAGTCGCGCCGTCAGCCGAAACTTTGAAGACTTTGTTCACGCTCGCGCCCGAATCGGTGAAATACAAATCGCCGGTCGCGGGATGAACCGCGAAGCCGGTGATGTAACCTGTGGCCAACGGGTCGGAGGCGTCGAATTGCGTGAACGTGCGGATGTTCCCCGCGCCAATCGTCTTGCCCCCGATGGTCACTGCGTTCGGCGAAACGTTGATCACGCGAATCCGCGAAAGGCCGTCATCATTGAAGAAAAGCAAATTGCCGTTAGCGCTGACGCCCAAACTCGTCGCGCGGAAAGAGGACTGCAAGGCGGGCGTGTCTTCTCCCTGATCGTTGGCGCCGCCGCCTGCGATGATTCGCACCGTTCCCGGCGCGATTGCGCGTCCTGCGATTGTCGCCGCCGCGTTGCTCGTGTTGATGAATCGGATCAAGCTCCCGCCTGCTTCGTCAACGACGTAAACGCCTCGCCCCTGCGGATCGCGCGCGATGGCCGATGGAGTGGTGAACGGCGCCCGCCGCGCCAGCGCGTTTTCACCGTACCCGCCCGCGATTGTCGCAATGGTCGTCGCGGCGACGCCGGAAGTCGTCGTCAACTTCCAGGTGTAGACGCCGGGCGCGGCGTAAGTGTGCGTCGGGTTCTGCTGCAACGAAGTCGTCGTCCCGTCGCCAAAATCCCACTCGTAAGCCGGCGCCGACGCGCACCCCGAAGCCGTCGCCGTCGCCATAAACGGAACCGAAGCGCCTGCCTGAGCCGTCGCGGGCACGGTCGCCGAGCATCCGACCGCGCAACCGCCTTGCGCCGACGCGCCGCGTTCCGGGGTCAGCAGCCCCGCGCATACGCTGAAGATCAGAAATGCGGCGACGTAAATTTTAGGGTGAATCGTCCGATGAAACAGCGGGCGGCGCAGGAGGGAGTAACGCATGATTCAATCGCTCCTTTTGTTGCGAGGGTGTCCTTGCGATTTATCTCGGGGCGGATGAAATCAGAGGGGCAGGATCGAGAAGCGTCGAGGCGATGACGGGCGCTTCTCATCGGGTAACAGATGGGGCTGAGTATGCGCCATATGGCGTATACCCATTTGAGGGACTTATATCGGTAAGTGGAAGAGCGGAAGAGTGAGGGAGCGGAAGATGAACTATCTTCCGTTTCCTCACTCTCCCGCTCTCCCACTTTCATTCCCGATTACTTGATCGAGAGTTGGATGGTATTGCTGACCTTGCCATCAACAGTGAAGGTGAGGTCAATCAGGCCACGCCCGATCAAAGTACGCGGCAGCGCGAGGTTGATCTGATCGAGACCGACGAAGCCGGGGGCGGCAAAACCGTCCTCGAATTGCGCCGGGTCGAGAGGCCTCGACGAGCCGCCCAGATTGACGACGATGTTTCCTGTCGCCGAGCGGCCTCGGATGCCCGTTCCGTAAAGCAGAACGTAGACGATGTCGCCTTGCGGTCCCATATCAATCGGTACGGGAACGAATTTGTTCTGCCCGGTATCGAAGCGCGAAACCGGCTCGAAAGTCTGCACACCATTTCTGATGCGCAGGATCACCGCCGCCGCCACTTCCTTACCGCTGGCGTTGGCGCTGATCAATCCGGGGGCGACCTTGCTGATGGTCATCGAGCCGACACCAACGATATTGCCGTTGATCGCCACTGTCACCCTCGCCGCGCCATCAACCGTTCCCGCCGGCACCAGGTAATTGATCTGCGACGGAGCGACGAAGAAGAGCGACGCGTCACGCGTAGTTCCCGCGCTATCGGTCACTTTCACCGTCGTGCCGAGCATCGTGGTCGGCAACGGCAGGCTGGGAGCGACTTGAACGCCGGTCGCCATGTTGACGCCGAACGCCGCCACGATTGATTCGGGAGCGATCATCGCGCCCAGGAAGCTCGCAGCGGAAACGCTCGCAACCGGCGGCACGACTTTCAACACAACGGCGTTTGACGTTCCGCCACCCGGCGCCGGATTGAAGACCGTCACCTGCACGTCGCCTGCGGTGGAGATGTCACCGGACAAAACACTCGCCGTCAACTTCGTCGAATTGACGACTGTCGTCGCGCGAGGATTGCCCGCGACTTGCACCACGGACCCGCTGACGAAATTGGTTCCGGTAACCGTCAGCGTGAAACCAGCCGCGCCAGCCGCAACAGCGGGCGGGTCAATCGAGGCCACTGTAGGCACGGGATTGCTCTGCACCGCGGTGATCGTGAAGGTTTGCGCAGCGCTTGTGCCGCCGCCCGGAGCGGGCGTAAACACGGTCACTTGAGCAGTGCCTGCGCTCGCCACCAGATTGGCCGGCACCTGAGCCGTCAGTTGAGTCGCGCCGCCGAACGCCGTCTGCAGATTCTGTCCGGCCCAGCGCACCGTTGAGGTCGCAGCGAAATTGGAGCCGGTGGCGGTGATTGTGAACGCCGCCGATCCTGCAGTTGTGGAATTCGGACTGATGCTGGTCAACACAGGAACCGGGCTGTTGCCCGGCGTGATGGTGAACGTCGAGACGTTCGACACGCCGCCGCCCGGCGTCGGGTTGAAGACCGTCACGCTGGCCTGACCGATACCGACGATGTCGGAGGCCAGGATTTGCGCGGTCAACTTCGTCGCGCTCACAAATGTCGTGACGCGTTGCTGTCCGTCCCAACGAACTTCAGAGCCATTGACGAAACCGCTTCCGTTCACTGTCAGAGTGAATCCGGGGCCGCCTTCTGTGGCTGTATTCGGACTCAGACTGGAAATGGCGGGAACCGGATTAGGCTGGGACACGGTGAACGGGACGGCGTTCGACGTTCCGCCTCCCGGCGACGGGGTAAAGACCGTCACCTGAACCGTTCCTCCATTCGTCAAATCGCTTGACGGAATGGCGGCTGTCAACTGCGTCGCGCTGACGTAAGTCGTCGTGCGGTCGCTGTTGTTCCAGCGAACGACCGAGGAAGGAGCGAAGTTGCTTCCGTTGACCGTCAGCATGAACGCGCCGCTGCTGACCAGAGCGCTGTTCGGGCTGATGTTCGTGATCGCCGGCGTCGGGTTGGTACCCGCGATCGTGATCGTTCCGGTCTTGACGCAGGTAATAGCCGTCGCGGCGATGCGGCGGATGCGGTTGTTGTTGCTGTCGGTGAAGATGATTTCGCCGTTCTGGCCGACAACGATGTTGACCGTTTCCGGCAACTGGTTGGACACGCCGTTGCCGATGACCAGCGAGGAAGGAGCGATATTGATCAATCCGCTTGTCGCCAGGCCACCATCACCACCGAAACCAGGTCCTGCCCCGGCGATTGTGGTAACCGTTCCGCCTGAATCAATGCGCCTGATTCGATGGTTGCCGCTGGTCGAGGAAGTCGAGCCTTCAGTCACGTAAGCGCCGCCATCAGAAGCTCCGGCGACGTCGCGCGGCTTGTTGAAGCCTGTGGCGAAGTTCGCAAACGATCCGCTGCCCGCGCTCGATTCGCGCAGGATCACGCCATCATCGAAGTTGGCGATCAGCAAACGCCCGCTCGAATCAAATCCGAGGCCGGTGTATTGCTTCGAAGCCAGGGAAAGGCTGGAGACGCCGCCCGTGCTGCCGTCAACCTTGCGAACCGACTTCTGACCAACTTCGGTGACGTAGATCGTGCCGTTCGCGGTCACGACGATGTCCGAAGAGCCGAAGAATTTCGCGCCTGTGGCGAAGCCGCCATTACCGTTGCCCGCTACGGATTCGTCAGCGCCGCCGGCGATCTTCATCACAAAGCCGGCAGGAACCGTAATCGCGTTCCCGCCCGCTCCCGGAAAGATTGTGACGCCATTCGATGTGGTGTTGATGAATCTGACCAGGCTGGTGCGACGCCCGCTGAAATCGAGCGGAACCTGCGGGCCGCCTTTTGAATCAACGACGTAAATGCCCTGGCTGGTCACGAACAGACCCTGCGGCGACTCGAAAGAGGCCTGATTCACGGGCACGCCGTCACCGGAACTGCCGCCAACATCCTTGTTGACGGTGACGATTTCGCCGGCAGGAACGGTTTGAGCCGCCGGAGTGCCGGCAAAGATCGTCACTGAGGTTGAGCCGCGATTCACAAAACGCAGACGCCCGGTGATCGTGTCCGCAATCCACAGGTTGTTGTTGCCGTCAACGGCGACGCCGGTCGGCGTGTTGAAAGTAGCGCCTGTCGCCAGACCACCGTCATAAGGCGACGCAAGGCCGTTGCCTCCGACCGTGCGAATCACGCCCGACGCGATGGTCAACCCCGCAATCGTCACTGAGCCGCCAGTCAGATTGATGTAGCGCACGCGCCCTTTGCCCGTCGTGCCCTGATCCATAACGAAGAGTCCGTTCGGATCGCCTTCTATGCTGGCGAGTGGCGGGCTGGAGGTGCTTCCCAACATGTTGAATCCGGCGTTCAGCGCCGGACCGTCATCACCGCAATTGGAGATGGAATAGTCGCAGGCCGTGCCCGACTGACCGGCGATGGTCGTAGGACCGCCAGTCACGCGCACAATCGTCTGGGCGTTGCCAAGCGCGACATAAACATTGCCGCCAACGACGGCGACGCCCGATGGATACGGGTTTTGATTGATGCCGTTGACAATGACCGGAAACTGATGAACCAGGGTCGCGTTGCCGCCGCCGTCCACTTTGATCACGCGTCCGTGTCCGGTGTCCGCAAGGAAGAGATTTCCCGCCGCGTCGAATTCGAGCGCGCGCGGTTGCAGCAAGGGAATGTTGGTCGCCGCTCCGGCTGAAAACGCCGCGTCGGCTGGCGTGTTTGCGCCGTTGCCCGCGATGGCAGTCATAGCCCCGCCGCTCGAAATCTTGAACACCTTGTTTACGCCAGCCGTCGCGTCAATGACGTAAACTTCGCCGGACGAAGGATGCATCGCAAGGCCGTTGAAGACCGATATGGCGTTCGTGGCCAGGGTTCTGACGCTGCCTGAGTTGACCGATTGACCGGCGACCGTCTGCGAACCAGCCGAAACGTTGATGGCGCGCACCAGCCCATCAACTCTGTCGGCGAAATAGACCAGATCACCGCTGGGGCTGACGGCCAGTCCCGTCACCTCTCCCAGATCGGCCTGCAATCCCGGAACGTTCTCGCCGAGGTCAGCGCCGCCTCCGGCAATCGCGCGGACAGTTCCGGCGGCGATCTGGCGTCCGCCTAATGTGACCGTATTGCTGCTGGTATTAATAAAACGAATGAGCGCTGAGCCGCCGATCGTATCGGCGACGTAAATGCCGCGTCCCTGAGAATCGCGCGCAACTGCGGTGAGAACCCCGAATGGCGACTGCCTCGTCGGGTTGCCTTCACCCAGACCGCCCGCGATGGTGTCAATCATCAGCGAGCCGCTGCTGACCGATGTGGTCAAAGTCCAGGTGTAAGTTCCAGCCGCCGCGTATGAGTGAGTCGGGTTCTGCTGCGACGAACGAGCCGTGCCGTCGCCGAAGTTCCAGTCATACACCGGTTGCGTCGAACATCCTGAAGGAGTCGCGGTCGCCGAAAATTGAATGGCGGCTCCGCTATTCCCATTCGCGGGAACCGTCGCGGTGCAATTGACCGTGCATCCCTGAAAAGGAGCGAACGGAACCGCATTGGCGGCAGCCTCAGCAGCCAGAGGGCCGCGCGAGGTCATCGGCGGCATTTTCGGGATTGAAGTCGGGATTGTGTTGAAGCTCTTTTCAGCCCGTGTGCGGCGCGCGGCCAGTCCTGACAAAACCAGATTCGTCGAGACTGCGATGACGCCGAGGATGAAGGCGAATAAGAGAAGAAAGATGGTGGTTCGAGAGTGAAATGTTTTTGTAGGTGACAATGTGCGTAAACGTCGGAGGAACAAGCCCCTCATGACAGACATAGGTTAACAACTCCTTTTTCGGTTTTCGGGGGGCAACACATGGTTGATACCAGGACTGGACGTACCACTTCGATGCTACGAATCTGTAGCCAGCCACTGTAACGAACTTCGACAATCAATCCAGGTTGTGTGTAGATATGTGTGAGTTGTCATCAGTGGGAGAGCCTCTGTCTGGGCGCAAACGTTCTTACAAACAGACGACTCAAAATTGAGTAAATGGAGCCGACTGCCGGACTTGAACCGGCGACCTACTGATTACGAATCAGTCGCTCTACCAACTGAGCTAAGTCGGCCTGCGGATCCGGAAGCTTCGAGGCTTGCCAGAATTGGGGCTTAACCAATTTGATGGCGTGGAGGATTGCTTCCGATACTTGAAAGACAAACGGGTGAGGAAAAATCACGCCGTGGCGTCTAACGCAAGCGGCAATATACACGAGCATATTTGTTCGGTCAAATTGAAATTCTTCTCGCGCTCAACACCCGTTGAGCAATGTGATGATCGTCGGGATCGTGTGTGGAAGCCCTTAGAATAAGGCCACGATTGATCGGTTGCTCGCCTCTTTTTTTTAACTCAGGTTTTAATCGCTCGCAGCGACCAGGGCCTGCTCTTTATATTGCAGTTGGTAGAGCTTGTAATAAACTCCGCGATGGGCGAGCAATTCCTGATGACTGCCCATCTCACGAATCTCGCCCTTGTGAAGCACAATGATCTTGTTCACTCGCTGAATCGTCGAGAGCCGGTGCGCGATGACGAGCGACGTGCGGCCAACCATCAATCGTTCGATGGCCTGCTGAATCAACTGCTCGGTTTCGGTGTCAATGCTCGACGTGGCCTCGTCGAGGATCAGGATGCGAGGGTCGAACGCCAGCGCGCGAGCGAATGAGATCAGTTGCTTCTGCCCGACTGAAAACCCCGCGCCGCGTTCCCAGACCTTCGCCGCGTAACGATCCGGCAGCTTTTCGATGAAGTTTGACGCGCGAACTTCGCGCGCCGCCCACTCGACGCGCGACTCGCCAATCGTCTCATTGCCGAGCCTGATGTTGCCGGCGATGTCGCCTGAAAAGAGAAAGACATCCTGCAAGACGACCGCGAAATTCTCGCGCAGCTTCCGCAAATCCCAATGACGAATATCAACGCCGTCAAGCAGAATCTCGCCGCGCTGAATGTCGTAAAACCGCATCAGCAAATTGGTGATCGTCGTCTTGCCGGAGCCGGTCGCGCCGACAAACGCCACCGATTCTCCAGGCTCGACGGTGAACGAAATATCTTTCAACACCCAGTCTTCGTCTTTATACGCGAACCAGACATTGCGGAACTCGATCCGGCCAATGGCGCGTCCGTCTGTCGCGATCAAACTTTCTGCCAAAGTTTCTGGAAGCCTGGGATGTTCGGGCGAAGTGATCTTGTCCTCTGAATCAAGCAGTCTGAAGATGCGTTCGCTGGCGACGACCGCCGCCTGGAAGACATTGTACTTGTCGCTGATGTCCTGAATCGGCTGCCACAGCCGCTGGGTGTATTGCAGAAAAGCCACGAGCGTGCCGATGGTGATCGCGTTCTGAATCACCTGCCCGCCGCCGTACCAGACAATCGCCGCGATGCCGATGGCCGAAATCAAATTCACCAGCGGATAGAAAACAGCGTAATAAAAGATGGTGTCAATGTTGGCCTTCAGGTGCGCCGCGTTGATGTCGGAGAATTGCGCGAGCGCTTTCCTCTCGCGGTTGAACAACTGGACGGTTTGAGCGCCCGAAATGTGTTCCTGCGTGAAGGCGTTGAGCCGCGCGATCTTCGTCCGCACCTGACGAAAGCCTTCGCGCGCGCCTCGCCGGAACCACGCGGTGGCCGCGATCAGCAGCGGCACGACCGTCAACGACACGATGGCCAGCCGCCAGTCGAAATAGAACATCATTCCCAGCGCCCCCGCGATCAACACAACATCGCCAAGCACTTCGACCAGCCCCGACGTGAACAGTTCGTTCAGCGCGTCAACGTCGGTGGTCAACCGCGTGATCAAACGTCCGACCGGGTTGGAATCGTAAAACGCGACTTCGATGGACTGCAGCTTGGCGAAAATCTGTTCGCGCAGGTCGTACATCACGCGCTGCCCGATGGTGTTGAGCAGCACGTCCTGAAAATACCCGACGCCCAGCGTGACCGCGAGCGAGAGGATGTAAACGACACTGAGAATCGTTATCCCGCGAAACGCCTGATCGAGTCCCATCGCGCCTTCCGACGCCGGTTTGACGTAATCGTCAATCGCCCATTTGGTCAACAGCGGCCCGACCTGACGAACCAGGTTGAGTCCGACCGTCAGAACCAGCGCGACGATTACCACCCGCCTGTAGGGCATGAGATAACGAATCAATCGCCGCGCGGCTCGGGCGTCGTAAAGTTTACCGAGTTGTTCTTCTTCGTGATGATCAGCCATATTGTGATTCCGGCCGCCAATCGTATCAGCATCTGAATCTAAAGCGAAAGCGGTAAACCCGTTGCCAGCGGCTGATGGCGGGTGATAAATTGCAGCTATCTTCAGCAGTCTCGTAACTCATTATTGACGCCATCGGCACTCACGGAGAAAGCGCCTTATGAGCGAACAATCCCCCGGCGAAGTGACGCAACTGCTCCTGAAATGGAGCGGCGGCGACGAGCAGGCGCTCGAACGGCTCATTCCGCTGGTTTACGCCGAATTGCAACGACTTGCCCGTCAGTTTTTGCGCCGTGAATACGACGCCAGCGCGGTGCAGACCGGAACATTGGTGCAGGAGGCTTGTCTGCGTCTGATGGGCGCTGATCGGATAGCGTGGAACGACAGCAAGCATTTTTTCGCCATTGCCGCGAGGATCATGCGGCGCGTGCTGGTCGAAGAGGCGCGGCGGCGCGGCTACAAAAAACGCGGCGCCGATTTCACACGGGTTTCATTCGATGAAGCGCTAACCGTGTCCGAAGAACGCGATGTGGAATTGCTCGCGCTCGACGAAGCGTTGGAGCGTCTGGAAGAGTTCGCGCCGCGTAAATGCCGCGTCGTCGAACTGCGCTACTTCGCCGGCCTGACCATCGAAGAAACCGCCGAGGCGATAGGCGTCTCCGGCAATACGGTGAAGCGCGAATGGCGCACGGCAAAGCTGTGGCTGCTGCACGAACTGAATGGCGCCGAGAGATCAGGCGATGGACAAAGAACGCAAGAGACAGATTGACGAAATCCTCCAGGCTGCCATTGACGTGAAGTTGGACGAGCGCGCGGCCTTTCTAGGCGCGGCCTGCGGCGGCGATCAGGAGCTTCGCCGCGAGGTCGAGTCGCTGCTCAGTCTGGAAGCGGCGGCTGAAGAATTCATTGAAACTCCAGCCAGGATCGGCAATCCGCGTGCGCCGCTGGCCGGGCAGCGAATCAGCCATTACTTGATTGAGGCGCAAATCGGCGTGGGCGGGATGGGGGAAGTCTGGAAGGCTCGCGATGAAACTCTCCGGCGCGTCGTCGCGCTCAAAATGCTGCCCGCCGAATTCACCGCCGATCCCGAACGAGTGCGCCGCTTCGAGCAGGAGGCGCGCGCAGCCTCGGCGCTCAACCACCCGAACATCATCACCATTTACGAAATCATCCACGCCAACGGAGCGCACTTCATCGCCACCGAATTTGTCGAAGGCCGAACGCTGCGCCGAATGTTGACCGATCAACAGAGCGGCCAACCGCGTCCGATCGAGATCGCAGAAGCGATTGAGATCGCCATCCAGATCGCCAGCGCGCTCAAAGCCGCTCATACCGCCTGGATCATTCACCGCGACATCAAACCGGAAAACATCATGATCCGCAACGACTCGCTGGTGAAAGTTCTCGATTTCGGCATCGCCAAAGTGGGGGAGCGGGTTATCGCTGATCGTCACTCGAACACCAGTCTCCAGATTCCCGATTCCCCACTCCCCACTCCCCACTCCCCACTCCCCACTCTTCCCGGCACGATCATGGGCACGGCCAATTACATGTCGCCCGAACAGGCGCGCGGCGAACATCTCGACGGACGCGCCGACATCTTCTCGCTCGGCGTAATTATGTTCGAGATGGTGACGGGCGCGCCGGGCAATGAAGAGTCGTTATCGAAGACCGCCGCGTTCAATCACGCGCCTGCCGGGTTGCAGCGAATCATCCGCAAGGCTCTGCGCCACAACCGCGAGGAGCGTTACGCTTCAGCGGGCGAGATGCTCGACGATCTGAACAGACTCAAGCAGCGAATTGAGACGCTCTCAAGCCGCAGGCTGGTGAAGATAGCCACGCTGGCGTTGGCGTTGGCGCTGGCGTTGGCGGCGATGGCGGCGTGGGCATCGGTGGGTGAGGTTTGGGAAGAAAGAGCGATGCGCGACGGGCACGCATCGGTGGTTCGACGCGCGATCTTCTCGCCCGATGGACGGCTGCTGGTTTCAGCGGGCGAAGACAATCAGGTGATCGTCTGGGATTTCGCGCGGCGCGAGCGATTGAAGACGCTCACCGATCACACCGGCTGGGTCACGACGGCGGCGTTCTCGCCCGATGGCAAATGGTTTGCGACCGCAGGCGCCGAAGGGTCGGTGATCGTCTGGGACGCCGCGCGATTGACGAAAGCCGCCGTTCTGCCAGGTCATCGCGGAGTCGTCAGGGCAATCGCTTTTTCAGCCGATGGCCGGTTCCTGGTCACGCCGACCGACACCGACGAGAAGAACGTGTGGGTCGTTGGGCAATGGGAGAAGGCTCGCACGGTCGCCACCGAGGGGTTTAAATATGGCTCCTTCCTGCTCTCGCCCGATGGCCGTTTTATGCTTGTTCCATTGTGGACTACCTATGATCTCATGACAGGCGCAGACAAGAATCCAGGCCCGCTCCCGGCCCAGTGGGCGATGGGCGCCTTCGCGCCTGACAGCAGGCGATTCGTCAGCGTCGGATCAGGAGGCGCCGTCACTTTCTGGGACACGAGAGATTTCTGGAAAACATTTCAACCGCGCCTTCTCTCTGACCAGCGTCCGCATCAGGATCACGGGCGCGCAGTGGCTTATTCGCCTGATGGACGGCTGGCGGCTTCTGGCGCCGAGGACATCATCATCTGGGACGCTGTCAAAATGTCGAAGCTCGCCCGTTTGAAATATCCGGCTAACGTGATGAGCCTCGCTTTTTCTCCCGCCCTCTCTTCAGATAAACGATGGCTGGTTTCGGCGCACGCGGACGGGGCGATCCTGCTCTGGGACGCGGCCGAAAACGAACTGGTGGCGAGTTTCAACGAGCACAGCGATTCAGTCCGCGCTGTCGGATTCTCTCCCGACAGCAAACGATTGGCCTCGGCTGGCGGCGACCGGTCGGTGATCATCTGGAATCAGGCCGATGGAGTTAAAGAGATGGCGCTGGCCGGGCACGAGAGGCGAGTGACGGCAGTGGCTTTCTCGCCCGATGGCGACAGCGCCGCTTCCTGCGACGCCGATGGCGCCGTCATCGTCTGGGATTTGGCGCGCCGCCAATCCCGGTTCAATTTCCCCGCTCCCGTGAAAAAAGCGGATCGCTCCAGCTACTGTCTGGCGATCTCTCCTGACGGTAAATGGCTGGCGACTTCTTTCGGCGTGTACGATCTGACGCGCCGGCAAATGATCATGAATTTTTTCGAGAGTGATGCGCTGACCTATCCGCAAATCTACGGCGTGGATTTTTCATCGGACGGACGGCGATTGGTTTGCGTGACGACGCAGGGACAAGCGCAACTCTGGGACACAGCGGAATGGAAGATGGTTGCGGAACATAAACTGCCGGACATCAATCTGGTCAGCGTCAGATTCTCGCCTGACGGCAAATGGCTGGTGACCGGCGAAGACCAGGGAGCGGTGCGGCTCTGGCAGACCGAGCCATTGAGCCATAAGTCCGTGATCGGACGCCACACGTCGCGGATAAAATCGGTCGCCTTCTCTCCCGACGGGCGCGAAGCGGCGTCGGCAGGGGAGGATCAGACCATCGCGCTTTGGAATGTCCGCCGCCGCGAGTTGATCACGCGCATCGGCGTTCACGACTCGCCCGTTTACGCCATCGCGTTCTCTCCCGACGGCAAGCGGCTGGTTTCAGGCGAACACGACCGCTCGGTTCGAGTTTACACACGCCGCCGCACGTTGTGGGGCTGGAAGCTGGATTAAGCTCATGGAACACGGATGGAACTGATGCGACTGATTTGCGCGGCTTGATCCACGTCAATCCGTCGCATCCGCGCCATCCGTGTTCCATCTGCGCTCACTTGATGTTGATCGTCACGGCGTTCGACGTCCTGCCGTCCACGATCAAAATCACATTGACTTCGCCTTTGCCTGCCAGACTGCGATCGAGCTGGATATTGGCCTGATCCAGCCCGATGAGGCCCGGTGAAGGGCCGCTGTAACTCACCAGCGCATTCACGCCGCCGATCAACGCCTGGACATTGCTGAGCGCGCTGCGTCCGCGAACTCCGGTGGCGAACGCGATCAGAAAGACTCTGTCGCCCGCAGGCCCGAGGTCAATCGGCGTCGAGACGAATTTGCCTGCCGCCGAATCGAAGCGCGCCACCGGCTCGTACTGCGTCGAGTTGTCGGGCTTGATGCGCAACAGTGCGGCGGCGGCCACTCCCTCGCCGTTCGCGTTGGCCGAAAAGAAAGCCGGCGCGACGCTGGCGATGTTGACCGAACCGGATGCGATCTCGCCCTTGTCGTTCGTCACGGTGATGGCCGCGATTCCGTTGGCCGTTCCGCTCGGAACGACGAAATTGATCTGTCCCGGCGAGACGAAGAAGAGTTGAGCCAGCCGTTCGACGCCCAAACTGTCGCGCACTCTGACCACCGTTCCGCCGAGCGCCGCCGGAAGCGGCAGCGAGTTTGCCGATTGAATCGCCGAGGCCAGGTTATTTCCGAACGCCGCCGCAATCGAGTCAGCGGCAAGATCGCTCGACGACCCGTAGCGAGCCGCCGAAACAGCCGCCACAGTCCGCAACGCCGAGGCCGTGATCGTGCGGCGAACGCGGTTGTTGAACGTGTCGGAGATGAAGAGATTGCCCGCCGTGTCAACAAACGCGGCGGTCGGCCGAGCCAGAACCACGCCGGTCGGCGACACAGCGTCAGCGCCCGCGCCCGCCGCGCCTCCGCCCGCAATCGTCGAGATGACGCCGGTGCTGATCGTGATCTTGCGGATGCGGTTGTTGCCGTTGTCGGGCACGATCAGGTCGCCCGCCGGATCAATGCTGATCAGGCAGGGCCAGTTCGGGCTTAACAGCGCGTCTTTGGCCGGAATGCCGTCGCCGTTATAACCAGCAACGCCGGTTCCGGCAATGGTCGTGATCTTGCCGTCGGACGCGTTGATCCGGCGGATGCGGCGATTGCCAACGTCGGCGATGTAAACATTCCCGCCCGCGTCAACAGCCACGCCGCCCGGGAAGTTGAGATCAGCCTGAGTGGCCGGGCCGCCGTCGCCGCCGGAGCCTAGCAGCCCGGTTCCGGCGATGGTCGTGATTACGCCTGTCGCCGCCGTCACCTTGCGAATGCGGTGATTGCCTTCGTCTGCGATGTAAATGTTGCCAGCCGAATCAACGGCCACACCTTCAGGGAAATTCAGATCGGCGGCGGTCGCCTGTCCGCCGTCCCCGCTGAAATCGCCAAAACCGCTGTTCTTGCCCGCGACTGTCGTGATCTTCCCGTCAACTCCCACTTTGCGAATTTTGCTCAGGTTGGTGTCGGCGATGTAGACAGCGCCCGCCGAATCAATCGCCAATCCCGTCGGCACATTCATCGTCGCGTCAACCGCCGGGCCGCCGTCGCCGCTCGAACCCAAAACGCCGGTTCCAGCGAAGGCCGAGATGATTCCATCAGGCGAGACCTTGCGCACGCGGAGGTTGTTTGAATCGGAAAAGATGATGTTTCCCTGCTTATCAACGACTATTCCGGTTGGCGACGAAAGCGACGCGGCGATGGCCGGGCCGCCATCGCCGCTCTGAGCGTTGGCGCCCGTGCCCGCGACTGTGACAAGCAATTGCTGCGCGTTGAACATCACAGCGATACTCGCGCTGCTTGCGTTGCCGCTGACATCCCACGCCGTAACGGTGATGTTGTTGACGCCGTTGGCCAGGCTGACCGCCGGGATCGTCCACGAGTTGGTTCCGAGAGCCGCGTCATTGCCGCCGCGATCGCTGCTCCATCGCACAGCCGCGATCCCTCCGCTGTCGGTCGCCGAGCCTTTCAGTTCGAGCGGGTTATTCATCGAAGTGTAAGCCGGCGCGCTGACAGGCGAAGTGATCTGCACGACCGGCGGAGTCACATCACCGGCCAGGCCGGAAACGATCTTGCGAATGCGCTGGCTCGACGTTTCTGGAAAGTGGACTGTGCCCATCGGGTCAACAGCGAGTCCCTGCGCGCTGTTCAATCTGGCGCCAATCGCAGCCGAGCCGTCTGGGCTGAATCCGCCGCCGCCACCACCGGCAATCGTCGTAATGACGCCGGAGCCTGCGGCGATTCGCCGAATGCGAATGTTGGTCACGTCGGAGAGAAAGATGTTTTTCGCTCCGTCCAGAGCCATCCCCAGAACGTTGCCCAGATTTGCGCTGGTCGCAGCGATGTTGTCGCCGTTGAAAGTCGTACTGCCCGTTCCCGCAATTGTGTTGATCACACCGGAACTGACTGTGATCTTGCGGACGCGGAAATTCCCGTTGTCCGAAATGTAAATGTCTCCGGTTGCGTCCAACGCCAGATCGAGCGGGCTGCGCAGCGTCGCGGCAGTCGCCGCCGCGCCGTCGCCACCGAAACCCGCCGTGCCCGTTCCGGCGATAGTCGTAATGTTTTTGGTGTCGGCCGCGACTTTGCGAATGCGGTTGTTGGCGCTGTCGGCGATATACAAATTTCCAGCCGCGTCCACCGCCACCGCGTTCACGGAACTCACCTGAGCGTTTGTAGCCAGTCCGCCATCGCCGCTGAAACCCGCCACGCCTGTGCCCGCCACGGTCGTGATCACGCCAGTGCTGACCGTCACCTTGCGGACGCGTTCGTTGCCGCGATCGGCGAAGTAGATGTTACCGTCCTTATCAATCGCAATCGAAACCGGCTGATTGATTTGCGCCGCGATGGCCTGTCCGCCGTCGCCGCTGAAACCGCGCAGCCCGTTGCCTGCGACGGTCGTGATCACACCGTTGGGCGCGACCTTGCGGATTCGATTGTTGGTGAAATCGCAGATGTAGAGATTGCCCGCGCTGTCGAATGTCGGTCTGAGCGGAGCCGAAAACGCAGCCGCGAGCGCCAGGCCGCCATCGCCTCTGAAGCCTGCGGCGCCCGTGCCCGCAGCCGTCACCAGCACGCTCGAAGCGGATGTGTTGACCGTAACTGTCGCGGCGCTGCTGATGTTGCCGGAATCATCGCGCGCGTTGACGGTGATCACGTTCTGCCCCGTCACGAGCGGCAATCCGGCGATTGCCCAGACGGTCGTGCCGGTCGCTGTTCCGCTAAGCCCGCGATTGCTGCTCCACGTCACCGAAGCGACGCGAATGTTGTCGGACGCCGTTCCCGCAATGTTGATCGCGCCTGCGGTAGTGTTGACCACCGGCGTTGCCGGATTGGTGATCGCAATCGCGGGCGCGTCAACGTCTGGCGCGCCTTCCTGAATGACCGTGAAACTGCGGCCCGCGATGTTCACCGTTCCGGCGCGTGAGCCGAAAGTGTTGTTAGCCTGAACCTTCAACGCGACCGAACCGGCGCCGCTGCCGCCGCCGCTCGATTCCACCGTGATCCAGGAAACATTGCTCTGGGCGATCCAGTTGCAACCGCTGCCGGGATTGGTCGTCACGTTCACTACGACATCTCCGCCCGCGCGCGCGAAGCTCTTACCGGTTGATGAAAGCGCGTAGTTGCATCCGCTCAAATTCGCCGTGACCTTGTACGCGCCTCGCCCGTGCGTGAAGGCGTAAAGCGAGGTCGCGCCGTTTGCGACGTTCAGGCTCAGGCTCTCAGTCACGACGTTGGCGAAGCCGGTGTTTTCGACCGACCACGTCGCGCCGCCGTCAGTCGAAACAAAGACGCCGAGGTCTGTGCCGACATAAAGCCGCGCCGTGTTCGACGGATCAACGACGATGCAGTGAACAGGGATGTCGGGAATCCTCGCCGGGGCCGCGCCGTCAATGCCCGTCCACGTTGCGCCGCCATCAATCGTGCGGTAAACGTGCGTTCCGCCGAACGTCGAATAGGTCGCGTAGGCGATGTCTTTGTTCGTCGGATCAACCGCCAACCACGAAACGACTCCACCTCGCGGGCGCGTGACGGCTTCGTTCGGAGCCGCCGCCGCTGTTCCTGCCGGATAGTTGAGAATGCGATTGGTTCTGACGATTGTCCCGTCAGAATAACCGAAGAACGCCCTGTTGGCGTCGGTCGGCGCAATCGCAATCGCGCTTAACGTTCCGGCTGACACCCACACGCCGGTCGCGTTCGTCCACGTGGACATCCCGTTCGACGTGCGGAAGATTGATCTGGCGCCGGTGTACAAACGGTTCGGATCGCTCGGATCAATCATCACCGGCGTGATGAACAACCCGGTTTCGTTGACGCCGCCTCTGGCGAACGAAAACGACTGTCCGTTGTCGGTTGATTTCCAGAGGTTGGTGCTCTGCGACGAGGCGTAGAGGATGTTCGGATTGAGGAAATCAATGTTGCTGTACCCGCCGTCGGCGCCGAGGATCATCTTCCAGTTGTTGGCGCCCGTGTCGTCGGTTCCGCGCACGGTGCCGTTGTCCTGCGTGCCGCCGAAATAGCTCTTGCCGTCTGGCGCGACCGCGCCGTGATAGAACTGCGTCACGCCGTAGTCGCTGTTGAGCGGCGCCCATTGAACCTGCGAAGCGTTTGGATCGCAGGCGGCGGGAATGCCGACAGCGACGGCTGCGCGCGCGTTGTTCGTGCGATAGATTCCGCCGTCGTTGCCGACGAACATCGTCTGGTTGTCGGCGCCGTTGAACTTCGGATGGAAAGTGATGAAGTGCTGGTCGGGATGGATTTTCCAATCGCCGGCGGGCGGATAAACAACGCCTCCCAATCCCCAGGTCGCGCCGCCGTCGTCGGTTCGGAAGAGATCAACGCCTCCGACCCAGACGCGGTTTTCGTCGAGCGGATCAACAGCCATCGCCAAATCGTACCAACTCTGGCCGGTGAAGCCATCCGTCGTTCCGAATTTGCAGGCGGTCGAGAGAGCGCTCGGCGGGATCGAGAGAATGGCTCTGCCCACCACGTTCGCCGCATCGGTGTTGCGGACGCGCGGCGTCCACGATCCCGAATCACCGCTGGAAGCCGACCGGAAGAACGCGTGAAGGCCATATTGGAACGTCCCCGAAAACGCCGACGCGAGAGCGTAAACCACGTTCTGATTCGACGGGGCAATAGCCAAAACCGTGCGCCCCATCCCCGTGTCGGATAAGACCGGATCCCACGTCCCGGCGGCTCCCGCATCCGTGTTTCGATAAACCGTCGCCTGAGCGAACGAACCGCAGGCGGCGAAGATAAAATCAGTCTGCTTATCGGTGCGAATCACCAGATCGCTGCAACCGACCGGGACGTTGACAGCCAGCGAGCGGCTCCACGTCGCGCCGCCGTCGGTTGTGCGGAAAACGCCTGTGGCAGTCCCCGCGTACATGCGCATGCTGTCGTTCGGGCTGACGATGATGTCGTTGACGAAATAAAAATCGCTGGAATTCGCCGTCCCGGCCAAGCGTGTCCAGGTCTGCCCGGCGTCGGTAGTTTTGAAGATGCCCGCGCCGCGCACGGCGTCGCCGTTGAAAAATCCTTCGCCAGTTCCGGCGAAAACCACGTTGAAATTTTTCGGATCGAAAGCCAGCGAAACGACCGCGATATTGGCGATCAAATCAGACACCGGCGCCCACGTCGCTCCCGCGTCAGTTGATTTCCAGACACCGCCCGCAACGCCCGCCGAATAGATAATGTTCGGGTCTTGCGGATTGATCAGGATTGCGCGCGTGCGCCCGCCGATGTTGCCGGGGCCAAGCGCCGTCCACGCTCCGAGTTTCCCTTGATCAGACTCGGCTGCTATCTCAGCGCGCGAAGTCCAGCGGCGGTCGAGCGCCGTCGAGTATTGCGGCATCAGCCGCATTTCCTCCTGAGCCTCGAAATACTTTTCGACCGGCAGTTCTTTCTCTCCTTCGGGAAGACGTTTGAATAAATAGTATTTGTTCGCGGCTTCAGGCTCATCGAATCGCTCCTCGATGTCACGCGCCCGCAAACCGGTCCCCAAAGAATTTTCGACGATGTCGAATTGTCCGGGCGCCAGCAGTTCGGGCGCGCTTACCGGCCAGAATTTGAACTGCTCAGCGGAGCCTTTCTCTGAATCCTTGTTCGCCGGGTTTGTCGAAACAACTGTGGGGCCGCTCTTTTTCGATTTTTTGTTTGTACGCGCTGTTGTCCTTTTAGCTGAGGTTTTGGCTGACTGCTTTCCTGCCTTGTTTTTCTGCAAGCGGCCGGCGCTGTAGGCCAGCAGCAAACCGCTTGAGAGGATTATCAACAAAAGTGAACCGAACAGAATTGGCTTGTTTCTTTTTTTCATACGTCTCCCCGAAGAAGGGCCGCGCAAACATCGCGCAGTCTGATTGAACGACTGTGGTGTTATTGGTTGGATATTGACCGATTGCTTTGCCTGAACGGACGAAAGATCAACCACTCGCATTTCGCAGTTGCGAAGACTGAGAACTCAAACGACTGAAACTTTGTACTACCGATTGAATGAAGCTGGCGACCGCGCGCGGATGATAGCGCAGGGAAGGTAAAACGCAAACTCTATTTTGCGATGTGCGCTCGCGCGCATTCGTCCGAGCAGAACGCCCGCGAACTGTTGCGGGAGGAAATAGTCACGGCGTCGCGCGACGAAACGAAAGCGCCGCAGGACAGACATCGAACCATGTCCGCGCTGGCTACGGTACGCCCGGACGCTTTCTCGCGGATGTCTTTCACATCACTGATCGTTGCGCGCAGGTGATGGCTCAGGCGGGCAATCGCTTTGAGCACATAGACGATGAAACTGAAGACAAGCAGGACGGTGACGCACTTTAAAATGAAGCCCAATCTCGCCTCCTCACTTCGCAATTTTCGGTTCTTCAGGCCCGTGACTGAGCGTGGTTTTCGGCCCCGAAGCCGCGCCTGAATTTCCATTTGGACTTCTGCTTCCGCCGGAACGCGCCGCATTCAAATCCGCGCGTATCCGGGCGAGTTTGGCGGGATCAACGCCTTTGCCCTCGAGTTCTTTGAGCAGTTGGTCGGCCTCGTCGAGGTTCTTACCTGTCTGAATATACGAACCGAGCAGCAGCGATGTCACGTTCAGATCATTCGCCCCCTGCGCGCGCGCGCGCTTCAGCGATTCAATCGCCTGGTCGAACTGTCCCAGCATGAAATGTGCGATTCCAAAGCCGGCGCTGACACGCGGATCATTTGGGGCGCTCTTCCTGGCCTGCTCCAGAAATGGCAGCGCCTCTTGAGACCGCTCGATCTGAATGAATTGAATAGCCGCGTCCAACTGCGCCTCGGCGTCATTCGGATTGGCTTTGGCTTTTTCGATGATTGCGCTGACATTGCCCTGCGGGCCTTGTGGATTGGACATTCCGCTGGTCGCCTGGGCGATGTCTCGATTGAGCGCCGCGTTCTTCTGGCTGCGATACTGACTGTTGGCGATCTTGAACCCGCCAATCAATCCAATCAGCAAACCGACGATGACCAGCGATGCGTTGCTTCTAAGGAATGCGTATTTGCTCATTTTCAGTGTTTGGTTTTGCGCCTTGCGAAAATTTCAGTTGCGGAGCTGGCCTGTAAGCCGAATTCTGTACTCACCTGCAGCCGGAACCGCAAACGAGTGGCGACCATTCATCTGGGCGGCGCATTACTGCGCCGCTCGTGCGGCCTACCCGGAAGCGAGCCTCTCAAATCTCGAATCTGAGATTCGAGATTCAAAAGGACTGAAGCGGACAGCCTTCAATACCGCTTCCCTATTTGGCCTTGCACCGCAGGGGGTTTGCCTAGCCGAGCCTGTCGCCAGACTCGCTGGTGAAGCCTTTACCTCACCGTTTCACCATCGCCCGGCGCCTTCGGCGCAATTTCAAATCTCAAATCTCAAATTGAAATTGCGCCGAAGGCGCTTAGGGCTGTCTGTTCTCTGTTGCACTATTCCGTCGGGTCACCCCGCCTGGCCGTTAGCCAGCCTGCTGTCCTATGGTGTTCGGACTTTCCTCCCGCGCTAAAGCGACGTCACAAATTTCAGATTTGAGATTTGAGATTGCGCCAGACGCGGGCGGCCACCCAGCCTGCTCCGCAACGTTCGCGCGAAAGTATAACAGAAGAGACGGAGATTTGGTTGATCGCGGGAAGAGGCTTGAGGAGATTCTCCACGCCAATAAACGAGAGAATTGGGGCACAAAAATCGGGCGGGGCTCTTCCCCACTGATGAGCCCCGCCCCTCTGTTGAATGGAGATAAACCCCTCATCCCCATTACAGACAGAGCTTACCAGCGCCGGGCATCAACGTCAGGAATCGTTACTATTCCAGCCTGTTAGAACACCACCATAATGCAGAAACGAGAGCCTTACGCGAACTGGCCCTGGCGCAGGGCGGATAAACTACCAATGCGATAAGACGTAATCCATACGTAGAACTACTTATTTTAGGTAAAAAAAGAGGCGGGTGAAGAATCGCCGGCAGAAGGCTATTGATCCAGTGGCAGTATCCCTCTCTTCAACGCGAAGAGCACCAGGTCGGTGTGATTTTGCAGACTGAGTTTTCGCATCAGGTTAGCTCGGTGACCTTCTGCGGTTCGAGGACTGATGAAAAGGCGGTTGGCTATTTCAATGCTAGTGCGTCCCTCGGCGACCATCTGCAACACCTCGCGTTCACGCGTGGTCAGCAAATCATAGGGGTCATCAAGAGCCGATTTCATCTTTCGCGCATAAAGTTCAAGTGATATCTCAGAAAGCGGCGGGCTGAGGTATCGTCTGCCGGCGGCCACCTCACGGACGGCTTTTATCAAGTCTGAAGCCTGAGAGTCTTTCAGGACGTAGGCCGAAGCGCCGTTTTTGAGCGCTTCAAACACATAAGCGTCATTGGTGTACATCGAGAGCATGACGACTCGCGTCTTCGGGATGTTTTTCGTCACCTGCCGCGCGACTTCAAGCCCGCTCAATCCCGGCATCATCACATCGGTAATCAAAACATCCGGTTTCAACCGTTCTGCCAGCCTCACGGCCTCGATGCCGTCGCCGGCTTCACCTACCAGCCGGAAGTGCGGCTCGTTTTCGAGCAAAGACTTCAATCCCTGCCGCACTATGTGATGATCGTCCGCGAGCAGAATATCAGTCATTTTTCGATGTCTCCTGGCGCACTGCTACAATTTTGGGGTCACTCACCGATGGGCAGCAACGCCGTCAGCTTCGCTCCGGAATTTGGCGCAGCCTCTATCATCAATGTCCCGCCGAGGAGTTGCGCGCGCTCACGCATACCAGTCAATCCGCTGGAAGAGCCTGACGCCAATGCGGCCTCCGGCAGGAATCCTTTTCCCTGATCAACTACCTGAACAGACAAATTCTCAGCGTCCGCCGTCACATTCACTTTCACTTCGACGACGCCAGCGTAACGCGCCACATTGGTCAGCGCCTCCTGGATGATGCGATAAGCCGCTGTCTCTATCTCGGTCCCCAGCCGTTGAGCCTCTATGCCAGTGTGATTGAATATCACGCTAATAGCTGTTTGCGACTTATACCGCTCAAAATGCCAGAGCAGGGCGTGCAAAAGACCCAGGTCATCGAGCATCGCCGGGCGCAGATCGAGCGATAAGTCACGCACGCGCCCCATCAATTCATTCACAATCGTTCTGATCTGTACCAG
>JAJVID010000141.1:0-23172 GCA_022072205.1 Acidobacteriota bacterium
TGATATGGCCGCAGATTGTAGGCGATCTGCCGCGCCTCATCCAGAACCTGCGAAGTTATTTCGGAGATCGTTGTCAGGCTCTCTTCCGTCGCGGCCGCGTCGTCGCGTTCGGTCAGTCCGAGCAGGGCATGGTTTTTGATGATCAGCAGGTTCTGTCCCAGGCCGTCGTGCAATTCGGCGGCGATGCGTTTGCGCTCCTGCTCCTGCGAATCAATCAACCGGCGTGAGAATTCTTCCTGCGCGCGGCGGGCGCGGTGGGCCTGATCGAGCCGCCATTTGAAGACCAGCCCGACGCCGCCCGCAGCAGCCAGCAGCAGAGCCATACGAAACCACCAGGTTTGATAAAAAGCGGGCAGCGCCACAACCCGCAATCGCGCGCCTTCGTTGTTCCACACGCCGTCGCTGTTGGCGGCGATGACGTGGAAGGTGTAGCTGCCCGGCGGCAGATGCGAGAAATAGGCCACGCGCCGATTGCCCGCCTCGACCCAGTCTCTGTCCCAGCCTTCCAGCCGGTACTTGAAACGGACGTGCTCCGGTTTGATGAAGCTCAGGCCCGCGTAGGCGATTTCCAGATTGTCCTGGCCAGGTTCAATGGTGATGGGCTGATGAAAATCGAGCGCGGCGCGGTCGAGCGTGGCGCCCTCTATGACCACCGGCGGCGGCGCGGCGTTGAACGAAACCGCTTCTGGATCAACTACGGCCACGCCATTCAGCGTCGGGAACCACAAGCGGCCATCCCGCGCCCGGAGCGCCGCCGGATGCCTGCCGCCGTTGCATTCCGCGCTGATCATCCCATCGGCTTTGCCGTAAGCTACGGCGTCAATCCGCGCAATTTTGCCTTCGGCAAATTCGTTGAGCTGACGGCGGCTGACGCGTTGGATGCCCTGATTGCCGCCCATCCAGAAATTGCCGCGCCGGTCTTCGAGGATCGAGAAGACGTTGTTGCTGAACATCCCTTCCTTCGTCGTGAAGCGGGTGAAGAGGCCATCTTTGAACCGGTTCAAACCGCCGTCGTAAGTCCCGATCCACAGCGCGCCGTCGTCATCTTCGTGAATCGCCCGGACGCGGTCGCTCGACAGCCCATCACGCTCGGTGTAAAAGCGCAGCCGCCCGTCCACGTATTCGGCCAACCCGCCGTAACTGCCGATCCACACGCGGCCCCGCCGGTCTTCGTAAATCGGCTGCGCCGGGCCTCGCAAGCCGTCTTCGGCGCCGAAGCGTTGTTGCGCGCCGTTTTGCTCGCGCAGCAACTCGTCGTTGAAACCGAACCAGAAAGCGCCGCGCCGATCCTGAAGAATGGCGAGCGGCGTTTTGTTCAGCCCCGCCGCTTCGTCGTAAGAGAACCGTTCGTCCTGGAAGCGAATCAGCCTCATATCGCTGCCCATCAGCAAACGTCCCGCGCGGTCTTCATACAGGGAGCGTATGACGGTGAACGGCTGGCGCGGCGAGGACACGCCCGGCAGACGATTGAGCGGATAGTAAGTGAACTTGCCGTCCTTGAACCGGTTGACGCCCTCATTCGCAATCCAGATGGCGCCCGCGCGGTCTTCGATGATGGGGTAAAACCCCTTGCCCACCATTCCAGCTTTTTCGGAGTAAGCGGTGATGACCTGTGGGGTCACGCGCATCAGGCCATTGTCGGTAGTCCCCAGCCAAAGAACGCCCTCGCGGTCTTCGTAGACGGCCCGGATGTAGTTGCTGGAAAGGCCCTGCGCCGTGGTGAAAGTAGCGAACCTCTCGTCCTTGAATCGCGCCAACCCGCCGCCGCGCGTGCCGAACCAGAGAGCGCCCGCGCGGTCTTCGCAGAACGAGGTGATTGCCGCAGGCGGCAGCCCGTCTTTTGCGGTGTAAATACGAATGACCTCGCCTTTGAGCATAGCCAGTTCGCCGGGCCGCGCGGTTCCGATCCAGAGACGGCCCTGCCGGTCTTCGTAAAGCTGGTTCGGATCGCCCGCCGGAACCTGATAGGTGGTCAGCCTGCCATTGCTGACGCGCCGCAACTCCGCGCCACGACGGCGCCAGACCGCGCCCGAAGCTCCCCGGTAGCCGGCATCAGAAGCAAAACCATTTGGATCGGGCGCGACGGCTTCGAATCGTTCATTCTGAAAACGCGCCAAACCCTGCGGCGTTTGCGCCAGCAATGCGCCTTCCGCGGTCAACCCGATCCGGCCAACACTGTTGTGCGGTAACCCCTGCTCGGTCGTGTAGATCGTAAAGCCGCCAGCGCGATACCGCGTCAGCGCGCCGTCTTCGCTGCCGATCCACAAATTGCCGTCGCGGTCTTCGCAGAGAGAATTAAAGCGCAGGCTGGCAAGCCCGCTGGTATTGGCCTTGTTGAAAACAGTGAATTGCGCGCCGTTGTAACGCGCCAACCCGTCGAGCGTGGTGAACCAGAGATAGCCATCGCGCGTTTGCAGGATCGCATAGACCGAGTTCTGCGGCAGACCGTGTTCTGTTGTCCACGAATCAAAGCGGTATTGAGCGAAGGCGGGCGCCGCCGCAAGCGCGCAAACCAACGCGGCGGCGGCCCACGCGCAAAAGCGCCGCCAACCGCAGTCTGTTTTTTGCGGACGAGTATCCTGCCGAAACATCGTTGTAGTTTTAATCGGATGGCGTCGAACTTATTGCGGCGCCTTCAATCTGGGATCGAGCTGTCGCGCCCGGTTGAACGCCTGCCGAGCCTCGGCCTGTTTGCCTTTCTTCCTCAACGCCAATCCCTTCTGGTAATGCGCCGGGGCGTATTCCGCGTCAAGCGCAATCGCCTTCTCGAACATTTCAATCGCGGCGTCAACATCGCCGTCCTTCATTTTCTGAACGCCGGTGTTGACGGCGAACATCGCGGCCTGATTGTTTGACTTCAGCTTCTGCAAACGCGCGCCTTCGGCGAATTCGGCGCGCGCGCCTTCGCGGTCGCCTTTCGCGCGGAGCGCATTGCCGAGCGTGTTGTGAATCTCAGGATTGCGCGGCGCGAGCTTGATCGCTTCGCGGAATTCGGCGATGGCGGCGTCCGGATCGCCTTTCTGTTGCAGGACGGTTCCGAGCGTGTAATGCGCCTCGGAGAAATTTGGATTGACGGCGATTGCCTGCCGGAACGACGCGACGGCTTCGTCCAGTTTTCCCTGCTGCCAGAAAATCACGCCGAGCGTGTAATGCGCCTCCTGCAACGTGGGCTGCAACGCGACACTGCGTTTAAGCTCTTCGGTAGCCGCTGCGAAATCGTCCTTGTACTTCAGCGCCAGACCGAGATTGTAATGCGCTTCGGCGTCGTTCGGATCAATCGCGATCAACTTTCGGTAAGTTTCAATCGCGGCGGCGTAATCGGCCTTCTGCATCTCGGCGAGTCCCAGATTGTGAAGCGCGACTCTGTTCTTCGGGTCGAGTTCGAGCGCGGCGCTCAGTTCGATGATCGCCGCGTCGGCTTCGCGCTTCTGGATCAACGCCAGCGCCAGATCGTTGCGGGCCTGGAAGAGATTCGGGTTGAGTTTGATTGCGGCGCGCAAAGCCTCAACCGCATTGTCGAAATCTTCGTCGGCCAGCAGCGCATTGCCGAGCGCGGCCTGAACGTCGGCGACTTTCGGGTTGATCTTCGCGGCCCTCTCCAATTCATCAACCGCTTCGCGCAATTGACCGGTCTTCTGAAGCGCCAGGCCGAGATAGTAACGCGATTCGATGTGATCGGGTTTGAGTTTGACAGCCTGCCGCAACGGAGCGATGGCGGCGGCGTTCCGTTGCTGCAACCATCGCGTCACACCGAGCCTGAACTGCGCTTCGTGAAAATCAGGCTTGAGCTTCACCGCATATTCAAATTCGGCGATGGCGCCATCCAGAAAGCCCTTCTGTCCAAGCGCGTATCCGAACGCGCTGCGGAACTGCGCCGAATCAGGTTGCTCTGCGACCGCCGCGCGGAGTTCGCTGATCGCCGCGTCAATTTCGCCTTTGCGCTGCAAAGCCAGGCCGAGATTGGCGTGGGCTTCGGCGAAACCCGGCTTCAGTTCAACCGCTTTTCGGAAAGAGGCCAGAGCGTCATCGAGTCTTCCCTGCTCGCCCAGCGCGAGTCCGAGCGCGTTGTGCGCTTCGGCGAAATCCGGCTTCATCCGTAACGCCGACCGGAACGAAACAGCCGCGCGAGCCGGATCGCCCTTCCGCAACAGCGCGGCGCCTTGCGCGTAAAACTGCTCGGCGTTTTTCGGGGCTGGGCGTTGGGCCATCGCGCCGCCACTCAACACGACGAGCGCAAAAATGAATGCGACTGCGTGAAAGCGGTGTTTCCTCATCCCTCAGCTTCTTCCTTGATGTTAAAGCGCTCGGCCATCCTGTAAAGCGTGCGGCGATCAATGCCCATGACTTCAGCCGCGCGCGAACGATTGCCGCCGACCACTTCCAGCACGCGCAGCAGGTAACGGCGTTCGAGTTCGTCGAGGGTAGGCAAATCGTCGTAGAGCGCGCTCAGCGTTGACCGGGCGGCTTTCCCGCGCACGTCTTCCGATTGCAATTTCGGCGGCAGGTCTTCGGGAACGATCTCGGCGCCGCGCGCCCGCAACGCGGCGTATTCTACCGACGATTCCAGTTCGCGCACATTGCCAGGCCAATCGTAGGCCGTCAGCGTTTTGATCGTCTCCTCCTGAAATCGAAACGGCCCGCGTCCCGCGTTGTCAGAAGCCGCCCGCAGGAATCGTTCGGCCAGCAGCGGAATATCGCTGCGCCGGTCGCGCAGCGGCGGCACTCGCAGCGTGATCACGCTCAAACGGTAAAACAAATCTTCGCGGAAACGCCCGGCGGCTGCTTCCTGTTCGATTTCGCGGTTGGTCGCGGCGATGACTCGCGCGTCAACTTTGATGTTTTTGCTTGCGCCGACCCGGCGAATCTCTTTCTCCTGCAGGGCGCGCAGCAGTTTGACCTGCAACGCCGGACTTGTTTCGCCGACTTCGTCCAGAAAGAGCGTTCCGCCTTCGGCCTCTTCCCACAGCCCGCGCCGGTCGGCGGTCGCGCCGGTGAACGCGCCTTTGACGTGGCCGAAGAGTTCCGCTTCGAGCAGTGTCTCGGTCAACGCGCCGCAATTGACGGGCACGAACGCGCCTGACGATCTCGCGCTGTGTTTGTGAATCGCCCGCGCGACCAGTTCCTTGCCGGCGCCCGATTCGCCGATGATCAGCACAGTCGAACGCGACGGCGCGACGCGGGCGATCTCTTTGTAAAGTTCGAGCATCGCGGGCGAGCGCCCGATGAGACCGCTGCTCTCGTATTGCGCCGACAGCGAATCTGAAACGGCTTCCGCCGGTTTCGCCTCCTCGCGTTCAAGCGCGCGCCGGACGGTCGAGATGATCTCCTGGACTTTGAACGGCTTCGAGATGATGTCCCACGCGCCTTCGCGCGAAGCCGCGACCGTGGTGTCGAGCGTGCCGAAGCCGGTCATCAAAATCACCGGGCATTCGTCGCGCAACCGGCGCAGCAGGTCAATGCCGTTCTGATCGGCTTCGAGGTTGATGTCGCTGATCAGCAGGTCGAACTTCTCCTGCGCGGCCAATCGCAACGCCTCATCGGGCGTCGTCACAGCCTCGGCGCTCCATCCCTGCGCGTTGAGCAGATCGCGCAACAGCTTGCACGACGCGCGATCATCGTCTACGACCAGAATGCGTTTCATCAGTTTCAGCCTCTTCAGAAAATCCACGTAGCAACGAATGATGGCTTTGAAAATTAACTACAACCACATCGTAGGGGCGGGTTTTCCCTGCCCAGGCCCCTCGATAGCGGATCCGGGCGGGGAAAACCCGCCCCTACGATGTGGTTGCATCATTTGCTCAAAAATCCGGCCGGGGAAAACCCGCCCCTACGATGTGGTTGCATCATTTGCTCAAAAATCCGGCCGGAGAAAACCCGTCCCTACAATGTGGTTGCATTATTTGCTCAAAGACCATATTTCGTTACTACGTGGCGTCGTGTGATTATGGGCGAGCGCAGGGAACGAAAGCCGGAAGCGCGCGCCTCGTCCCGGCGCGCTCTCAACCGATACCGCGCCGTCGTGTTCCTGCATCACCTGATTGACAACCACCAGGCCAAGCCCTGCGCCTTTCCCTCGCGCCTTCGTCGTGTAAAGCGGATCGAAGATGTGCGCCTGCGTTTCGCGGGTCATGCCGCAACCGGTGTCAGCGATTGAAACCGTTATGCGCGGCGAATGGCCGTTGGCCGGCGCTTCAACCTCCGTAGTGATCGTCAACCGCCCGCCATCCGGCATCGCGTCGAGCGCGTTGTTGATGAGGTTGATGAAGACCTGTTGCAGTTTGTCGGCGTCGCCCGCGACCATCGGCAAACTTTGATCGAGCGATAACTCAAGCTCCACGCCGCGTTCGGCGATGGTCGGCGCAGTCGCTTCGGTAATTCGTTTGATGAGCGCGTTCAGGTCGAGCGGAGAATGTTCGGCGATTTCCGCCCGCGTGCGGTCGAGCATCCGGCGCACGATGCGTTCGATGCGGTCGGTCTGTTCGACGATGATTTCAGCCCGCTCGTTGACTGACGCCGGATCGCCGCTCGCGTCCGTTTGAATCAACTGCGCGTGACAACTGATGAGGTTGAGCGGCGTGCCGACCTCGTGCGCGAATTGCGCGGCGGTCTGCCCGGCGGCGGCCAGCCGTTCAAGCTGCGTCAGCCGGCGCGACGTGCGCCACAATTCCTGATTGGCGGCGCCGAGTTGATCGTTGCGTTGTTCGAGTTGCGCGGTCGCCTCGTGAATCCGCTCGCGCAATATCTCCTGCTGGTGTTCGCGTTCCGTCGCCATTTCGTGAATCTGTCCCAGCATCAGGTTGAATTCCTGCGAAAGCCGGCCCAGTTCATCGGACTTCCGCTCCGGCGCTTTCACGTCAAGCCTGCCGGATTTCGCCTGCGTGATGACGCCAAGCAGTTGTTCGATGGGACGATAGATGAGGTCTCGAAAAAGAATGTACGTCGCCAGCGCGATCAGTCCGACGGCGATGAGCGCAAGCCACGCCACCGCGACCGCTGAGCGTTCGAGCAGCGCGGGCAGATTGTCGAGGTGATCGCTGATTTCAACCGCCCCGGCCACTTTCCCTTGCCGCACGATTGGAGCGAAGACGCGATAGAGCGAGTCGCGGGGTTCGATCACTCGCCCGCTTTCGACTTTGGCAATCTGCCCCAGTCGCAAGGCTTCCACCACGCCGGCAGGCGCCGCGCCCGCCGCTTGAGCGCCGGGGCTTACCCAGGCGATTCTGAATCCATTGTCCTCCACTTCCCACACACGCACGCCTATGGTGTCGCGCCGCGACGCGCGGAGGAGCGCAGTCGCGCGCTCCAGCCTCCCCGAATCAGAAATGGACGGCGATTGGCTCAGGTGCTCAGCCAGGCTGACGGCGCCCACTTCCGTCAGCGTCCTTTCGTCCGAGCGCACCAGATCAACCAGCCGCGCGCTGATGACCAGCAGCAGCGCGATCATTACCGCCAGCGTGATCGCCGAAACCAGTAACGTGGTTTTGAAATGCAGCTTCAATGGTTTCACGCCTCTATCGTAACAAACTCCCCGGCAAACTCCATCAACCGAATCATAAGGGCAAGGCCGGCGCCAGACAGCCGGGTCTACAAACCGGAGAATTAAAGCCCCGCTCCGATTCCGCCTCAGTGTCAGAAATGCGCCTCAGCGGGCCGCGTGTGGCGATCTTGCGGCGCGCGGGCGCAATGAAGCGCCCGCTTCCCTGCGCGCGCAAATACCGCTTTCCCCTGAATTCATTGCGGTTTGGCTTCGCCCGCAGGCGCCGGTTCGGCAGTGGCGCCCGCATTGCCCTCAGCAACGGCGTCGCGGGCAATTGAACCGTTCAATCTGCGCTCGCCACAAATAATCAAAACCGACTTTGATACCAACACTGGTTGGAGAGAGGAGCCACTCACGTCGTCTTTGACGACATCCTGGAAAAACGAGAATCGCCCTCTGGGAGCGCAGGCGTCCTCGCCTGCCCGCTTCGGCGGAAAATTCTCCGATGCGCCAGGCAGTCGAAGACGCCTGCGCTCTCAGGAGGTTGATAAGGAGAAATGATGTTTCATCTGGCGGAGCAAATCTTTTTCGGATTGATCGTCGGCACGCTGGCGAAACTGATCTTGCCGGGCAATCCTTCCGGCGGCGTCATCACGACGGCGTTCGTCGGGCTGGCCGGTTCAGCCGCTGGCGCGTTTTTCGCCCACGCCGTCATCGGGCTGCCCAATACCGGCGGTTGGGTTCTCTCCATCATCGGCGCAATCGCGGCGCTGGCCATTTATCAACTCGCCACCATCGCCAGGCGCGGTCACGAGCAAAGGCCCGGTCGCTCAGAAGCTATCATCGAGCTTACGGAGGAAAGACTGAATGAGCGCGGCTTCGGAAGAAACATTCACTGATCCGCTGAACGCCGCAGTCGGCCCGGCCGAAAAGAATCAAGCCGGGATCGAGCGGCGCGCCGCCCGCGCAATCGCCGGATTGCAACGCTCCGCGATAGTTCCTCTGGTGGCGATGATCACGCTGGCCAGCGGCGTAGCGAATCTCTATTCGACGCTCGATCCGCTGCCGCCCGCGCGCCGCACGCTGCTCCGTGAAATTTTGCCGCTGGAGTTCTTTCAATTCCCGCGTTCGTTCACTCTGCTCATCGGCTTTGCGCTGATCGTCTCGGCGATTAATGTCTACAAGCGCAAGCGGCGCGCGTTTTATCTTGCCCTGGCGCTTTCGTCGTTGTCGGTCGTCGCGCATTTGCTGAAAGGCCACAACGGCGAGCAGGCGATCTTCCCGTTCATTCTTGCCTGCGCTTTGTGGTGGACGCGGCGCAGCTTCACTGTCAGAAGCAGCCCGCCTGACTGGCCTTCGATTGCGCTACGCATCGGCGTGGCTGTGGCCGCCGCGTTCGGGTACGGCGTCGCCGGTTTCTGGCTGCTCGACCGGCGCGAGTTCGGAATCAATTTCGATTGGCTGGCTTCGATTCATCAGACGATGCGCTATTTGACGTGGCTGAGCTGGGCCGGCGGCGCGCGACTCACTCCGCACACGTATTACGCGGCGTGGTTTCTCGATTCGCTTTACGCGATTTCGGCGGCGATGCTCATTTACGCCGGGTTCGCGCTCTTTCGTCCGATCATTTACCGCTACGGCGCGCTGCCGCAGGATCGCGCGGCTGCCAGGAGAATTCTCGCGCAATACGGGCGGTCTTCGCTCGATCATTTCAAACTCTGGCCGGATAAAGCCTACTTCATGAGCGCTTCGGGCCGCAGCTTCATCGCTTACAGCGTCGGCGTGAATTTCGCTATTGCGCTCGCCGATCCTGTCGGCCCGCCGCAGGAGATGGCCGAGACGATCTTTCAGTTCAAACAGTTTTGCGAAGTCCAGGGCTGGGGCGTGGCCTTTTACCAGACGCTGCCGGATTTCCTGCCCGCCTATCGCCAATCGGGGTTCAAGAAATTGAAGCTCGGCGACGACGCGATTGTGGATCTGACCGGCTTCACGCTCGACGGGAAGAATTTCAGGAAAATCCGTTCACGAAACAATCAACTGGAAAGATCGGGCGTCCGCGTGCGCTTTTACGACGCCCCGGCGCCGGACGAATTGATCCGGCGGTTGAAAGAGGTTTCTGACGAATGGCTGCGGCTGCCCGGACGCCGCGAACGCGCATTCACTTTAGGCCGATTCGCGCCCGGCTATTTGCGCGCGACGCCCATCGCAACCGCCGAAGACGCCAATGGCCGCGTGCTGGCTTTTGTCAACGTTCTTCATTCGTATCGCCCCGGCGAAGCGACCATTGATCTGATGCGCCACCGCGCAGACGCTCCGAACGGCGTGATGGATTTACTCTTTGCAAAGCTGATGCTGCGTAAGAAAACCGAAGGCTTCACCCGATTCAATCTGGGAATGGCTCCGATGTCCGGCTTCCGGGAACGCGAAGAAGCGTCGGCGGCTGAGAAGGCTGTGCACGGTTTTTTTCAACGACTGAACTTTCTCTTCAGCTTCAGCGGGCTGAAGGCTTACAAGGGGAAATTCGCCAGCTATTGGGAACCGCGATACCTGATCTACCGCAACGTCTTCGACCTGCCGAAAATCGGGATCGCGCTCGGCAAAGTTTCGGAATTGTCTGTGGAGTTTTCCCGGACGCTGCGCGAGGGAGCGCAATGGATCGGTTGATTGGGAATTGCAGTTTGTCTCTGTGATTTATCAGGTTTGCCGTTTACCGATTTAACCTCTGATTTGGAATTAGGAGAAGGAGCGCTACCGGGAGCGAACTCCAACGTTCGCTCCCGTTTTTTGTTTATCGAAAGATTGCGCTGGCGATGCTGAGATTGTTACCAACTCTGTATCTGGTTTTCGAGGCGGAGCCGGACGGCAAACTCCCGCGCGGCGCGCGGGTTCGGCGGCGGAGATGGAAGAGATGGAGACGGCTCCGATGGGGGACGGGTCTTGATTCTTTATGGCTGGAATAATCGGAACATTTGACAGTTTGAGCGATGCGCAAGCCGCGGCTAACCGGCTTGCGACAAGCGGCGTCAGCCGGAAATGCCTTTCAATCATCGGCCAGGACGGCATCGCGCAATCGAGTTTGAAAAAGTCGGTGGCCTGGGGCGGCGCGCTGGGCGCAGGGTTGGCGCTGCTGACGCCGCACGGCGGCATTCTCTATCTGGCAGGGCATCTGGCGCGGGCTGCGGCTTTGCACGCGCTCGGCATGGCGGCGAAAGGGATGCTGGCAGGCGCGGCGTCGGGTGGCGCGTTCGACCTGTTGCGAAGCGCGGGGCTGGATCGGCAAGCCGCGCGAGAGGCGGCGGAGATTATCTCGATGGGCCGATATGCGCTGACGCTCGATGGCGATTGGGTCACGACGCAGCGCGCGCGAATGGCGCTCGGCAAAGAACAGACGCAAACGGATGAATATCTGGTCGAGATGGTCCGGCGCTACGGTTACGAGCATCAATCGTTCGTGCTGCTTTACGGCGGGATGGATGTATGGAAATCGCAGGAGCCGGAAGCCGCCGTCGTTTACCGCCGCGTAGGCCGCGTCGCCATCGTCGGCGCCGCGCCATTGACCGCGCGAGAACACCTGCGCGAAATCATCCAGCGCTTTCTCGATTATTGCCGCGAGCAGAATCTGGATTGCCTGATGCTGCCGATCAGCGAAGAAACAGCGCGCGCCGCGCAGGAATGCGGAATGGGTTTGCTGAAGATCGGCGAGTCGGGATACTTCAAGCTGCCCGAATGGAAACCCGCCGGAGACCGCGCCAAAAAAGTGCGCGCCGGAGTCAATCAGGCGCGCAAAGCCGGGATCACGGTTGAACGTTACGATCCGAATCAGGCCAATCAGGACGCGCGCGCGCGGGCGGAGATCGAGGAGTTGTGCCAGGCGTGGATCAACACGCGCGAGATTGACGCGCTCGGCTGGCTGCTCAAACTTGACCCGTTCGCGCTGAGCGAGCACAAACGATATTTTCTGGCGCGCGCCGCTGACGGCCATCTGGAAGGGATGCTGGCCTGTTCGCCGATCCCGGCGCGAAACGGCTGGTATCTGGAAGATTTGATCCGCCGCCCCGGCGCCAGCCGGGGCGTGAGCGAGTTGCTGGTCGTCGAAGCGCTCAAACATCTGGCCGCCGAAGGCGCGGAACTGGCGACGCTCGCCACTTCGCCGCTCGCCGGAATCGAACCTGAGGGAGATTTCAAAAACCTCGCGCGGCTGCTCAAACTGATTTATGAACACCTGGACGCCTTCTACCACTTCAAGGCGCTGCATCGCTTCAAGGCCAAATTCGCGCCGTCGTTCGTTGAAGCCGACTACGTGGCGATCTATCCGCCGCGCATCCGGCTGCGGATGATTTTGGGCGTGATCGGCGCGCTCGATCCGGGCGGGTTGTCGGGCGTCATGGCGTCGAAGCTGCGGAGGCTGTGGCGTGAGACGCGTCAAATAGGATCACCGGAATAAACATTGCCGCTATGTGACAAATCGGCGTCATTCAGGCTCTTCATTTCAAAAACGCCACAAGCCAGTCTTCGGATGAGCGGCGCCGTCGCCCCTCTTACTTCCTTGTTTCAGCGACTTACCAAAACAGCGGACAACGCGGCGCAATGGCGCCAACTTTGCCATTTGCCGTAAACAGGCAGGCAGAAATTTTGAGGCTTATAGCGGTTTGCAGATGCGTGTGGCGTGGCAGTAGCCCGACCGTGAGGGAGGGCTTGCGAATCAAGCCCTCCCTCACGGTCGGGCTACTGCCACAGGGTCGCATCCAAGCGCAAACCGCTATAATCCCTTTCATCTTTCATATGCTATGTGAACCGGCGACCGCCTGCATAAAGAGAAGTGATGTCCCTGAGTTTTCTATCCGCCATCTCCCCAAAACGAAGGTGGAATTATGTTGCCGCTGTGATGGCGTCCGTTTTCGCCTTCGGGCTGACTCTCTGGATTGATAATCCGGCGATTGAGCCGAATACGCTGCTGATCCTGTTGTTCGCCGTGACGTTCAGTTCGTGGATGGGCGGCTGGGGGCCTGGGCTGCTGGCGACGGCGCTGACGGCGCTGGCCGCGAAGTGGTTTATGCTGCCGGCGCTTCACTCGCTCGCTCTGCAAAACTACGAGGCGGCGTTGCGATTCGCCGAATACCTGACCATTTCGCTCTTCATCGTTGCGCTCAACGCCGCGCGGCGCAAGGCGCAGGCAAAGACAGAGGACGCCAGAGGGCAGGCCGAAGCCGCGTGGCGGGCGCGCGATGAATTTATCGCGCTGATCACGCACGAACTCCGCACGCCTCTGAACGCGATTCTCGGTTGGGCGAAAGTTCTCGGCGACGGGCGGCTGGAACCGGAACGGCAGGCGGCGGCGCTGGATGTGATCGGGCGGAACGCCCGCGCGCTGTCGAAGCTGATTGACGATCTGCTCGACGCTTCGCGGATTATCAAAGGCAAACTGCGCCTCGGAATCGAACCGCTCAATCTGCTAACCGTCGTGACAGCGGCGGCTGAATCGGTTCGCCCGGCTGCGGCGGCGAAGCTGATCGAGTTGACAGTCGTGTCGGACGAAGCGGGCGTGGAGGCGGCAGGCGACGCGGGCCGCTTGCAGCAGGTCGTCCTGAACCTGCTCACCAACGCGATCAAATTCACGCCCGAACGCGGCGTCGTGGAGGTCAGGTTGGAAAAGGCAGAAAGCAGCGCCCGAATCAGCGTCAGCGACACCGGACGCGGCATCGCGCCTGAGTTCCTGCCCTACATCTTCGAGCGGTTCAGCCAGGATGAGCGCGCGCAGAAACCCGCGCAGGGCGGATTGGGGCTGGGATTGGCGATCTCGCGGCGTCTGGTGGAATTGCACGACGGGACGATTGAAGCCCGCAGTCGTGGCGAAGGGATGGGAGCGACCTTTGTCATCACATTGCCGTTGCCGGCGAAGGCCGTCGCGTTGTCAAAGGATACGATGTGGCGGCAAATGCGGTCAGGCGAGTTCCAGTAAATCAACTTCGTTAGCTCAAAGGAGAAAAGACACAATGTTTGAAGGTCTGTTCCAACCAATGCACCTGATCGTCGTGCTCGGCATCGTCCTGCTCGTCTTCGGGCCGAAGAAGCTGCCCGAATTGGGAAAGGGGCTGGGCGAGGCGATTCGCGGATTCAAGAAAGGATTCAACGAAGAAGCCGAGAATCCGGAGAAGTCCGAAATCAAACCCGGAACGAAGAGCAGGGATTGAGCGCCGCTCAATTTTGCTTCGCCAGCGCAGCGAGTCGCCTCTCGATCAGGTCGAGACGCGCAAGCAGTTCGTCGTGCCGCCGCGCATCCTCACTCGGCATTTTGCCCTGGATGAAAAACGCGCCGCCCGGTTCCAGCACGCACCGTTCGACATCGCCCAGGCGAGCGAAGCCCTGCCGGCGCGCGACCACTCGCAGTTCCGATTCCGTCAACAGTTCTCTGGCCAGCCCCTTGCGAAGGACGCGGCCATGCTCGATCAAGACCGTCGGATTGCCTTCGAGAATCTGATCCAGCCGGCGGTGCTTGAAGAGAAAACGCACGACCAGATAGTTGGCCCCCAGCAGCGTGAAGGCGCCGATCAAGCCGCCCGTCACCGAATTGTCGTCGCCGATGATCGCGTTCTGCACCGTGTTCGACAGCGACAGCAGCACGACCAGATCGAACGGATTGAGTTGCGCCAGTTCGCGTTTGCCGAAGACGCGCAGCGCGATGACCAGAAAGACATAGACGATTGCGGGCCGCAGCATCTTCTCGGCTACAGGAAGCGACAGCCAGAACATATCGCGCACAATCAATGAAGACCATTCCGGTATAGTTGCCATCGGGTTCTCCTCTTTGAAGTTTCAAGCAAGCGCCGCGCCTGTTGGCGCGAGTGTCAAATCTTCATAGTCCCAGCCTGCCATCTGAAGGCGCCTGTGTCAGTAATGCGCCGGGCCATCGAGCGCGTTCAAACACGCCACATTGGATTTCAGATCAGCCATTCAACCGGCGCCGTTAAACTCTTTGATTTGCCCGTCAGGACACAAAAAGGATTTTGGCGCCACTCTTGCCATTTAATCGAGCGTGGCGGCGCCGCGATCGTGGTGGGGGGAGAGGGCATAACGTCGGAATCACGCTCTTTCACACGATCTCGCCCGCCGCCTCGAAAGGCTCAAGCTATGACAACAAACAAACCAAAACTCATCAAGCGCGATGAAATCGAGCGGCGTCGGACGGCGCCGCGCCAACCGTCAAGCTCGCCAACAACACCCAATCTCGACAGCGTCAAAGAATGGGTGAAGGAGAAGCGCGAGGCCGCGCGCGAAAACCCGCGCGCGATCTTCGAAGCCTTGTTCGCCCGGCCCGCGCGGACTTGACTCGGTTCAACCGCTTGCCTCTGCAATCATCCCGTTCAGCTTCCAGAAATGAATAACGCGGAAAATCATTATCCGGTCTTTTACGATCCGGCGGGCAAACGCGAGCGCCGGTTGCGCCGCGCGTGGCTCGCGTTCGCCACAGTCATCAGCTTGCTCTCCGCTGTCTTCATCGCCAGCGTATGCGTCAACCCGCTGCTGCCGCGATTGCAACTGCGCGCCATCGCCGGGTTGCCGAAGGCCTCCGACATAAAGCTCACGCCGCCCCCGCCCGTTACCACAAAGCGCGAGGCGAGAGCGCAACGCGCTCAGGCGGCGCTCAGACGCGCGGCGGCGCTGACGGCTCAAAAACAATCGGCCAAAGCCGCTCCGGCCAAAGCCGTGAATAACACCGGCAACAACGCCGCGAAGCCGCTGGCCATCGGCTTTTACGTCAACTGGGACGATTCCAGCTATGCCTCGCTCAAACGCCACATCGGGCAACTCGACTGGATCGTGCCCGAATGGATTCGATTGCAGCGCGGCGATCATCCGGCCGCTGGAGAAATTGACCTGCACGCGCTCGACCTGATTCGCCGCGAGCGTGGCCAGGCGCCGATCATCCCGATGATTCACAACTCGAAAGACGGCGTGTGGGACGCGCCCACGCTGGCCGAGGCGATCAAAACAGACGATTCGCGCAAACGCCTGATTGACGATCTCGCGCAGTTCGTCGCGTCGAACAACTTCCAGGGCGTCTGCATTGATTTCGAGGAAGTCCCCGACGCTTCGCAAGCCAACCTGCTGAAATTCATGCGGGAATTGCATCACGTCTTCAGCGGGCGAAGCTGGATAGTCGCGCAGGCCGCGCCGTTCGACGACCCGGCGTGGAATTATCGCGCCTACGCCGAAGCCAGCGATTACCTGATGCTGATGGCTTACGACGAGCACTGGAACGACAGCGAGCCGGGCAGCGTCGCGGGCCAGCCCTGGTTCGAAGCGACGCTGGCCAAACGGATGCGCGAGCTTGATGGAGCCAAGACCATCATCTGCATCGGCGGTTACGGCTACGATTGGTCGCCGGGCAAAGAGACCAGCGAGGTGACTTTTCAAGAGGCCGTGCTGTCGGCGCGCGACAGCGAAGCGCAGATCAAATTCGATCAGGACTCGCTCAATCCGTTCTTCCGTTACGAAGACGAAGACGGATCGCGCCACACCGTCTGGTTCCTCGATGCGGTTTCGGCTTACAACCAGATGCGCGCGTCGCTCGCCTATCGGCCTTTCGGTTTCGCGCTGTGGCGAATGGGATCGGAAGACCCGTCACTGTGGTCTGTCTTCGGGCAGAATCGGATGAACGACGCGCCTGACGCCCTGCGCGAAATCAAATACGGTTACGACGTTGATTTCGAGGGCGTGGGCGAAGTCCTGCAAATCGAGGCGCAGCCCGTGACCGGCGCGCGCGCCGTCACTGTTGATCCGGCCTCGAATCTGATCAATGACGAAACGTACACGACGATTCCATCTTCCTACGTCATTCGCCGAGTCGGCAATCGGCCGGGGATGATCGCGTTGACGTTTGACGACGGCCCCGACGCGCAATGGACGCCGCGCATCCTGGAAATCCTGAAACGGGAGCACGTGCCCGCGACGTTTTTCATCATCGGCCAGAACGGGCAGACCGATCCGCAACTGGTCAAACGCATCGTCGCCGAAGGCCACGACATCGGCAATCATTCGTTCACGCATCCGAACATGGGCGAAATTCCGGGCCGTGTGGTTGATCTGGAACTTAACGCGACGCAGCGGTTGATCGAATCGCTGACCGGGCGTTCGACGCGGTTGTTCCGCGCGCCGTATTTCGGCGACGCCGAGCCGACCACGCCCGATGAAGTCGAACCCGCCGCGCGAGCCGAACGGCTGGGCTACGTCACCGTCGGTTTGCACGTTGACCCGGACGATTGGGCGCGGCCCGGCGCGGACTCGATTGTCAAACGCACGATTGAGGGCGTCACCGATCCCGACCCCGACTACCGAGGCCAGATCGTGCTGCTGCACGACGGCGGCGGCGACCGTTCGCAAACCGTTGAAGCTTTGCCGCGAGTGATCCACGAATTGCGCGCGCGCGGGTATGGTTTTATGACCGTTTCCGAAATGGCCGGTCTCACGCGCGATCAGGCGATGCCGCCGATCAAATCCGACAGCAGTTTGTTTACGCGCGCCGACGCGGTGACGTTTTACGCCGTCTCGATCAGCGGGTGGCTGCTGCGCTGGGTTTTCGTGATCGGCATCGTTCTGGGACTGGCGCGCATAATCTTCATCGGCGCGCTGGCTCTGGCTCAACGGCTGCGCGCGAGAAAACGCGAACTGAATCACGCAGGCTCCGATTACCGGCCTTTCGTTTCGATCATCGTGCCCGCCTACAACGAAGAGCGCGTGATCGCAAAGACAGTCGGCAGCCTGCTGGCGTCCGATTATCCCAACTTCGAGATCATCGTCGTTGACGACGGCTCGTCCGACCGGACGAGCGACGTCGCGCGCGAGGCCTTCGGCTGCGAACCGCGCGTGCGGTTGTTCGCCAAAGAAAACGGCGGCAAGGCCGAAGCGTTGAACTTCGGATTGCAGCGGGCCAAAGGCGAGATCATCGTCGCGCTCGACGCCGACACGGTCTTTCCGCCGGGAACCGTCGGCGCGCTGGTTCGCCGGTTCGCCGATCCGCAAATCGGCGCCGTAGCGGGCAATGCCAAAGTCGGCAACCGCATCAACGTCGTCACGCGCTGGCAGGCGCTGGAATACGTGACGGCGCAGAATCTGGATCGCCGCGCGTTCGCCTCGCTCAACTGCATCACTGTCGTGCCCGGCGCAGTCGGCGCGTGGCGGCGCGATTTGCTCGAAAAGGCTGGCGGCTTCACTTCGGACACGCTGGCCGAAGATCAGGACTTGACGCTCAAAGTGCGGCGGCTCGGTTACAACATCGGTTACGAAGAGGACGCCATCGCCTGGACGGAAGCGCCGGACACGCTCGGCGGATTGGCCAAGCAGCGTTTCCGCTGGTCATTCGGCACGCTGCAATGCATGTGGAAACACCGCGGCGCGTTGTTCAATCCGCGTTACGGCGCGCTCGGCTTCGTGGCGATGCCGAACGTGTGGATATTCCAGATTCTGTTCCCGCTGATTTCGCCGGTCATGGATTTGATGTTCGTCTGGTCTCTGATTTCGGCGGGGCTTGAGAGGCTGGAACATCCTGGGGAATATGCGATCACGAATCTGGGGCAGGTCATGTTCTATTACGCGCTGTTCCTGGCGGTTGATTGGCTGGCCGCCGCGTTCGCGTTCCTGCTGGAAAAACGCGAGCAGTGGCGATTGCTCTGGTGGCTGTTCCCGCAGCGGTTCTGTTACCGGCAGGTGATGTATTACGTGATGGTCAAATCAGCGGTGACGGCCCTGCGCGGCGTCATCGTAGGCTGGGGCAAACTGGAACGCAGAGCCACAGTCGAAGCGCCGGATTATTGATGAAGCCAGCCGGAAAATAGAATGGGCGCCGTAATGGCGCCCATAAGCGTTTGCAAAACCCGATGGGCTTGGCGCGACTCGAACGCGCGACCTACCGCTTAGGAGGCGGTCGCTCTATCCACCTGAGCTACAAGCCCGAAACTTTAGTATCAAGAACTCAGCAAATATCGCTTTCAGCGCGGACATTCTGACCCGGCCTGTTTCATCACGTCAAGTAAGCCGCTCGACATAGCCAGTAGTTTCGTCTGCGACAACACTCTCGAAAGACTTTTATCTTCAAGCGGGCGGATAAACAAAGCCAGAGTCCGAAGACCCTGGCTTTGTTTTGTCGTCCGAGGCGTAATCACCTTCCTCGCTGAAAGTTTCGCTTTCGTCGGAGTAAAAGGCTTCCACCATCCGGGATCACTGGCAATTGCTGTTGACCGTGAACGCCACGCCGCTATCCACCGCGGGATATTCGAAGAAGATCGGCACGGTTACTTTGAAGACCGCCCTGGTGATGTTGCCGGATGAATCTTTGACGCGCAGCGTGACTTTGTAAACACGCCCGTCTTTATCCCAGTCGCGTTCGGCTCGCAGTCGCACCGACTTGCAATCCGAAGCGATGACGATGTCTTTGACCGTCAAGCCGTCGCTGGGATCGCCTGAGATATTATCCGGTTCATCGCTCGTCACTTTCTCTATGACCACGCTCGAGGTGAGCCTGCCGTCACAATCATCGCTCGCGCTGTATACCATATCGGACACTGTCAACGTGCGGTAATTGTGGAGTGGCAGCCAGAACGTAATCGGTGATCTGAGCGTGATCACCGGCGCGTTACCGGCAGTCACGTTGACCACGAGCGAGGCGCCGCCGGTCGCGCCGAGACTATCGCTAGCCGTGAGAGCGAAGGTCGCGTTGGTCGCCGAGCAAGAAGCCGCCACGCTGGCCGTCACCTTGCCTGAGCTGTCAACGTTGATACTTTTTACGGTTACGCCGTTGACCGTCGCGCTCGGCGAGCCGTTGACCTTCACCGTCAGTGTGTCAGCCGCCTGGTTCGGATCGGAAACCGTAGCGATCTGCGATACCGAGGCCGCTGCCCCTTGCTGACGCGAAGTCGCGGTCGAGGTGATCGCGGGCGCCGTGTTCACGATCAACGTAAAAGCCATCGTGGTTATCGCGCCGCAATTATCAGTAGCCTTCGCCGTCACCGTGTAGGTTCCCGACGGAGAAGCGTTCGTGATGGAGATATCTCCCGTGCCTGGATTGCCGGAAAACGTCCCGCCAAAACCCGGCGCCGAGGCCGTCAGGCTCATAACCGAGCCATTATCGCCCGGCGCAGCGTTCGGCGTTACCGTCTGGTTGGAACCGAGGGCGACAGGTCCCGTGGAGGGGTAAGCGCCGAGCGTGGGCGCCGGGTTGGGCGTCACGGTCACTATCAGCGTAGCGCTGGCGGTCGCGTTCTGGCTGTCTGTCACGGTTAGAGTGAAGGAGGCGTCGGACGCCCCGCAGTCAGCCACGATGCTTGCAGTCACAGAACCTGCGCCGTTAACGCTGATGTTGTTTACGGTCACGTTGTTGACCGTTGCGCTCGACGACCCGTTGACAGTCACCGCCAATGTGCTCGGCCCCTGGTCGAGGTCGGAGACGTTGGCGATGGCCGAAAAGACAGCCGATGAGCCTTCCGTGCGGTTTGCGCCTGCTGCGCTGATCGTCGGCGGGCTATTGATCTGCTGAGAGGCGAAGATGTAGGCCGAACCTTTTCTGGTAGCGTCGCCAGGCGCGCCGATGGTGATAACGGCTCCGCTGACCGCGACCGAGTAGCCGAAGTTGTAGAATTGATGGCCATCTGAGGCTGTCAGTTTATTTGTTTGGCCCCAGTTGTCTGCCCCACCCTGGTTTCGCTCAAAGACATAGGCTGAGCCTGACTCGGGACCTTGATCACTATCGCCATAAGCCCCAGTGACGACCGTATCGCCGCTGACCGCGACCGAGATGCCGAGGTAGTCATTCGCCGCGCCGTCCGAAGCGAGGAGTTTCTTGACCAAACCCCAGTTGTCAGGCCCGCCATTATTCTTCTGGAAAATGTAGGCCGCGCCTCTGTTGATATTAGCGCCGGACTCGCCAACGGCAACCGTGTCGTTGCTGACCGCGACCGAGATGCCGAAGCTTTCAAACGCCGACCCGCCTGAGACGCTGAGCTTCTTGACCCAACCCCAGTTGTCGGCCCCGCCGTTGTCCTTCTGGAAAATCCAGGCCGAGCCTTTGCCGGAGTCGTCTCCATAAGCCCCGGCCACGACTGTGGAGCCGCTGACCGCGACCGAGATGCCGAAGTTATCATTCGCCTCGCCGTCTGTGGCGAGAAGCTTCCTGACTTCACCCCAGTTGTCGGCTCCGCCAAGGTTCCTCTGATAAACGTATGCCTGGCCTCTGGCGCCGTCTTTGTTGGATGCGCCAACGACGACAGTGTCGCCGCTGATCGTGACCGAGATGCCGAAAAGATCAGGACCGCTGTTGTCCGAAGCGATGATCTTTTTGACTTCGCCCCAATTGCCGGCTCCGCCATTGTTTCTCTGAAAAATGTAGGCCGCGCCGGCGAAGTTATTGTCACCGTCCGCGCCAACGACAATGGTGTCGCCGCTGATCGCCACCGCGCGGCCAAACTCTTCACCCGCTGCGGGGTCTGAGGCGATGATCTTTTTGACCTGGCCCCAGTTGTCAGCCCCGCCATTATTCCTCTGGAAAATGTAGGCCGAGCCTTGGAAGCCATCGTCGCCGTAGGCCCCGATAATGGCCGTGTCGCCATCAACCGAGACCGCAAAGCCGAGATTGTCATCCTGTACGCCGTCCGAGGCTGTCAGCTTCTTGATCTGGGTAAAGAGTGGGTCAATCGTCACCGGGTAGACCGCATGCGCGTCTTCCACCAGCAAGGAGACTTCGCGCTCTCTCACTTCCATCCTCGAAGGCAGGATTCGTCCCAGCGCGTCATAGGCTGTCAGGTGATCGTAGCGCAGCGCTTCTTTCCCACGGCGGCTTGAGAGCAACACCGCCTGGCCATCATCCGCCAGACTCGCTTTCAGATCGCCGCTCAACTCCATCGCCAGCCGCAACGGTTCGCCGCCGAATGTCTCGCCCGGCCTTTCAGAGAGCGTGAAACCCTGCTCGATGCCTTCGGACTTGTTGACATACCACTCAGTGATTGCGGATTGCGGATTGCGGATTGCGGATTGCTTGATTTCGATGCGATTGCCGTCGGCGATCATCGGGCCGGCAATGACTTCGCTGAGCCGCTCGCCATAACCGGCGCCGCGCAGCTTCATCCCGAACTGCCACGATGGGCGGGCGTTCGCTTCGCGCGGTGTGATCCGCACTCCCTGCGGCGAAAAGTAAGCTCGCAGGTTCTGCGCCGGGTTGACGGCTTGATACGCCTTCTTCAATCCGGCGAGGCCAGTCCGCTCCCGCCAGCCAATCTCGTACCGGCTCGCTTCGACCGACGCCCTGACGCGGCCATACAATCCGCGCTGTTTTAAGTAATCTATCGCGGGCCGCCCCTGTAGCGCGGGCGCTGAGCTTGTCCCGACGCTGATATTTCCGGCCTCGGCGATTTGCCCGCCTCGGCTGACCGTATTCCATATTCCAAAGCCCGCCAACAAACCGAGAGCGAGCGCCAATAGTTTGATTTTTATACTGGAATTCCAGCAACGATTCATAGTGATCTCCTTTGCGTTTTTCGCGCGTCATTCTCACGCGCGGTGTGGGGAGGGGTTGTGCGCAAAGTGCACACCGAATCCTGACCTCCTGTGGATGAACAAACACTGATCCCCAGCCGTTTTGCGGACCGGGGGTGAATAGCTTTTGCACCAGAGAGTATGTTGAGCCAGCGCTGAACAGCGCCCAGTGAAAGCAAGTCAGATTGATTCGTGACGAATCTCGCAGCCTTTGACGCCAGCGCGGATTACTTGAGGACGCAGCGTCAGCGCCTCGCGGGAAATATCAGAAAGCCGTCGTTGGAAATCTCACGGGGCTTGAGTGCGGCTTTTCAGATGGAGGGGAGTTTAAGTCGCTGCCCTTTCGCCGTCAATTTATTTCAATGGCCGATCGGAAAAAAGGCTGCGTCGCTACCCACCCGGATCTCGCCATCGCGATTCATGCCGGGCTTGCCCGCGTTTTCGGCAAAGGCTATCCTAGCGGCCTCGTTATTGACGAAAACTTTTGATCACGAAGGAAGCTTCACGCGTATGGGTTCTCCAAAAAATACAGCTAAAGGGTCTTTCTGGACTCCTACAAACATCGGACTGATCGGCGCGGCGGTCATCCTGGTGGCCACGATCTTATACACTTTCTATCGGGAAGATAATTCGAGCCAGACCGCGTCAAACTCAACCAGTGGCGCATCCGCCACGCAACCATCATCGTCAAACAGCGCGCCTGCGGCCACGATGACAGGCAAGCCCGCCGCCTCACTGGTTTTGCCGGAGAACCTGATGCAGGCGAACATCAGCCTGCTCGACGGCAAAAAGAAGAGGCTCGCCGATTACTCAGGCAAGGTTCTGATTGTGGATTTATGGGCCACCTGGTGCGGCCCGTGCCGCCAGGAGATTCCGCATCTGGTTCAGATCGCCAACGATTACAAGAGCAAGGGCGTTGAGGTGATCGGGTTGACGAACGAGAACCCGCAGACTGACGCCCAGTTCGTAAAAGCCTTTTCCAAAGAATTCAAAATCAATTACCCGATTGGCTGGGCCGATATGCCAATGCAGATCGGATTGATGCAGGGCCGCAACGGCATTCCGCAAACGCTCATCATCGGGCGCGACGGCAAGATCCGTCATCATTTCGTCGGCTTCAGCGCGCCCATCAGCGTGCCGCAAATGAAAGCGGCGGTAGAAGCGGCTGTGGCGGC
>JAJVID010000141.1:23272-25933 GCA_022072205.1 Acidobacteriota bacterium
CATTCCCCATTCCCCATTCCCCATTCCCCATTCCCCATTCCCCATTCCCTACTCCCGTTCAATCGCATAGCGCAAAATCGCAATCACGCTTATCGAGTCCGTAATCTCACCGTCCAAAACCATCTGCAAAGCTTCATCGAATTTCACGCGCATCAGTTCGAGTTTCTCAGTTCCTTCCGGTTCGGCTTCGCCCTGAACCAGATCGGTGGCCAGGAAGATGATGCCCGCCTCATCGCCCACCGAGTTTGAAAGATGCGCCTGACCGAGCGTCCGCCAGGTTCGCGCTTCCAATCCTGTCTCTTCGCGCAATTCCCTCTTCGCGGCTTCGAGCGGGTCTTCGCCCTCCGCGCCGCCGCCTTCTGGAATTTCCCACGAATAGCTGTCGAGCGTGTAGCGGTATTGGCCGACGAGCCAGATGTAACCTTCGTCGTCAATCGGCAGAACGCCGATGGCCCTGTTTTTGTAATGCACGACGCCGTAGATGCCGGGAGCGCCGTCGGGACGGATCACGTCGTCCTCGCGCACGCGAATCCAGGGGTTGTCGTAAACGACCCTGGTCTTCAGCGTGCGCCAGGGATTGGAAAATCTGTCATCCATCTGTTTATGTGAGCGGCGATGGAAGCGGGATACTCGGCTATCTCGTCACATGAAATTGCGCGTATGCAGCGCGGAAAGCTCTCCCGCTTCGGCGCCGCTGAAGCCCAGCTTTTCCAGCCGCGCCTTACGTCCGGAGTGCATTTCCTGTTTGAGAGTTTGCACGCGAGCGTAGCCGGCGGCGATCTCCTGCGGGCGCCAGGAACCCGCCGCCAGCAGGATCAGCGCGTCAAAGACCTCTTCATTCAATCCGGCGGTTTCGGCCAGCGCTTCGTGACGATGCGTAATGGCCATCGCCAAACGCTCGCGCAGCGCCGAATCGGTCGCAAGCTGATATTGCAAATGGCCGATGCCGAACGCGACGTGGCGCGCCTCATCCTGCGCGACCAGCCGGGCGATCTGCCGCGTGAGCGGATCGGGCGCATGGCGTTCGAGAAACCAGAGCAAATTCAGAAACGTCCCTTCGCCCAACACCGAAAGCAGAAAAGAGGCGTGCGCGAAATCCGGCTCGTCCAGCAAAGTCTTGAGCGATTGCCGCCCGCTCACCGTCGAGAGGCCCAACATTTCGCCGCGCAGCGTGGCTCGACGCGTGAAGACCTCGATGTGGCGCGCTTCATCCGCGATTTGTATGGCGAGCAATTGCAGAACTTCTCGAAAATGCGGATGAATCTGCGCGATGAATCGGGCGGGGACCTGCAACGCCGCCATTTCGTTTTCGATCAGATAGGTCATCACCTGCGCAACGGCCCGCTCCATCTCCTCATCGAGAGCAAACGGCTCATCCCAGTTGATTGCGGTTTGCAGGCTCCATTGCGCGGCGGCGGCCTGCGCATACAACTTCGGAACGTTCTCGGCCCAGACCTGATCTTTAGTCCGAAGAGCGTAGTGAAACGCCGGCCCGCCCGGTTCGATGGCGGCTCCGCGCGAGGCGAATCCCCAATCGGCCGGCGGGGCGGCGCGCACCGCGTCATTTTCCCGCGCGTCGGCCAGTCCCGCGCGTTCGGCCTGCCGCCAACGTCCGCCCGCCGCAGCGCCGCGCACAATCCACGCCACGAATTGATCGTCGCCTTCTACAAATTCGTGCCCCTGCTCGCGACACCAGCCGCGCAAATGCACGGCAAAATCAGGCGTGGAGGCGCGCACGCCAAGCCGGCCGCCAGCGGGCAATTCGCGCAACGCTCTTTTGAGAAGCAGATGCGCGCCGGATGTGAACGAGAGCGCCTCAATATTGATAACCCGCGATGGTGATGTTTCCGTGATCGTCATAAAACTTCGACTCCTCCACAGCTTGATCGAGCGCGCGATAGCCGGTAACGCGCCCGGGCCTCCATGCTTTCAATCCTTCCAGATCGAGCAGTGGCCGAACCTCCGCATCGTCGTACGACATTCCCAACAACAACTCCCGGAAGCGGCTGACCAGTTCCGGCGGCGCGCCGTCGAGCAATGTGAAGTTGCAATGGTCATACGGCGCGGTCTGCGCCAGCACGCGCGTGGCGCCGGGCGGCAGCGTGCCTTCGTTGATAAAGAGCAGATGATTCGAGTCAATCATGCAGGCGGCGTCCACCACGCCCGCCATCAAGGCGCGCGCGGCTTCACGCTCGCCGCCGATGTGATCGCCGTGTTTGCCGCTCAGCAGATCGTGCCGCTCCACCCTGCAATCAACAAAAGGCTTCGTCCCATTCGCACGCAGGTGAGAGAGCGGCAAAAGCGTGGCCTGCGGCGAATCAATCGCGCCGACGCCGACTCTTTTCCCTTTTAAATCGGCGATGGAGCGGATCGGCGCATCCGACCTGACCACGATGACCGAGGTCAGATTCTGATCCGTGTCGCGCATGGCGATGGCTTCGGCCCGGCGGCCTGCGCTGCGGGCCATCCGCTCGGCGCGTATCCACGCAAGCGGCGAATTCCAGGCGATGTGGAAGTGCCCGGCAAGATGCGCTTCGACCTGACGCTCATAGTTTGAGTAGAGCGCATAATCGAACGCCAGTCCGCGTTTGTGGAACCAGGCCTTGAATCCATCCCAGATCGTGACGACTTTCGGATCGTAGGCGACCGCGCCAAGCAACA
>JAJVID010000141.1:26033-29148 GCA_022072205.1 Acidobacteriota bacterium
TAACCGAAGAGCGGCAGGCCCGTAAGCGCCTTGCCGATGAAATCGTAGAGAGCGTCCGTTGTCGGCGCCATAACGTTCGCGGCGCGCGCGTCGCGAAAATTCCGCTCCACGCCGACCTCCTTGCGGAAAGCCGCGCCGCCACACAGCCGCATCGCCAGATCGGTCACTTCCGTGACGATCTCGCCGGCTGCGGCCTTGCTTTCGAGCGTTCGCAGCATGGCGTCCGCGCGTCCGATCGAGAGCGCCGCCAGAGCGTCATCCAACAACGTCCGCAACAGATCAACCTTGATTTTCATCCTGGCGAGATAGGCGCGACTGGTCGGCTGCTCGGCCAGCGTCTGGTTGAGGTGTTCATAACGCGTCGTCTTCAAGTGCGCGACGGTCTTTTGCAGCGCCGCCTCGCTGATGCCGAGCGAGGCCGCCGCGTTCATCAATTGAAAATATGGCAGTACCGTGCCCATCATCACGTCAAAACCCTGCCCGTCCGCGCCAAGCATCATATCCGCGCCGACTATCACGCCCTCCGCCTGCACTGGCGATGAGTAATTGCCGCGCATCCCCAGCCCGTCAAAAGGCGCTTTGACGCTCAAGCCCGCCGCCTTCGCCGGTACCAGCCAGATCGAACTCACTCCATCGGCGGCCAGCGGCTTGCTCGACCAGACATATGAATCGGCTTGCCCGGCGGAAGTCACCCAGCTCTTTTTCGCATCCAGGCGCACACCATTCTTCACGCTGACCGCCGTGCTCATCGGCGCCCAGAATTGGCTGCGCGAGCCGCTTTCGGAGAAGGCGAGCGTCGTGAGGTGTTCGCCGCGCGCTATCGCTTCACGCGTCTCGCGCGGCCCAAACGCCTCGATGACCGCCGCGCCGCAGTAATGCATGCAAACGACCATCGCCGTCGAAGCGCATTCGCGCGCGATCCGTTCGACAACTTGTGTGGCGGCGCGATGCCCTTCGCCCAGACCGCCGACCTCCTTACCGCTGATCAGGCCCAACAGACCGGCCTGGCCCATCGCCGTGATCGCGGCGCGCGGAAAAACGCCGGCGCCGTCTGTTTCCGCCGCGGCGGGAGCGATAACTTCTTCAGCGATGCGCTCGACAATTTCGAGCCATGTGTGGGTCGTTGTGGTAGCCATACGCAGGATCCTCCTTAACGCGCCGCCCGCGACTGCGGCTTCGGAACAGCAGCCCTTTTTACGGAGATGGCGCGCAATGTGGTAAAAATATTCGGCAGACAAAAAGTGAATGCGGCGTGATGTTATACGAGAAGCGGATAAAAAATGAAGCGAGTATGGTTCTTCTGATATGAAGCTCATCGAATTCTGGCGCGGTTTGTGGAAGAACGAAGAGGATGAAGACATCGAGCCTCCGCTCGGCGCCGATGAAGACCCGTTCGACGAACCCGTCGTGATGGAAATCCGCGACGTGATTGACCTTCATTCGATCCCACCGAAACAAGTCAAAGCCGTCATCGTCGAGTATCTGATCGAGGCGCGCGCTCGCGGTTTCCGGCGCGTTCGCATCATTCACGGCAAAGGCATTGGCGTGCAGCGCGAGATGGTACGGAAGATTCTCGACCGCACGCCGTTCGTCACCGGCTATCACGACGCGCCGCCTGAAGCGGGCGGGATGGGCGCGACCATCGCAACGCTTGACGCGCGAGATTAAGAGGATTGGGCGGTTGATTGGCGGATTACCAATTCAGGCTCCACAGTCACAAGTTCGGGGAAAGGCGCCTGCGGGCCGTTCGCAATGCGTCGCAGCAAATGCTCGGCGGCCAGCCTGCCCATTTGATGAAGCGGTTGGCGGATGGTCGTCAGCGCAGGATTATGAAAGGCAGCGGCGTGAATGTCGTCGAATCCGATCACCGAGACATCGGCCGGCGTTTGCAATCCGGCCTCGCGCAAAGCCCGGATCGCGCCGATGGCCGAAATGTCGTTGAACGCAAACAGCGCGGTGAACCGTTCGCCAGCGGCCAACAATTTCTTTGCCGCCACATAACCGGTTTCGGGCGAAGGCGAATCGCCTTCGAGCCGCGCTACCAGACCGGCGCGAATCGGAACCCGGAATTTGATCGCCACATTGCGAATGGCTTCCCAGCGCGCCCTCGTATCCGAACTGAAATCCTGTCCCCGGATGACCGCGATGCGGCGATGGCCGAATTCGATCAGATGCTTCAACGCGAGTTCGGCTGCGCGTTCGTGATTGAGCACGATGTTGGTTACGCCCGGCGTGTCGTCGTGGCCGGAGATGGAGACCACAGGCAGCGGCGACGGGCCGCGCTGCGGCGTGTCAACCGCGATTAATCCCTCGACTCGCCGCTCCAGAAAAAATTGCGGATAGCGTTCGATCAACTCCGGGCGATGGCGATGGCTGGCGACGAAATAGAAATAACCTTCCTGCAACAAATATTCTTCCACTCCGCCTAGAACCATCGCCGAATAACCATCGCTCAATTCGGGCACGAGCACGCCCAGCGTGTAAGTCCGCTGCGCGCGCAACGAGCGCGCGATGAAGTTGGGACGATAATCGAATTTCCTGGCAGCCTCGAAGATGCGATCCTGCGTCTCGCTCGGAATCGCATCGGCCCCCGCCGCCCCGTTCAACACCAGCGACAATGTGGCCGGAGAAAGACCGAGATGCGCGGCCAGGTCTTTCAAATTCACTGGCCGCTCTTTTATCTCTTTCGCATTCTTTCCGTTGGTTCGTTTACGCGACATTGCGCCAGAGTCTCGCACACAGGCGCCAGCGGAGCAAGCCGAGGCTTGACGCTCGCGCGGGCTTCGGCTATAAAGCCGCCAGCTTACTAAAACGATTTAGTAGAGCTTCTGAACGATAACAACAACCAACCGCTGGGATGCTTTTGTAACTGGCCGAAGCCAGATGGAACACAAAAGGCGCAGGAAAAGGCATTGATTGATTTGCGCTTTGTGTGTCTCTTCTTTCGCGCTTTTTGTGTTCCTGTTTATTTTCTGTTTCCCTTTCCACATCACTCTCGGTTCGCTCACTTTTCGAGGAGTTTTTGAAAATCGGAGACCGAATAGAATACTGATTGAACTGATGCTACAGATCGAAACGGATCAGATCAGCCTCAATCCGTCGCATCCGTTCGATC
>JAJVID010000029.1 GCA_022072205.1 Acidobacteriota bacterium
GTCTATCGGCCTGATTCCGGCGCGATCGAGCGCCGTCGCTGGCGTAATCGCCGTGGGCGCGCCCCCGTTCAGCCCCGCATCGTGAGAAGTTGTGACAGCCGTGCTCATCATTTCTTCCTCCTTTTTCTTCGTCCTGCGACTTAGTGTATTTCGTACACGATGGCGCAAAGTGTACAAGATACACTAACTCTATGCAAGTGGTTCAAACACGCCGAAACTATGTCAAACAAAAATCGCACTTTTCGCGGTTCTCAGTTGTAGCGAGTTTGAGCCAGTTGCGCGGGGTTTGGCTGTGTTGGCACACTCGCGGCACACAATTCAAAGCGCCGTCTTCGTGACGGTGAGATAAGTTCGGCTCGCAACGCTCGGACTGATCATCCGCGCGGCTGCGAATCCTTCACGCAGTGCGAGCCGATCACCGACGAAGGAAACATCAGGAAGGAGATGTTATGCAGGATGATCCGTTTTTTGAAATGCTGCTCGCAGAAGCTTCGGAGTTGATGAACAAAGCAAATGAAGCCGGGCCAGAGAACGCCGACCAGTCTTATGTTGCTCGTGCGTTCGCCCGTCTGACGGAAGCTGTCTACCGCCGCTCTCACCCGGAAGGGGAGCCGGATTTTGATCTGGGGGCAGTGGCTCAGACTGCCGAAGCGCATTTCGCGCGCGGGCATCAACAATGGTACGTAGCTCAGACCGCCCAGTTGTTGATGAACTGCCTGCAGCGCGCGATCAACGAAGAGGGAAGAAAGATAGAGTTCCCCTTTTTGGATTACGACGCGATGAGCGAGCCTGCCGATGACGAGTTTGAGAGTTACGGAACCGGCTACGACCCTTTGGCGCTGCACAAATTCGCGCATCGCATCGTGACAAAGGGAGTATTGAGAGTTCGAGGCGATCAGGACGAGGTATACCGGGCAATCCTGGAGTTGAACGAGGCTCAATTTGTTGAGAGTTCGACGCGCGAAGAGTTCGTGAAAAACCTGGCGGACCTGCCGGATGCGATCAGGAACAGGCGCCTTGCTGAGTTCGACGCCGCGCTAAGCGCGCAGCCACAACAAACGCCTGAAGTTGTGGCGAACCTTTTGCGCGATGAGAGGGCCAGAATGATTCAAGATTACTCGGCGGCGATTTATCGAGGTTTCATGACTCTCAGCGATCACAGCATCCGTTGCGGCATTATCGCTACTCTGTTTCTGGCCGCTCAGTATGCGAATGCTGTCAACGCGGATGCTACCGGACAAACCGCAGACCTGGTTGAGCGTCTGCGTCCAGGGTTGACGGAGTTGAAGAAAGAAGTGGCGGCTTTTTTCGCCGACTGGCTGACGCAACCGCTTGCCACAAAGCCACGGATGGGGAGGAAGGCAAAAGCCGACTTGAGCCATCTGAGCAATCACTACGGCGCGATCATCAACGCCTGGCGCGACGCCTATGCTCTTTGCCGCGCCAGATTGGGGTTACGTTCCGCCGCGTTGCGCCACGCTTGGCGTGATGATGTTCAGAAGGCTTTCCCCAACCTACCTGAAGACCTGATCGAACGGCTTCAGCCGATGGCAGACTGGCCAGAAGACGTCGCCGCGATCTGCTCAGACCAGGGCGGCGAAGATACGACGGAAGACATTGCGCTTGAGCACGCGGCGCGAATGTGCGGGGCAGACGCATACGCTTTCAAACTGTCATCGCTTCGGAAGACCTATCAGAAACAGCGCGGAATTTGAATTTTAGAAATTCAAATTCCGCAAAATACCCAAAGCGCGGAATTTGAATTTTTGTTTTTTGGATTCCTGAAAATCTCTTTTGGCGGGTTTAGATTGCCGCTCACCTGGCGCGAATAGGTCGCGTCAGTTTACAGAAGGGAGAAATTTAAAGTGGTCGAAGAACTCCTCAAAGTTGAAGCCGTCGCGCCGCGTGTCGGCCTGAGCGTCCAGGCTCTCTACGCCGCCTGCAGGCAGAGGCAATTTCCCCACGTTCGGATCGGAAAACGAATCCGCGTACCGGCGTCCGCGCTCGCAGCGTGGATCGCCACCCAAACCGCGCAAAATACGAGCGCGCAGACCCAGGGCCAGAGTTTTGCGGCTACGGCCTGATCCTGCGCGCTACACCCACTCACAGCGGGCTGGCTCGAGTATATCCCACCAGCCCGTCCACTCCATAGGAGATACATATGTCCATATGCGCCGATGGCCGCGCGACGCGACTCACGCGGCCATCCCACTACGTACTGACTGGACGGGCGCATCCTACCACGTCCCCAGTCTATCAGGCCACACATATCACACATCCCTCGCCGATCTGCTCGGCCTGGCGCTGTCGCGCTCTTGCCTGCGCCACGCACGTTGCCGCGCCGGGCGGCGATCAGCAGCGACTCTGCGCGCGGCACTGGCGCGAGGCGCGAGAGAGCGAGCGAGTAGAGATTGCTCGGCGCCAGCTCGCAGCGATATTCGGCGCGAGTCGCCCCCGGGTCACACGATCCGGGGGCCGCGCCAGCCTGCCCGCAGCGATTAGCCGCAATATTTCAGGGGGACGACGTGAATCAATCTACTAATCTCACGCACACTGATTTTGAGAAACTCGCGGCGTCATACCTGACGCCGGAGATTGTCGCGGCGGCTTCGATCCGGCGCGTTGATTCCGTCGAAGGCGCGGAAATCGTCGGGCGGCAAGCGCGTAACGGTCACAACTACGCCGGGCTAGTTTTTCCGTACATCTGGCCGGGCGAAACTCGCCCGCGTGAAGTTCGCTTGCGCCGCGATCAACCTGATCTTGAGCAACAGCCGGATGGCGTAGTCAAAGAGAAAGCCAAGTATCTTTCGCCGCCAGGACGCGCCAATCTGCTCTACTTCCCGCCGGACACTTCGCCTGAGTCGCTGACTGACGCTGACGTTTCCATCACCATAACTGAGGGCGAAAAGAAGGCGCTGGCCTTGTCGCGTTTTTACTCGGAGCGCAGCGAGCGGCGGCTTGTCATCGGGCTGTCAGGCGTCTGGAACTGGCGCGGAACTGTCGGCAAAACCACTGACGAGCAGGGCAAGCGCCGCGACGTGAAAGGCGTGATACCCGATTTTGATCGAATTACCTGGGAAGGCCGGCGCGTGTTGATTCTCTTCGACGCCAACGCCGCGACGAAAGATCAAGTCAGGAACGCGCGAAGCGCGCTGATAAAGGAGCTTGGGCGGCGCGGCGCGCGAGTCTCTTTCGTTGATCTGCCGGCGGACATCCCGAACGTCAACGGCGTTGATGATCTGCTGGCCATCAAGGGCGCGGACTTCGTGGCCGATCTGCTCGCGCAGGCAAAGGAAGCGAAGAAGCCCGCGCAGAAGCGCCAGCAAGTCGGCGCCATCGCCTTCACAGCGTCAGAGTCCGGAGTCTGGGCGACAGATGAGGACGGAAGTCAGACCTGGGTTTGCTCGCAGCTTGAAATCGAGGCCGACACGCGCGACGAACATAACGAGAACTGGGGACGGCTTGTCGGCTTTCCCGACCGCGACGGCGTGATGCACCAATGGGCAATGCCGATGGCCTTGTTGAGCGGCGACGGGCGCGAATACCGCGAACGATTGCTTGAGCTTGGCCTGGTGATTTCGCCTGGACGCAAGGCGCGCACGCTGCTCGAAACCTACCTGAACACGAAGCCGGAGGGGAAAGCCTGGTGCGTTACCAAGCAAGGCTGGCATCGCGGCGCGTTCGTGCTGCCCGACGAAACCATCGGTGACAACTCGGAGCCGATCTATTTGCAGACCGTTTCGGCCAATCATCTTTTCCGGCAATCCGGTGCGGTCGAAGACTGGCGCGAACAGATTGGCCGGTACTGCGCTGGAAACAGCCGGCTGATACTGGCCGCCTCGATTGGGTTCGCCGCGCCGTTGCTCGAACCTCTGCAAGGCGAAAACGGCGGCTGGCATTTCACGGGGCCCAGCAGCACAGGCAAAACGACGGGGCTGCTTGTGGCCGGTTCGGTTCACGGCGGCGGCGGCGATAAGGGCTTCATCCGGCGATGGCGCGCGACAATCAACGGCCTGGAAACAGTCGCCGAAGCGCATCACGATTCGCTCTTGTGCCTCGACGAAATCGCCGAATGCAGGCCGGATGATGTGAATGAGGCCGCGTACATGCTCGCCAACGGCCAGGGCAAAACAAGGCAATCTCGCGGCGGCGCTCTGCGTAAAACGCTCGAATGGCGGCTGACATTTCTGTCATCTGGCGAAATCTCGATTGCCGATCACGTCGCGCAAACCGGCAAGCGAGTCAAAGCCGGGCAGGAAGTCCGCGTTATCAACCTACCCGCCGACGCGGAAAAAGGCTTCGGGCTTTTTGAAGAGATTCACGACTTCGAGAATGCCGACGAGTTCGCGCGCCATCTCCAACGAGCCGCGCGCGACTACTACGGCGCTCCGATCCGGGCCTTCCTGCGGCGTATGGCCGGAAGTCTGGACAAACTGCGGAAGGATTACCGCACATTCGAGGCCGCACTACTCGCGGAGATGTTGCCTGCGGGCGCCGCCAGCGAGGTTTCGCGCGTGGCGCATCGGTTCGCGCTCGCGGCCTTCGCCGGCGAACTGGCGACCGATTACGGCATCACCGGTTGGGAGCCGGACGAGGCGACAGCGGCGGCGAAAGCTCTCTTTCAATGCTGGCTTGATGGGCGCGGCACGTCCGGCGCTGCTGACGAAGAAGCGGCATTGCGCCAGGTCAGGCGATTTCTCGAACTGCACGGGCAGAGCCGGTTTCAACAGATTGGCGGCTTGGACTCCGAAAAGGTCATCAACCGGGCCGGATATGTCGAAAGGGCTGATGATGACGGCTTGATCTATTACATATTGCCGGAAACGTTCCGGTCTGAAGTCTGCGCCGGGTTCAACGCCGCCAGCGTAGCGAAGTGGCTCAACGCGCGCGGCTGGCTGGTGGTGACTCAAGGGTATCAGGCGATCAAGCGCACCCCTGAAGGGCTGCGAAGATTCTATGGAATCTCCAGCGCAGCGATGGATTCGTAGTCGGAATTGATTTTCCGAGGCGTAACGGGCGTAACAGACGTAACAAGCCAATATTGACAGGGCTTTGACGCTGTTACGCCCGTCATTTTCGAGGCGTAACAGGCGTAACAAAACGCCGTCGGGTTGGAATTAATGTTACGCCTGTTACGCCCGTTATTTTCAGAGCGTAACAGCGTCAAAGCCGCGTAAATAAAGGGTTGTTACGCCTGTTACGCCTGTTACGCTCGAAAAACATCAATCTAAACTTTGTATGCGTGAAGAGATATTTTAATGCTGGCCCAAAATATCATCCGATCATTCCAGTCGCGCGGCTTCACTATTGCGCTTGCCATTACTGGCAACGATAGTTTGAGCGTCACGCCAGCCAGCGATCTGACCGACGAAGACCGTCACCTAATCAAATGCTATAGGACTGAATTGCTCTGGCGATTGCGCCATCCCGAAGGCGATCCCGATCCGTTCGTTGAGGGCGATTGCTGTCCAGCCTGCGACGAAACGCTGGCCGTTATCGAAGTCGAACCGCACCAGCGGCTTGAGACCTGGGAAAGAGTTAAATGTCCGCGCGGTTGCGGCGCCTGGTATCGGAAGCTGTCTGTTAAATCGGCGTCCGCACGAGCAATGGAGGCGAGGATCAGATGATCGCTAAGGCAACCTTACAACCGGCGCTTTCAGCCGCCGAAGCCTGGCGCGCACTCGAACGGGAGCGCATCGGCCTAACCTGCGCGCTTGATGGCCAACTCTGGCTGGCGAGCGTCGAGCGGGTGAAGCGCAAGGGGCGATTCACGCGCGCCGATCTTGAAATCGTGTCGGCCACAGGCTCAACGCCGCTGGCCGCAGTCCGGGCGCTCATTGAAAAGCTCGGCGGCGCGCAGTCTTTGTTCTGAAGAAATCCAATGCTGACAAATGCTGACATTCACGAATGCGCCGCCGCGCCCGATCTGCTCGAAGCTCGCCGGATCGTCGCCGCTCTCGCCGCCGTCGCAGGCCATCTCAAGCCATCGGATGCGCGGCTGGTCCAAACCTGGCGCAGCTATCTTGAATCGGCTGGCGATGGCGCGAAGGTGGGCAAATGGCGGCTCGAAGTGCTGCGCCGCGTGGCCGCAGAGTACGAGTCTGACATACACGAAAATCCCGCACGCACGTGCGCAGACGTGGCGCGTGCGTGACAATTCCGCTGTCACGCTTACCTTGACATAGGCTGAGGGAGAAAACGCAACAGCGGGCAAATAAACGCAAAAAGGCGCCGGGTTGATAATCAATCCGGCGACAATCAACCGGGAAATGAACTGGAAATGAACGCGAAGGCAAAAGGCAACCGGAACGAGCATAAATCAATCAGGCTGCTGGAAGCTGCGGGCTACGCCTGCACCAGGGCGGCGGCTTCCTTGGGCGTCTTCGACATCGTGGCCGTCGGCGCCGATGACGTGTTGCTCATTCAAGTGAAGTCGAACCGCTGGCCAGCAAGCGAGGAGATGAGTACGATTGCGAGGTTCGCGGCGCCGGCGAACTGCCGGAAGCTTATTCACCGATGGCGGGATCGGGCGAGCGCGCCGGACGTGAAGGAGATTGAACGATGAAAAGAAGTCCAAAACGCTATTCTGAGGGAGAGAAAGCCGTTGCGCTCGAAGCTCTCAACCTGGCGGGCGGCAATGTGGCCCGGGCTGCGCGGGAAACCGGCATCTACGTAAATACCTTGCGTGAGTGGGCGCATGGACGGAATGTTAGCCCAAGTATTTATGTAGATTATGTAGCTAAAAAAAAGGGCGCAGTGAGCGCGCGATTGAGCGCCTTGCAGGATCGGCTCGTCGAGGCTCTCTTCGATGAGGAGAAGATCGAGGCGGCGCGGTACGGAGAGTTAAGCACGGCCTTCGGAATCGTGACCGACAAGCTGCGGCTGATGGACGAGCGCCCGACGGCAATTACTGAGGCCCGCGACGATTCGGAAATCCGCGCAAAAACTCTGGCTTTGCTCGAAGATTACAAGGCGGCTCTCGACGGTGACGAGGCGAAGGCGAAAGAGGCGCTACTGCGGGATGCTCCATCGCTGGACGAATATCTGAATTGATGATCTGTAGCGATAAAAAAAAGGCAAGATGCCCAACGGTTTTTCGCCGCAGATGCCCAACACCCTTACTTTCCAACTTTGGCTTGTAGAATCTAGCAATTACAGGGAGATGCCCAACGGTTCAAACTGTTGGGCATCTCGTGTCTCGAACCGTTGGGCATCTCGCGTTTTTCAACCCTGTCGCGCCAGCTCATCGCAGACCAGGCAGACGGGCAGATTCACCAGCAAATGCTCAGGGCAAACAGGAATGCGATAGATGATCTCATCGCCGTCACGCTCCGGCGTGAGCAGTCCCGCCGTCCTCATCCGCTGCAAGCAGTCGCTCAAGTCGAGCGAGTATAAGTCGCTCATTGTCTGTAAGGTCTTTGGCTTTTCGACCGTGGCCGCGTCCGGGTCTGGACGTGAGTTCTTTTGTGATTTCATTTGAAATACCTCCTTGCTCGAATGCCGCAAGCGCGGCGTTGGTTAGTTTGCCTGCGTGAATCTGTTTGACGCTCGCGGCGTGTAGATCGGGACACCGATTGACGGTGACTGTTCGGCTGTGCCTGGTCTTTGACCATCGCAGACGCTTCCGCACGACTACCTTGTAGCCTGCCTTTGTTTTCAGCGGGCGGATGTCGAGTTCATATCTGAACCAATCGGCGGATATTGCCGATGAAGGTGTCTTCGGCGCGAAGCGGTAGACGTTCGGCGGGAGCTTCCGCGCGGGGCGTTCAGAAACGCGAATATCCGGCGCGCGATGGCCGGATGGTTCGGGCTTCTGCTCGATGATGATTGACGGCTTGGTTTGCGCCGGCGCCGGAGCGGGCAGAGGATCGGGGCGAATCCTTGTTGCCTGCTCGCCGTCTGAGGGCGCCGGCGCTTCAGTGTGGGCGATCCGCTCCATTGCCTTTCGGCTCGTGGCCATCAATCCGCTTGCCGCCTTGCCAGATGGCAACAGGCTTCGGTTGCGGCTCGACCGCTGGGGGCTTCGCCGCGACAACCTGCCGGGGCGGGGCAGCCGTCCACGTCCGTCCGCCGACGAAGCCTTCGAGCGCGTCGGGGATGCCGTTCTCGTTCGCATCCTCGACGTGGCCTGCCTTCTCAGTCACCCAAAGCGCGGCCATCAGGAAGAATCCGGCCAGGGCCATCAACACCCAGTACATAGCGCCGCGCATGTAGCCTTCGGGCAGAAAGCTGTGAGGCTTCGCGGCTTCGGCCTTGTCAAGAAATGCCTTCTGCGCGTCAGCGTTTGCGCTGGCGACAGTTTGCTGTCCCTGAGTGATGATGCGCCGGGCGGTGTTGCGCTGTCCAAGCTGGTTAGCCTTGAGCGCGCTTTCGTTGTTGGCGCGCGTCTGCGCCTCGGTCTGAGCCTGTGCGATCTTGGCTTGCCCGTCGGCCATCGCTTCAATCATCGCCAGATTCTCGGTCTTCGAGCCTTCGTACCCGGCGACGCCGCCAGTGTGAACGAGAACGACAATCATCAACGTGAGCGCCATCGCAAAGCAGATAACCCGCGTTGACGCCGCTCGCGCAAACAGATGCCAGGTGACGAGCACGTAACCGGCCAGGTCAACGATGCCGATGAGTCCCAGTTTCAGCCAGACGGCGTAGGGATGATTGAGGCTGTCAATGTGTCCCCACAGCACGGAGTTGCTGTACAGCGTCACGCCGGTTTGGAGCGCGTAGGCCACCAGCGCCCGCTGCCACGAAAAGGGTAGAGTATGAGGCTTGTTCATCCGCGATTCCTTTCAATGGTAAAGCGGAAAGCCTAGAATCGCCTTGCAGCAATGATCTACGCTTTCCGCGTGGTTTGTTGTCAGGGCTTGGCGAGCGTTCGCGCGCTTTCCAAGCCCGCTGCGTTACGCCTTGCCGAAGGCCAGCAAGAGCGTCGCCAAGAACATCAGGCCGAGAAGTATCCAGAACGCTCGCTCGCAGGCCCGATTGAATTTCTCCTGTCTGTCCATATCGTCTCCTTCGGAATTGAGAGCGGCGGCGCATCGCCGCTGCGGGTTGGTTATTGCCCGATGCGCCGGGCGTAGTCGTCGCGGATGATGGCCGTGAAGTCTTCGGCGCCTGACGCCGCAATCTGCCTGGCCGTCATCTCGACAGGCAAAACCTTGCCGAGTATCCGCACGGGAACGTCGCCGACAATCGGAATGAGTCGGCCCGGCTGGATGATCCAGTCGAGGCCCGCGCGGTTTGGCGTCCATCGGCCAATCGTCAGATGCCTGCCAAGCTCGAAGAGGCACAAGTCGCCATCCGCGACTGGGATGTTGAGCGCAGTGAAGTGAGAGCCGCGCGGGAGTTCGAGCTTGGCGGAATTAACTCGGTAGGTTCCGCCGGACGGTTGATAAGATCGAGCAGACTTTTTCATTGAGAATTCCTCCAAACAGTGATCGCGCCGTCGCGTTCGAGGCGCGCGTGGTAGATGGATGTCTTATGGCCTTCAGTCACGGCGAAGACTTCGGTTTCCCCGGCCATACCGTCGGCGATGAGGCTGTGGGCCTTTTCTTCGGCAGTGCGCTGATCGAGATAGTTCGACCAGAGTTCGCGCTTGCCAGTGATCGCCCACACGAGTTCGAGCCGGTAGAGAGCGCGCGCTTGTTTATTCTCAGTCATCAGTTGATCTCCTTTGCCCGGTTGAGGGCTTTTGCGCCCGCGCAGACAGGGCACAGCGCCGGGGCGTGTTTGCGGTTCTTCAGCTTGCGCTCAAGCTTGCGATCACCCGGCCAGGTGCGAACGCATCGCCAGGTGACGCCGGCGGCGCGAATGACGGCCATTAGTCGCGCGCCGTGTCCGTTGCGGTGATCTTCGAGCCGCGCGTCGAGATCATCGGTAAAGCCGATGTAGTGGCGCGCGTGCTTGAAAGCTTCGTTGAAGTGAATCAGGTAAACCATATTTCAATCCGGGACGATACGAGCGACGAAGGCGATGAGCAGGCGTCGAAGCCTTCGCCGCTCTCTTTGCGCGCCACGCTTGCGGGCTACGGCGCGCAAGCTCGATCATTTGTCGTAGAGATACAGAGCAAGGCCGAACTTCGCGGCGGCGCGACGCAAGGCCGCGCTCTCCGCGTTAGTGGCCGCGTCACCGAAGCCGTTGCCTTGAATAGGCTCAAGCGCGCTGGCTTCGCGCCAGACTTCGCCCTCAGCGCAGGGGATGACAATGCGGACGGTCATCACAAGCTTGTCGCCGATCTGATTGACGCTGCGGATTTCGTACCGCCAGCCAGGGGCGTAGTTGTCTAGATAACGGACGGCCTGATACCAGGGCAGATAAGGAAGCTCGATTTTCTTCACGTCACCGGAGCGACCATTACGCCGCTCTTCGACGCGGACTTTGAGCCGTTGCGAGTTCACGGGCTTGGAGAGGTCGGCGATGATTTCCTTGATGGAACGCGGGCCAGTCTGCTCGACGGCCTGCGCGGGTTGAAGTTGAGTTGAATTGGCTTCCGACATAGTTAAGACCTCCATCGTTAGATTGCCCATCCGTCGCAGTAAACCGCCACAATCTTCGCGCCGTTGTGACCGCGCTCGATGCGGCGAACGATGCGGGGAGCGAGCGGAGCGACAGGGGCCGAAGCCGTCTGCCGCAGCATTGATTGAGTCATCACGTTGACCTGAGCAGCCGCGGCGACGTGAAAGCACATCATCCCGGCCTTGCCCGCCCTGCAATCGCACTCGGCCAGCTTCAGGCCATTGGCTACGGCGAAGCGTACGGTGTAGGCGTCGCCGCGGCTTCCCGTGACAGAGTAGATGCGGGCATCGGCGTCAATAACGCGGACACGCGGGCGGATGGCCTTCGCGCGTTCGATGGCTTTTGTCATTGTGGCGGGTTCGAGTTTGATCATAAGAAAGTGTCCTTCCTGTGTTATCAACTGGCAATGTAGATAATAGTCTATCTACTTTCTCGAAGTCAAGAAAAAGTAGATAGATGTATAAATACTTTCTCTTGACGCCTCCGCCGAGGTGTCCGTAGAATGGCTTGCGTTGCAGACGGCGACGTATTAACTTTCGCGGAATGGAGTTGGAACAATTTATGACAGCTACTGAATTTGCGGAAAAAGTGAACACCGCGTATCCGACCGTTGCGAAATGGCTGCGTGAGGGCAAGGTACCAGGTGCATTTCGTCAAAAGATCGGGAATATGGAAATCTGGATGATTCCAGGTGATGTTTTGAAGGATTTTGTGCGACCGAAGATGGGCCGTCCACTTGGACGAAAGACAGCGAAGGAAACCGGCGCAAGGCCAGCAGGCAAAAACGCCGCGAAGAAGAAGGGCGGGGCGGCGAAATGACAGACGACCTGACCAAAGACCTTACGACAGATGAGACGCTGAATGATCCGCCGCCCGGAGGGTTCAGAAGCAAAGAGGAAGCCAGAACCGAGATAGCGCGACAGAGAGCCGAGGATGCCGCGAATATTGCGGAAGCTGCGCGAGTCTATCAGGCGGGCGGGAAAGAGGCGTTGACAGAATGGCTGAAAGAAAAAGCGAAGACGGCCAGGCCGAGACGTCCGCTTATAGCGCGGCGCGATTGAAACGGCTCGAAGCGGAGAAAGGATCATCGCAATGACCCTCGAGGAAATCACCCAGACCTTGCAGACGGTCGCCAGCAACCAGGCGCAGACAAGCGCAGACATTGGCGCGCTGAGGGAGCAGACGGAGAAGCTCGCCGGCGCAAGCCAGGTTCTTGAAGACGCCGCCGCATTACATCAGCAGGTGTTGAGAGATCACGCGACGCGCCAGGCGATGCTTGAAAAGTCATCCCTGCGCATCGCAGAGGCTCATCAAACGCTCGTTCAAATGCTCGCGCATCACGAAGAGCGGCTCGACGGGCAAGATGTGGCGCGCCGTGAAGCGGACGATCGGCTCGACGCTCTCATCAACGCTCAGGTGAGATACGAGGCCAGGCAAGAGCGGCTGGACGCAGCCTTCCGGCAAATCGCCGAATCACATCAAACGCTGGTACAGATGCTCGCCATTCACGAAGACAGGCTCGACGCTGGCGACAAATCGCAAAGTCACACAGACGGACGGCTCGACGCGCTGCTCGATTCGCAGATTGATTTCAACGCTCGCCTGATGGAGATTGCGGAGATTCAGGCCGCGCGCAAGCGAGAAGCCGACGAACGTGGCGCCAGGCTCGACGCCAGGCTCGCGCAATTGGCAGAGGCGCAGGCGCGAACCGATGAGCGAATCCGCGCGCTGCTTGAGCGCAACGGCTCGAAGAAACCGAAGGCCAGCGCAAAGAAGAGCGCCGCGAAGAAGAGAGGCGGCGCGAAATGACTGAAGACACCAGAGACCTGACCGACGGCGAAAAGCTGAACCTGATACTTGCTGACCTGGGCGATGTGAGAGCCAGGCTGACCGCGCTTGAGGCGCAAGGCGCGAACACTACGCGCCCATTGCTTGATCAGCTCATCAAGGAAGTGACCGGGACGCGCGATATGCTGGCGGAACGGATTGATGGCATCGAGAAGGAGTTGGCCGAAGTCCGCAGGGATTTGCGATCAATAGATCGTAAATTCGACATCCTCAACAGGGAAATCTTTGCGATGAAGGCGGACAGCCAGGAACACGCCGACCGATTGGCGGAGTTGGAGCGCAGGCCGAATTGAAAAAAGTCGGGATCGGGAGCCTGGGCGGAAGAGGGAAGACCGGGGCTTGTGGGACTGATTGTGGGACTAAAAGGAAAAGCCGGATTGCTCCGGCTTTGTAAGTGGTTGAAAACATTGATGGGCCGTGTAGGGCTCGAACCTACGACCCGTTGATTAAGAGTCAACTGCTCTACCAACTGAGCTAACGGCCCTCACTTTGAAAGTTGGTGATTGAGAGTGGGTCAATCAGCGGGGCGTATTCTTGACGATGCAAAAATTATTGTCAAGATGGCTGCCAAAGGCCGCGTGATCTAACTGCAGTAAAGCTATTTTGCTCTGAGATTGAGTCGCAAGATAGCCGGCGCTACGACATCGCGCGCGACATAAGGTCCAATCTGTCTCCAATTTGCTGCAGCAGGTTGGCGAGATTCATGCCCATGCCGGTAAGATAAATAAGAACTATTGTGCCAATCAAAACCAGCAAGAGAGAGTATTCGACCATATCCTGGCCGCAATCTTCGGTGAGGAATTGTTTCAGTTTGTTGATCATTTTGTTTGCTCGTTTTCTTTTGCTTTCTGTACGCGCGATATTTTTGATCAAACACCAGCAAAACGTTTGCACAGGTACGCCGTTTGGGACAACGATATCATGGATGCTTTCTATAGACTTGTTGAAGGCAATAGAGAGCAAGGACAAACGGAGCGCGCGAATATTTAACTCGGATTAAGGGGTCGGCAGGATCAGGGCGACCGGAGGAGGCAACAACAAACAAAGAACGACGGCGCCATGATTGTTCGAAAGGCTGCGACCTGCGTAAACGGCAAACAGGGAATCGGCGCAGGTTACGAGCCGAAAAGCGGGGAAATACTAGCAGGTTTATTTGTTTTTGAACATCTCTGTGCGCAGTTCCTGTTCACGGATCATGGCGTTTCGCAGAAGCGTCTCATTCTGGGCAATTGTTCTTTCAGCTCTCGCCAACTCTTCACGCAGTGTACGAACTTCGGCTTGAAGTTCCGCGATATAGCTGAGCGCCCGGCGCAATCTTTGCTCATGCGCCAATTCGAAGAGCGAGACATTGTTGTGCGCTATGTCGAGGCGCTTCTCGACTGGTTCCGCTTCGATCAGGGCTTGATTTACAAGTTGAATCGCTGCACTCATCGTTATTGTTCTCCTGTTTGCCTTTTTCTGGCTTTCTCTTTTAGTTATTGATTGGGTCTCGTTGAGTTCACTCAATAGGCTGGCAGTGAAGTTGGCGAACTGGCTTAGCTCAACGTCATTGGTACTGCACAGGGGCTGGCCATTTCCCTTGCAAGCGAATCATTCTGTTCCACAAGGTCAATGACGCAGCTTTAGAGTGATTCGACCCGGTTCAGGTTGCCCGCGCATCTGTCTATGCGTTTGCCCGGGCGCTCAACCGCCAACCACTCATCCCCAGTATCTGGCGATGAGTGACGAACCAAGGATGAAAGCGTGATTACAAATAACCTGAACGATCAACAAAAAACGATGAACCGTTAGGGGTAATCAGATCAGTATTGCCGAATACAGGGGCGGCGAGGAGATCTCCAGCGATCAATTCACAGGGCCACAGGGTGTCGTTCTATTCGACGTTTTGAATTTGAAGGCCCTTGGGCTTATGGGGGAAGCAAAGCAAGAGCCGACGGATAAATCCTATTGCTGGATCGGAAACATCTGTTAAGGCGGGGCAATCTTCTAACGGGCCGCATAATATCATAGCCGCTTCATCACACGAAGAAATTTTTGCTGGTGTCAATAAATTTTGGCTCTTTGGGTATTAGCGCGAACCACTACAAAATGTAGTGGCACGGTAATATGAAGGGACGCCTCGCTGCCTATAATCTTGAATAGCAAGATTATCAACAGCAAGGAGGCGTCCTTTCATATTACCTATAGCCGATGCGAATGGGAGATATACTTGCGAGCCGTTGATCGTCGCCGGGTCGGTGGTCATATTATAGAAATTGGTCTGGATGATAACCGGCGAGTAATCAATCCTGAGATAATAAAAAGTAACTCCACTGCAATCCTGACTGATCGAAGTCAACCGGTTGTTCTGGTAATTGAAATCAATGCGGCGTCCGGCGGTGTTAATCAGGTACTGGATGACTACCGCTCCGTTCGACATCGGAATTCATCGCTTCTGCGAAGAGGATCGCACTGAAGGCTTCCCCTGTTTGGAGGACCGCGCCGATTTCCCAGTCGCGCTGCGCTGGGAGGGGCGATGCAGGATCACGGTTTCGGTGGGGGAGATCAGGTCATAACCGATGCCGCGCCACTCAATGCGGGTCGTCCGAGCCGTGGCGATGACATTGTAAAGATAAATCAGCGAGACAACCGGCCCAAGCAGCGCATAAGCCCACCACAGTCTTTGCAAGCTTTCTCGCCCGTCCGCCAGCAACCGCGCAACCACGCCGGCGCGCATGACGCCGGTGATTGCGCCGAGCGCAAAGACGCCCGCGAGCATGGCTCCCGGAAGGTAATTCGGAGTTTTGGTCAGCAGGGAAGTGAACAGCCAGACAAGCCCGCCCCAGAAGGCGAGGTTGTAAAGACTGTGGCTAACGCAGGCCAGTTTCCAGACGCGTGGCGAGTAGATCCGGGTGATGCGCATCTGCCGCGTCGTGAATTCGAGCAGGCTTTTGAAAGTCGCTTCCGGGTGCGACGCGACCAGGCATTGCGGCACGAATTTTATGCGCTGCCCGTGTTCGCGGATCGCCGAAGTTAGAACGTAATCGTCGCTCGCCGCTCCCTGCCATCGCCGTTTGACGCCGATCCTTTCGAAATTTTCGCGGCGGATGGCCATCGAGCCGCCCCAGGCAAAACCGGAACGTTCGCCAAACAACGCCAGCGCGCTCGCGTTCCAGATCGAGAGCAGAATCGAAGCGAAACTTCGCGCAGGGTTTCGCTTGTCGGTTGAAGGCACATACCAGCGATATCCGGTTGTCGCTCCGATCCGTTTATCGCCCAGAGGCGCGACCAGATCGGCGAGCCAGTTGCGGGCCGGACGCGCGTCGGAATCGGCGAAGACCAGCGCTTCGACGCGGTGGTCTATCGAACTCAGGGTGTCAATCGCCACGCACAGGTTGTGAACTTTCTGTCCCTGGTTTTTGGATTCGCCGGCTACGACCATCCAGGTCGAAGGGGTCAGGCGGCGGCTTTGTTTGAGTATACGGGACAGGGCGCCGTGCGCCGGATCGTTTTCGCTTTCGGTGACGAACACAACTTCGTAATCGCGGTAATTCTGCGTCAGGATCGCGCGGATGTTGTCTTCAAAATCGTGTTCGACGCCTCGGCAGGGGACGATGACAACGGCTTTGGGCTGGTAACGGGTCTGGCGCGGCGGGTGCGGGCGCAAGGCGTAACGTGTGAAACGCAACGTCGCAATCAGCGCGAGAAAACTCTGTACGAGCAGAAAAAAGCCAAGAGTAGAGAAGAAAGTATCCATAGCCGCCAGCGCAATCCTTACCGAGTCCAAATCTCAAATCCCAAATTCTCTTGCAGGTGAAATGTTTGAAACGGGGATGGGGGCGCCATTGTCCTCAAATTGGCCGGGAATTTCCAGATAATAATCTCTGTCTGTCATCTCGCTCCCGGTTTTTTTTGAATGCGCCCCTCATTGCGCGCTCGCCGCTTTGCTCGACTGTGTTTCGGCGACTCTTTGTTCAATCACCTCGACTATGCGCGAAGGAGGTTCGTCCGCCAGCGCCAGCCGTTTTGCTTCGATAACGAGCGCGGCCATCGCAGAGGCCTGATCACGGAAACGCGAATCGCGGGCGATCAGGTCTTCGATGACACGGCGTTCACGTTCGGCGCGCGGCACGTGCTCGCTCAACCCCGCCGCGACTGCGTATTCAATCGGCACGGTCTGGTTCCTCATCATTACCAGCAGCGGATTGAATTCGCTTTTGATCTCTTCGCGCAGCCGATTGATTTCCAGCAGCGATGATTTGAATCCCAGATGGCCGCGCAGCGTGAATTCGATGACCGGAGCCTCGGCGCCGTCCTCATCGGGATTGTGCGGTGTGGTCTCGCGGCGTAGTTGGGCGAAGAGGTTTTCGTGTAATTCCTCAGGCGTCGCGTAACCACTTACGTCGAAACCGAGCCGCAAGACCGGGCGCTGGTGATAATCGCGCACCAGTTGAGCGGTGTGCTTGCCATCAGCGACTTCGACCAGATAGGCGCCGCGAATGTTTGCGTACTCGTCAACGCTGCACGCTTCGAGCGAGCCAGGGTTATAAACCCATCCGTCAATCTCGAAATTTTTGTGGGTGTGGCCGAGCGCCAGATAATCAACGTAGGACCTGAGTTTGTTGATCTCCGCTACGGGCAAGGCGGGGATCGGGCGGTTGAGTTGTCCTTCGACGTCGGTGTGCAGCATCATCACGTTGAAAAGCTGCGGGCTGTGATGTTCGCGCAGTTGATCAATCAACAGCGGGAGCGATTGGGTGATATTTGATCCGTACCAGATTGAACCGAAGATGCGGACGCCATCAATGTCAATGAATGATCCTGTGCGTTCTTCATCGTCCCAGGGCGCGAGCCTGACTCCATTCTGGTCCTGAAGCGGTTCGAGCAGTTTGATATATCCCCACCGCGAAAGGCTGCGCAGCCAACTGAATTTGCTCTCCGATTCGTGGCAATCGTGATTGCCCTCGATTGCGACGACCGGGATTTTGGCTTCGCGCAGTTTGCTCAGACAATACATCGCCTGATTCATCGCCTGCGGTTCGACTTTGCGCGCGTCGAAGAAATCGCCCGCGATCAGCACGAACGAAACCTGCTCGGCCAGCGCATAACGCTCGATGCAATCGCGCCAGGCGTAGAAGAAATCACGCGCTCGGTCTTCCGAACGGTAGCGGCGAATTCCCAAATGAATGTCTGCGATGTGGAGAAATTTGGCCATCGAATCTTTCGGGGTTACTGGTATCTTCCGGGAATTGAGTGCGCCTGACGCCGCAGGCGCGAGGGAGTATAGCATGGACAAGAGTTTCGACAGCGCGATGATTCAGACCAAAAACAGCAATAGGCTGTCAGAAACCAGAAAAGGTCGCTGACAGCCTAAAGTTGCTGGGGTGAGGACCCGATTCGCACTATCGTGCAGGAGAAATTTTTGAGCCCTCGGACTTCGAGTGGGAGAAGTCCTGGTAGCGGGAGAAGACGATGATTAAGTTGCGGTCGTTCGTTGTGAGGGCTCAGCGCCACTTTCCGGCCAGACTGGGTGTACTGCCTTCGCAGTGGCAAGCGTGGCTTGGGAACCACGCCGTTCAAACTCTTTTGCAAATCGCGCTCGACTCTGAAGCCTGTGAAGGCCGGCTCGCAAGTCACATCACCCAGTTGTGCCCCGTTCTCTGAACGATGTGACCCGCGAACCGAAGCTGTAATCACCAGCTAAATCCGACCCCCGTATCCTTACTTTAACCGGCGATTACAAACACGCGAGGAGCCGCGCTCCTTTAACTCGATCAAAATCAAATCAACTGAAAGTCTGTGGTTACTCGACTCGATTGAGAGATGGAATTTTTTGTTCAGAGTCTCGATTCGCAGGTTACGCAATTCAGTGTGCCCCGTTCTCTAAACCACGTAACCCGCGAATCGAAGTTGTAATTGCCGACTAAAATCCGACCCCCGTGTCTTTTCCAGCAGGCAATTACAAATCTGTCGCGGCAGAGTCTTGCTCACCGCTCATTCCTGAAATTTCCGATCCGCAAGTTACGTCGCCCGATGTGCCCCGTAATTCCCGAGCGGCATAACTTGCGGATCGCTTCATGCGGTTACCGGCCCAAATCCGACCCCCGTGTTTTCTTCAGGCCGGCAACCGCAAGCTCAAGAGGAGTATTGCTCCGAAATCCAAAGACCAAATTTCAAACTCTTCAAAATCGCGCTCGACTCTGAGGCCCGTGAAGGCCGGTTCGCAGATCGCATCGCCCAGTGTGCCCCGTTCTCCAGGCGATGTGATCCGCGAACCGAAGCTGTAATCACCGATTAAATCCGACCCCCGTCCTTACTTTAACCAGCGATTACATTCTCGTGAGGAGCCGCGCTCCTTCAACTCGATAAATCCTGGGGAGAACCGCAGCCGCGCATCAGAGTTGCAAGCAAGGGTGAGGGTAATGCTTATCTCCCGTGCTGCTTGACTCGATTCTCCCTCTTCAAAAACCGTTTGGAACCTTTCGTTTCCGGCTCCCGTCTCGTTGCGCCATACCCTAGAGCAATGAATGTGCCAATGTGCGCGAGCGCTGGTTTTTATTTTCTAAGTGCGCTAATAACTGGGCTTATTGTTTCAAGCTCAGTCGCGAGACGGATTGAGCCGCGTTGCCGGGGCTTAGCATTGTCTATGATTGTGGACACGCGGTAATTGCCATGTCCACGATTGATGACAACAAATGGTGACAGTTTGCGCTTGCGTCCCCGATTGATAGTTAAGATTGATAGCTAAAATGATTGCGCGCTGGCTTCGGTTTGAGGCAATGATGATAGCTGGAATATGATGTAGCCTCGTTTTTCCGAGGGTTCGATCCATTACTCAGAGATAACAGATGCAAACAAAAGTGACGAAGGGGATTTCAATAAGTCATAGTTTCGATGTTCGCAGGACAAAGCTTGATAACGGTTTGATAGTCGTGTCGGAGAAAGTGCCGTATGTGCGCTCGGTCAGCTTCGGCGTTTTTCTGCACAGCGGTTCGCGGCACGAAACCATTGAACAACATGGACTGACGCATTTCATAGAGCACGCGCTGTTCAAAGGCACGCGCAAACGTTCGACGGCGCAGATTGCCGCCGAGACGGATGCGCTCGGCGGCAATCTGGACGCGTTCACAGGGCGCGAAATCGTCGGCTTCTACGACAAAGTCCTGGATGAACACCTGCCGCGCGCTTTCGATCTGATCGCTGACCTGGTTACGTCTCCCGCCTTCGATCCGGTTGAACTCGACAAGGAGCGCAACGTCATACTCGAAGAAATCAAGATGGTCGAAGACACGCCCGACGACATCATCTTCGATATCTTCTGCGAAAACTTCTACCCGGAGCACGCGCTGGGCCGCCCGATACTCGGCACTGAAGATTCGCTCGCGACATTCAAACGCGATGAGATTCAGACCTGGTACGACGAAATCTACAGGCCGGATAATTTCGTCTTCGCCGCAGCGGGCAATCTGGATCACGATGAAGTGATCGCGCTGGCGAATGAATACTTCGGTCAACTGAAACCGCGCGGCTCGCAGTTGATCTCTCCGCCGCCAAAAAACGCCGCGCCGATAACGCTGCGCCACAAGGCGGAGCTTGAACAATCGCACCTGGTCATCGGCGCGCCGTGCCCGTCGCTGGTCAGCGAGGATCGCTATGCGGCGAACATCCTGAGCGCGATTCTGGGCGGCGGGATGAGTTCACGGCTCTTCCAGGCGGTCCGTGAAGACAAGGGATTGGTATACACGGTCTTTTCCTCGGTCACGCCTTTTAAAGATTGCGGTTATCTGAACATTTACGCCGCGACTTCGATTGATCAACTCGGCGAAACGATTGACGCCGTGATGGAAGAGTTGCGGCGGATCAAGGCGGAGCTTGTCAGCGAAGAGGAGTTGCGACGGAACAAAGATCAGTTGAAGGCCTCGCTGATGCTGAGCCTTGAATCAACCTCCTCGCGGATGAGCGCGCTTGCGCAACAGGAGATGATCTTCGGGCGATTCATCTCGCCGGATGAGATCATCGAGAGAGTGGACGACGTGACGGCTGAGGATGTCGAACGCCTGGCGAACGAGATATTTCAAGAGGAAGCGATAGCCGCGACAGTGCTCGGCGATCTGGCTGGCGATTCCGGTAAATTCAAGCTCGATCGTTCGCGTTTGCAATGCGGATAAATCATGCGCGAAGAACTTCTCAAACATTTGTGGACGTTGACCCGGCTGCGATACCGGTTGATCTGGGCGCAGGCTCGCACCAGCAATGGACGCGCCCTGTTCCTCCTTTCTCTTTATTTGCTCGGAGGCTCGGTTGCGCTGCTGATCGCTTTCAGCGGGCTGGGCGTCGCGATGGTGGACAGCGAACTCGATCAGAGCGGGCGCGTGGCGCAATGGACGCTCGTCCTGCTTTTCATCAACGGAATAGGCTTGAGCCTGATGTTCGGCCTGGGGACTCAGGCGGCTTTTTCGGAAGAGTCGCTGCGGCGCTATCCGTTGATGGCGAAGGAGCGGTTCATCATCAGACAACTGATCGGATTGCTGGATCCCATCTGGGCGTTTATGACGTTCGGGGCGCTGGGATTGGCGATTGGATTTTGGTGGTTCGGTAAAGGATCAATCGTCCTGGGTTTGCCGGCGGCGGCGCTGTTCATCGCGTCCAGCTATCTTGCCACGGTGATTCTGCTTTCGATCATCGGCCACGTCATGAGTTCGCGGTCGGCCTCGGCGGCCATGGGATTGATCGTGCTGTTGCTCGCCACATTTGGCCCGCTGGCGGTGTCGCTGCTCGCCGTTTCGGGGGGCGACAGATTGTGGAGGCTGGTCGAGCAGGTTTTGCGATTTACGCCTCCCGGCGCAGCGGTGATGATGATGATGGGAGATGGTTTTCTGGCTGTGTTTGGCGGCTTCGCGCTGCTGGTCGGCTGGGTTGCGGCGCTGGGCTGGATGTTGAAAAAACTCGAAAGCCTGCCGCCCGCGATCGAGAAGAGGATTTCAGGCGGAATAACCTGGGATGATTTTTACGATCAGATCGCCGGGTTGTTTGGCCGCAGATACGCGCCCTTCGTGAGCAAGTCGTTGCGTTACCATTTGCGTTGCAATCTGGTTCGGTTCAGCCTGATCACTTCGCCGATGCTGGTGCTGCTCGGCAAATTCCTGATACCGGGACGCACCGCGAATGGACAGATCATCGTCACCTTCGGGTTGTTCTTCATCACCAGCAGCGCGATCAGCGTCTCGATGATGCTCAATCTGTTCGGTTACGACGGCGCGGGCATTCGGCGTTACGCCGTGTTGCCCACTACGTTCGCGACGGCGTTGCGAGCCGGAAGCCTGGCCTCTCTGATGTTGCGCGCGGTCGTGATGCTGGCGGCGGTCGCGCTCTGGATGGTGTTGGCGCGGACGCGGTTCGATTACAGGATGCTTCTGATGATCCTGGGCATTGTCGGGGCCAGCCTTTTCCTGTTCAATGCGCTGGGATTGTGGACGAGCGTGCTGTCTCCGAAGAGCGCCAATTTCGACGCGATGTGGAACAACCGGCTTTCGTTCGGCGCGAACATGGTGATGTTGTGCGGAGTGGTCGCTCCGTACGTGATCGCGGTGTCGCTTTCCGAAAGGCTCGATCCTTCCGTGCTGTTGCGCTTCTGGTGGGTAGCGATGATGATGATGTTTTTGAGCGTCGGATTTTATCTCCTTTCGATGAAGATGATCGAACCGGTTGTAAACTGGCGCCGGGAAAAAATGATCAATCTGATCGCCGGGGCGAAAGATAGATGACAGCGCCGCGCAAAATAATTATGGACTCTACAATTGAAACCTATTCGATAGATTCCGGCCAGTCAGCGACGGGCGCCGCCCCGCAGCCTGTCGCGATCAGCATCGAAAATCTGACGAAGCGTTATGGCGAAACGCTGGCCGTTGATCAACTCTCGCTCAGCGTGCCGGCTGGCCGTCTGTTCGGCTTTCTCGGCCCGAACGGCGCGGGCAAGAGCACGACCATCGGCTGCCTGACCGGACTGATTGATCCGACATCGGGCGTGATCAATTTGCTCGGCGAGCAATTCACGGCGGATTCGGTCGAGTTGAAGCAGCGCATCGGCGTGATGCCCGAAGGCTTGGCTCTCTTCGACCATCTCTACGCGCACGAGTTTCTGGCCTTCAGCGCGCGAATGTACCAGCTTGACGAACAGACCGTCAGGCAGCGCGTCGAAGAATTGCTGACCGTGCTCGACCTGACCTCGACTCATCGCAAACGCCTGGCCGAGTTCAGCACCGGGATGCGGAAAAAGATCGCGTTCGCCGCCGCGATCATTCATCGCCCTGAGATTCTTTTTCTCGACGAACCGTTCGAAAGCATTGACCCGGCGGGCGTGGCGATGCTCAAAGACTGGCTGCGCCGCTTCGTCGCCGGAGGCCGCACGGTTTTTATGACCACGCACGTGCTCGAAACCGTCGAGCGTTTGTGCGACGACGTGGCGATCATCAAATCGGGCCGCGTCGCCTGGCGAGGCGATGTCGGACTCCTGGCCAACGGCGGGAAACTGGAATGCGACGGACGGCAGTTCAACACGCTCGAAGCGTTGTTTCTGCATCTGGTCGGCGAAAAATACGGAAGGCTTGACTGGCTGTGAGCGAACCTGGCGCGTCATTCGACGTATAGATTTCACGAAAGAATTCCATCCGGGAGGAAATTTCAATGTATTGTCCAAACTGCGCGGCCACGATTGACGGATCGAAATTCTGCCGATCCTGCGGCGCGAATGTGAGCCTGGTTCCGCAGGCGATGACCGGGCAATTACCGCAGGCTCCCGAACCCGAAGATTGGCGGGGCAGAAAGCGTCATCGTCGCGGTAAAAAGGAGCCGAGCATTGACGGCGCGGCGACCGAGTTTTTCTCAGGGATCGGATTTCTGCTGGCCGCAATCTTCGTCTGTTTTTATTTCCCTGCCGGGGTCACCTGGGGATGGACATTTTTATTTCCGGCCTTCGCTTTGATCGGCGGAGGCATCGGTCAATATTTGCGGTTGAAAGAGCAGCGTCAACAATTGTCGTTCAATCGGCCTGTCGCTTATCAACCGCCTGCGCAAGCCTCTGCGCTCTCCGCGCCCACGACATCGGAACTCGTCAAGCCGCCGAGCGTCACCGAGCAGACAACCAGACATTTGGAATCTTCCCGCCCGCGCGAATAGAAAGCGGCTGGCAGACTGCGGCCGGATGTTCGCGCGTGTATCAACGCTGGCTCGCGCGTATTTGGTTATTGAGGCCCGTTGACGCTTTCGCAATCCGTTTGCTACCATCTGCCCCGCTTTTCGACCTATTGAAAATTCGGGCACATAACTCAGCGGTAGAGTGCTGTCTTCACACGGCAGAAGTCACAGGTTCGAATCCTGTTGTGCCCATCAGGAAACGCTCAAAGGGCCATCAGAGACGCTGAATTTCTGATGGCCCTTTGAATTTTGACGCCGCTCAGGTGGTCAGTTCTGGTAAACGATCGTCCCGCCGGATGGTTTGTGACACGGAGTTTGGGTCGTTCGGTTCATCTCACTTATTGTCGCTCATGCGAATCTATTCAGAGACTGAAAGGTATTGCTGATGAAAGTTGCCGACATTACCGCCGTCTTTCGCGCCGCGCCACAACTGACGGTGAACTTCGATGACGAAGACTGGAGCCGCGCGCATCGCCTGGCGATTCACCGCGACTGGAGCGGCGCCGAAGCTCCGGTTGAGCTGAAAACCGCCGCGATGGTTTTGTGGAGCGAGCAGGAAATTTTTTTCGGCTTCGAGTGCCATTACACCGAGCTGGATGTTGACGAAGAGTTTGACGTGAACGAGGAGCGGTACGCGTTGTGGGATCGCGATGTGTGCGAAGCCTTCGTGCGTTCGCCGATTGAGCCGCACGAGAAACATTACCGCGAGTTCGAGGTCGCGCCGACGGGGCAATGGTGCGATCTGATCGTTGACCGCTCTCGGATGTGGAGCGATTGGCAATGGCGAAGTGGGATGCGAACCAGGAGCGAGATCAACGAGAGCGAAAAAATCTGGCGCGTGGCGATGGCCGTTCCGTTCGACGCGTTCGGATGCCATCCTCAACCGGGCGATTTGTGGCATGCGAATCTTTTCCGCATCAGCAGATACGGAGGCGAACGCCAGTATCTGGCCTTGTCTCCGACTCTCACCGAAAAGCCGAACTATCATGCGCCTGAGCGTTTCGTCGGACTGAGATTTTCGGCTTAATTGCCCAACGCGACGCCCAAAGGTGTCTGCCTCAGTCCGTTCGGCGCATTGATGTCCGCTCCGTGCTGAGCCAGATAGCTGGCGACCGATCTGTTTTCCATCATTATTGCGAGATGCAAAGGAGTATTTCCAAAGGAATTCTTCGCATTTACTAGCGCACCTCTGGCGACCAGCAACTCGGCCACTCCCAGATCGCCGTAATAGGCTGCGTAATGAAGCGGAGTGCTTCCGTTTATATCCCTGGCGTTTACGTTTGCGCCTGAGTTAATAGCCATTTGGGCGACGTCCCGGTCGCCGCCAAGCATAATCAAAGTCATCCCTCCGTTGTGGGGAGCGTCAACCAGACCCGGATTCGCATTGAGCAATTTACTCATAACCGTCAGATCATTGGCTAAAAAAGCCTTGAACAATTCCTCCACCGGGTCGCCGGTGTACGGATCCAACTTCAACAAGCGGCCATTTGAAATCTCGATGATCGGTTGGCGGTCAGCCGTTATCTCCCATACCAGGTTGCCGTCATTGAAGAAATACATGATCTCGCCGCTTCCGTTGTTCACTTTATAAATCGTATCTCTTTCTCTTATGCGATCTCTGAAGACAACATACAGTTCTTTGTCTTTGGGTTTAGGTAAGACGAATTCCCCTATCCCAGCCACACGGATTAAATTTGCCTGCATGTTTTGCGATCGGGTCGGCACTACGATCTGGCCGTCGAAATCGAACTGCATCGAGCGAGTCGCCGCCAGGTTGGCTGCGCGCGGAGATATCACAAGATTCTGGCGTTGAAGCTTTCCCTTGCACGCGCCCGCGGCTGTCGTGATTAGAGCAAAAAGCAATCCGGCTAACAGATACCTGCTACTTTGTATGCTCATAGATCATCCCTCTCGCTCCATGATCAGAACCCGTTGCTATGGCCTTGACGTCCGAAAGACTGAACAAAAAGCGGGGATAAAACCGCCAGCCCGCCACTCTGAATAAGCGCAGGTAAAGATGGCATAGAGCGACCCCAATGAGATTGACAATGCTTATTTGGTTATCAGCCTGCATGTAGCGCCCGCAAGCAGGAGAAGCAAAGTTATGGCCGAGCCAATGAAATCACCAGGCCAGTTTCATTGTCAACCTGTTCGAAGAATAAATTCGATGCCGGCTTCGTAATGCTGCGCGAGGCGCTTCACAGGGGCAGGGTGTAAAGACGCCGCGACCATTGATCAATTGAGTGAGTGTGAGAAGACGGCCAACCGCGCGCGCTGATGGTTGCGGGCAGTGGACGCCGCCGCGCGGCATAGCCGTGTTTGGTTGCGGAAAAAAAAACGCTGGACGCGACACCCGACTACCAAAGATAACGTCCCGCCTCGATCATCGCGTCGGCGACGCCGCGCCGCGCCTGAACGGTGTTGATCGGGGTTTGAGGCGCGAGCCGTTCAAACGCCGAATAGAGTTTTTTCGGCCCGGTCAAAGTCGCGGCGAGGTTGCGCGCGCTTAACGCCACGCGGTCGGCGGCGTCGCTGGTGTAGACGCGCGCTATGTGAATCGCGGCTTTGCACGATTCCTCGCCTTTGCTTGCGATCATCTTTTCGGCGCGCAGCAGCGCGCTTTCAATCGCATAAGCTTCGATGACGATGTCGGCGGCCAGCGCGACGGCTTCCTGCTCTTCGCTGATCTTGCCGCCGTAACTGTGTTCGATGGCCGCTAGCGCCAATTGGGCCGCCTCTTTCACAATCGGTAGAGTGCGGCGGACGTAATTCAACCCGTCAACGCCGATTTCGATCATCGTCCGGTCGAGGATGTCACTGATCGTCTCTTCGGGGTTCGGCAGATTGCCTTTCGCGGCTCCTTTCAGCAATCGCGTCGGGATGATCATCCGGTTGATCTCGTTCGTGCCTTCGTAAATCCGCGTGATGCGCGCGTCGCGGTAGGCGCGTTCAGCCGGATAATCTTTCGAGTAACCGTAGCCGCCGTAAACCTGAACGGTTTCGTCAACGACGTGCGCGAGAGCCTCACTCGTCCAGACTTTGATGATCGAGCATTCGACGGCGTATTGTTCGATGGCTTTCAAAGCCTGCATCGGATCATTGGCGTCAACGGTTTCGAGCGCGGCGTCAATCATCCCCAGCGTGCGCCAGACCATCGCGTCGCCGACGAAGCAGCGGATAGCCATCTCGGCCAGCTTCCGTTTGATCAATCCGAAGTCGGAGATTGCGCGTCCGAACTGATGCCGTTCTTTCGAGTAGGCGATGGCGTTGTCGAGCGCGAATTTCGCCCCGCCGATGTTGCGGCTGCCCAGTTTCAACCGGCCCAGGTTCAAAATGTTGAACGCGACGACGTGGCCTTTGCCGACTTCGCCCAGAACGTTTTCGACGGGAACTTTGCAATCTTCCAGCATCACGGCGGTCGTCGAACTGCCGTCAAGACCCAGCTTTTTCTCTTCGTGGCCCGGCGTGACGCCCTCGCCGCGTTCGACGATGAAGGCCGTGAACTTCTCGCCGTCAACTTTGGCGAAGACAATGTAGACGTCGGCGAATCCGCCGTTGGTGATCCACATCTTCTGACCGCGCAGGATGTAATGTTTGCCGTCTTCGCTGAGCGTCGCTTTTGTCTTCGCGGCCAGCGCGTCGGAGCCGGAGCCAGGCTCAGTCAAACAGTACGCCGCGATCAATTCGCCAGTGGCCAGCTTCGGCAGGTATTTCGCGCGCTGTTCCGCCGTGCCGAAATAAACGATTGGCAGCGTGCCGATGGTCGTATGCGCTCCGAGACTCGCGCCGAACGAAGGCATCACCGCAATCTGTTCGCCGACGTATGCCGAACTCACTTTATCCAGCCCCATCCCGCCGTAAGCTTCGGGAATGTCAACGCGCAGCAGATCAAGCTCTCCGGCTTTAAGCAGCAGTTCGCGCGTCACCGGCCAATCTTTGGCGTAGATCTGTTCGGAGCGCGGCAGGACTTCTTTCGCCATGAACTCTTCTGCGACGCGGGCGAACATCCGCTGCTCTTCGCTGATGTCTTCGCGGGTGAAAATTTCGTCGGCTTTGCGGGTTTCAAAGAGGAAACTTCCGCCTTTGATGATCGTGGGCATAATCGTGAATCCTTTCGGTTGAGAACCTGATGTGGCGCTACGCGTGGTGTCAGATTTGATGATGACGGCGGCAAAATAGACCCGAGAATGCGGAAAATCAAGATGCGTTGACGCTCTGGGTTCGCATCGCTTCAACCTCGCTTGACTGGCGCACGTATGCCATTCGTAGCTCAGCTTACCAACAAAACCGCCGCATCTTTTTATAATCCGCGCCTCGATGCAATAATCCGCGCAAAGAAATCGCGCGGTAGACGGAGAGAATCAAATGCAAATTGTCAGTCAGCTTTCGCTCGCTCGATTCGCGCGCGCCCGCGTGGCCGCGCTCTTCATCGCGTTCGTGTTCTTCATCATCTGTGGCGCGACGCTTGCTCAACAGAAGGCCGAACCGCAGAAAGGCAATGGAATGATTCCGGAGAAAAATAAATTGTTCGAGGGCGAAGTCAACGCGCCCGATTTCCCGCCGGGAGCCGAATGGCTCAACACTGAAAAGCCGGTCAGCCTGCGCGATCTGCGCGGAAAAATCGTGCTGCTCGATTTCTGGACTTACTGCTGCATCAACTGCATGCACATCATCCCCGACTTGAAGAAGCTCGAAGCGAAATATCCGAATCAGCTTGTGGTCGTCGGCGTGCATTCGGCGAAGTTCCTCAACGAAAAGGGCACGGAGCAGATTCGGCAGGCGATCCTGCGCTACGAGATCGAGCATCCGGTCATCAACGACAGGGATTTTGAAGTCTGGCAGAGCTACGCCGCGAAAGCCTGGCCGACGCTCGTGCTGATTAACCCGAAAGGCAAAGTCGTCGGCGCGCATTCGGGCGAAGGCATCTTTGATATTTTCGACAACGTCATCGGCCAGATGGTCGCCTACTTCCGCGCGAAGAACGAGCTTGATGAAAAGCCAATCGGTTTCAAGCTCGAAAAGTTTTCAGCGCCGCCAAGTCTGTTGGCCTATCCCGGCAAAGTGTTGGCCGATGAAAAAAGCAACCGGCTGTTCATCTCCGATTCAAATCACAACCGGATCATCATCGCTTCGCTCGATGGCGTGGTGCAGGACGTGATCGGTGACGGCGCAATCGGCGCGAAAGACGGCGCGTTCGCCGAAACCGAGTTCAATCATCCGCAGGGCTTGGCGCTTGATGGCGACGCGCTTTACATCTGCGACACCGAAAACCATCTGATCCGCCGCGCCGATTTGAAAACTCGCACGGTTGAAACGCTTGCCGGCACGGGCGAGCAGGCGCGGCGATTCAACGTCGCGGGCCTGGGTAAAAACGTCGCGCTCAATTCGCCGTGGGACGCTCTGGTTCACGACGGGAAACTTTACGTGGCGATGGCCGGGCCTCACCAGCTTTGGGTAGTTGATCTGAAGACGCGCGAGGCGAAACCTTACGCCGGCAGCGGCGCCGAAAATCACGTTGACGGGCCATTGCTGAAAGCCG
>JAJVID010000115.1 GCA_022072205.1 Acidobacteriota bacterium
TTTCAAAAGCCCCGCTCCGAAAAAAATTGTTTTGACAGTGATTCAGGTTTGAAAAAGACGGCAGGTTACGTTAAGCTTCGGCCTCAAGTTGGGTCATTTCAGACTCGATCAAAACTGTTCTAGCAATCAATCAAATAACTCGGCCTGGGCGATAGCGCTCAGTCGCCGAATCAATCAAATTGACACAATAGTCACGGGAGGAACCATAATGCGAAAACCAACCACATTGCGGAAGACGCTGACCGTCGCGGTGATGATGGCTGTCAGCAGCTTCTACTCGTTGGTCGGAACTTCGGCGCTCGCGCAGTCGGCTAAGGCGGCGGGCGAATTGTCGGTGACCGGTTCTGTGATGATCAACGGAACTCAGGCAATCTCCGGCGCGACCGTTTTCAGCGACAGCAAGGTCAAGACCTCGCGCAACAGCGTGGCCACGATCAATCTTGGCAAACTGGGCCGTGTGCAACTCGGCCCCGAATCCGAGATGACGCTCCGGTTCATTGATGGCAACATCGGCGGCAACCTGACCGCAGGGCGCGCCGTAGTGAACGCTCCGGCGGGTGTTGCGATCAACGTTGCAACCGCCGAAGGCATCGCAACCGCCGACGGCAAACAGGCCGCCACGTTGACGATTGACGTAACCTGCGGCAACACGCGCGTCGCGGCTACCCGCAGCGCCGCCAAAGTGACTTCGGGCAGCAAGGTTGAACACGTCGCCGCCGGCAGCGAAGTCGCAGTCGGAAACGCGCAGGGCGCTCCGCGTTGCGCTCGGTTGTCAACCGCCAGCCAGTCGCAGGGCCTGAGCACGGGCGCGATTGCGGCGTTGATCATCGCCGGTGTCGGCGGCGCGGTCGGCGGGATCATCGCGGCTACGCAGTCCGACGATGTCACGCCAAGCTCGATCGTGGTGAGCGGCTTCCGTCCGTAATCGCACGGACCCCAACTATTCAAAGATGCGATGCGCCGGAGCCTTCCGAAAAATCGAATGGCTTCGGCGCATTGTCAGTTATTGATCCGTCATAGAACGGCGATTTACACACACGCTATCTCGCCCCAACATCGCTTTCCGGCGCTGCGCCATCACAAGACCCCTCACGATAACTAACGGTTCACGCGCCACGTCAAACCACTGACACTGGTATTTTCGGGTATTGCAGTTATGACTCCTCGCACGTTCAACACCGGCTTGCTCACGGCTGTCCTGCTCTGCCTCTCGCTATTCTCCAACGCCCTTGCGCAACAGACCGCGTCAACTCCTGATCTGACGCCTTCCGATAGCAAACCCAACGCCGGATATCGCATCGGGCCGGGCGACGTGTTGGCGATAGAAGTCGCCGGCGAGCCAGACCTCAAGCGCAAGGTCAAAGTTTTGGAACAGGGCACGATCCAACTTCCCTACATTGATCACGATCTGAAAGTCGGCGGCCTGACTGAGCATCAGGTCAACGAACTGTTGCGGCGCGAATTCACCAGCATTCTCAAAGAGCCGCAGGTGACAGTCTTCATCGAAGAGTACCGCGCGCGGATGGCCTCGATCGCAGGCGCCGTCAATCAACCCAAGCAAATTCCGCTCACGCGCGAAATACGTCTTTATGATTTGATCAGTTTGGCCGGCGGCTTGACCGACAAGGCCGGAAACGTGATTCAACTGATCCACACTAAACCCGCCGACAGCATCGAAGTGATCAACCTGAACGACATTTTCCGCAAACCGGAACTCAACCGCGCTCTGCAGGACGGCGATTTCATCAATGTTCCCGAAGCCGGAGTCTTTTATGTTTCGGGCAACGTCAACAGGCCCGGCGCCTTTCCGATGAAGGAGACGACGAGAATCTCCCAGGCCATCGCGCTCGCCGGGGGCGTCTTGCAGGACTCGAAGAAGAAAGAGGTTCTGCTGGTTCGCTCCGAAGGTCCCGATCAAACCAACACGACCAAACAGGTCGTCAACCTTTACGAAGTGGAAAAAGACCCCAGCAAGGACATCGTCCTCAAGCCTTACGATGTGGTTCTCGTCCCGGAATCCACGCGCGCCAAACAGACGCGGACGTTGATTCAGACCTTCGCCGGAGGGCTGGCCAGCGCGCTCGGCTGGGGCATCTTGCGCTGATTTCAAATTTCGGACCTGAAATTTGAAATTGAAGACAGAAAAACCTGATCCCACACAAATGCGCCAATGAACCATTACGACGAAAACGAGACCGCGCTCGCCAACATCTCGCAGAACGGCAAAGAGCTTCGCAAAGGCGGGTATCCGATGTACAGCCGTTACCCGGCCATCGAAGCTGAAAAGAATTCAGTCCGCGAATACTGGCGCGTTATCCGCAAGCACAAATGGATAGTCCTGGCGACGCTCGTCACACTGGTTACGATCGTGACCATCGGCACTATGCTGACGCGCCCTGTTTATCGCGCCGAAACCAAGATCGAGCTTGGCAAGGAAACCGAGCGCGTGTTGCAGGGGCAGCGAATCATGGAGGTCGAGACCGCCAATGTTTTCAATCCGCTTTACCTGCAAACCCAGATAGACACTCTGCGCAGCCGCGATCTGGCGCGCCGCGTTATTCAACGGCTGAATCTGGCCGAGAATGACGAGTTCAAATCCAAGAACATAGAAGGGCTGAACGAGAACGAGCGCGAGGTGATTCTGGTCAACAATTTCGCGCGGCGGTACGACGTTTCAGTCGGACGCCAGAGCCGCGTCGCATCGCTGACCTTCGACGCTTACGATCCGAAGCTGGCCGCCGATGTGGCGAATACAATCGCGGCTGAGCACATCACGTGGTCAATGGAGAACCGCCTTCAGGGCGTGAGCAAGGCAAAGGAGTTTCTGGCCAAACGCGTTCAGGAGGCCGAAGCGAATCTGCGTGTGGCCGAGGCCGAATTGCAACAGTATCTGGCCGAACACAAAATCATTTCGCTCGACGACAGCGGCAATATCACCATCGCCCGCACCGAACAACTCAACCGCCAACTCACCGAGGTCGAAAACGAGCGGCGTCTTGCCGAAGCGCTTTATTACCGCAGCAAGGAAGTTCCCGCCGACGAACTGCCGCCCGTTGTCAGCGACGCGACTGTGCAGACTCTGACCAGGGAACTCAGCAAGCAGCGGCAGGAATTGGCGAATCTGTCGGCGAAATACCAGCCGGGTTACCCTGCGGTCAAACAGGTTCAGGAACAGATCAAACAACTCGAATCGCAGCTCAACGACGCGAAGCAGCGGATCGTCAAAAACATCGAGACGCAGTACCACGTCGCGCGCAAACGTGAAGCGGATGTGAGGATCGCGCTCGGCCAGTCGAAAGGCGAAGCGATTCAGCAGAACCGCGAAGCCACCGACCTGAACCTGAAGAAGCAGAAGGTCGAAACCAGCCGCAAGACTTACGAAGACCTCGATCAGCGGTTGCGTCAGGCCGAGGTCGAAAGCGATTTCCGCCCGTCGAACATTCGCATCATTCAACAGGCCGAAGTCCCCATCTCTCCGGTCAAGCCGAACCGGACGCTGAACATCGGATTGAGCCTGCTGATCGGCCTGGCGCTGGGCGTCGGCCTGGCGTTCTTCGTCGAATATCTGAACAACACGATCAACACGGCGGAAGATGTCGAGCGTATCGTCAAGCTGCCGTCGCTCGGCGCAATCCCTTCGCTGCAAAGCCTGGCCAAAAACAAGTCGCTCGGCTCCGGTGTCGGCGCGGCGCTCGTTCCCACGAACAACGAGTTGCTGTCAGGCCACGAACCGATTTCGTCCTTTGCCGAAAGCTACCGCGCGCTGAGAACTTCGCTGTTGCTTTCGTCAGCCGAACACGCGCCGCGCACGATGCTCATCACCAGCAGCCACCCGGCGGAAGGCAAGACGACAATCGTCGCCAACACCGCCATCTCGCTGGCGCAGACCGGCGCGAAGGTGCTGGTGCTCGACGCTGATATGCGCCGCCCGCGTTGCCATAAAATCCTGAGCGCGAAAAACGACATCGGGCTTTCGACTTTTCTCTCGCGCGACATTCATCTGGACGATGTGATTCAGGAGCACGACATCCCGAACCTTTACGTGATGGCCGCCGGCCCGGTGCCGCCTAATCCGTCGGAGCTGCTTAGCTCGATCAAGCTGCGCTTTCTGATCTCGGAACTGGAAGAGCATTTCGATCACATCATCATTGATTCGCCGCCCGTGATCCACGTGACCGACGCGATGATCATCTCGCCGCACGTTGACGGCGTGGTCATCGTCGTCAAAGGCGCCCAGACGCCGCGCGAAGCCGTGCTCCGCGCCAAACAGGCGCTGACCGACGTCAACGCCAAGATCTTCGGCGTCGTGCTCAACTGCGTTGATCTGAACACCGAAAATTATTATTACAACTACAAATACTCCTACTATCACAGCTATGAAGGGAGTGGGGAGTAGGGAATGGGGAGTGGAATAAAAGACACCACTCCCCACTCCCCACTCCCACTCTTGCTATGTTCAAACGCCTCCCTGCGCTCATCGCCGTCATCGCCCTCGCGGTCTGGCTGGGCAATTTCATCATCAAAAACTTTCTTGCCGCGTCGCTGATCGCTTATGGCGAAGATGGCGCGAGCCGCGATCAGGCTCTTGTTTACTCGCCGTCAAATCCGCTGGTTGTCGCAGCTCGCGCGAAGTTTCTGCTCTACCGCGCCGACCCGCCGCGAGAAGAAGAGGCCATCGCTGAATTGCAGCGCGCCACTATGCTCGCGCCGCGCGATTATCGTTTCTGGCTGGAGCTTGGAAGGGCTTATGAAAACACCGGCGCCGCTGATCGCGCGGAAAAAGCTTTGCGTCGAGCCGTCCAGCTTGCCCCGCGCTATTTCGAGACGCGCTGGGCCTTCGCCAATTTTTTGTTGAGGGCGGGAAAGACCGAAGCCGCGCTGAACGACTTGCGCGAAGCGGTCGCGCTCTCCGGCGGCGTCGCGCCGTATCCGGATCGCGCCGCGACGATGAACGCTTTGAACACGGTCGCTGGCGTTTTGGGAAACGATCTCGGCGCGCTACGTGGAATTCTGCCTGCGGATAACGTCTCGCAAATCTACCTCGCGGAGTTCCTGGCCAATCACGATGCGCTCGATCAGGCGCTGGAAATCTGGCGCAGGTCGTCGGCGGACGGGCGCGGTCATTACCGCAGGCTGCTGTTTCAACTGCTGCCGGCGACGCAGAGCAAAGGCCGTTTCGCTGAGATGCGCGGGATCTGGCAAAGCCTGATGACGCTGGAAGGCGGCGGCCTCGAAAATTCCGCCGACAACCTGATGATCAACTCCGGCTTCGAGCGCCCGCCGCTGAGCGACAAATACCCGTCCCTCGCTTCGCCGCCGACAGGCTTCGATTGGACAATGCGTCATCACCCTGAAGTCGCCGCCCGCCGCGATAGCGTCGAAAAGAAGACCGGCTCGTATTCGCTGCGGCTGACATTCAACTCGGCGATGAATTCTGAGTTCGAGAACATTTCGCAACTGGTTCTGGTCGAGCCTTCGCGGACGTACCGGCTGAGCTACTTCGTCAAATCAAAACAGATTCCTTCGCAGGAGCCGCCTTACGTCGAGATCACTGACGCGATGGACGCCGCGATTTTCAATTTGCGTTCGCCTGCGCCGAGCGGAACGACGGAATGGATCGAACAATCGCTTGTGTTCAGCGCGCCCGAAAACACGCGGGCGATTCGACTGACGATCCGAAGTCCGCGACTCGGCGTCGTGGATCGTTTGCGAATCGGCGAAGTGTGGTTCGATGATTTCAAACTGAAGCTGGAGAGCCAGTGAATAGGGGGCTTTGCACAAAACGGCGGAGCCTATGGAGCGCAGTAGCTCGGTACCGCTTTGGTAGTCCTTTCCGCTCTTGCAACGATGGGGAAAAGTAGCCCACTGCGCCTGGTAGCCTGACAGCCCGCAAAGCTGGGAATGATTACCAAAGCGGCGCCGGGCTGCTGCGCTCCAAAGAAGAATCACAAGATGGAACGAACCGTAATCGCCGCTGAGAAAAAAGCCGCCGCTCAACCGCGCGCCGCGCGCTGGCTCGGCAAAATCATCTTCGCCGATCTGCTGGCGACGGCGGTTCTATCTGTGCTTGCGTTCGGCGCTGTCGAGCCGTGGTCGCTGGCGATCTTCGAGTTGAACGCTTTGCTGCTAGCGGTTCTGCTCGCGATCAAATTCGTGATTGATCTGCGATTCGATCTGAAGCGGTTACAAATCGCTTTGCCGGTGTTCGCCTTGCTGCTGCTCGGCGTCGCGCAAATCATCTCGTCCGGCTCACCCGCGCCAATCATTGCGCCGGAAGACGTGGGCATAAATGATCTGACCACTCGCGCGCTTTCATTCGATCCGCAGGCGACGCGCGAAGCGGCGGTGAAGCTGCTTGCGCTGGCCGTCTATTTCGTCGCGGCGCTGCATTCGCTTCGCGATTCGAGCCGCCGTCGGAGCACGATTCTGACTCTGGCCATTTTCGGCTTCGCCGTTTCGATCTTCGCCATCGCGCAGCGGTTGACTTACAACGGCAAGATGTACTGGGTGCGGCCCGTTTCGGCTTACATCGCGCCTTACGGGCCTTATGGCAACTACAACCATTTCGCGGGAATGGTTGAACTGATACTGCCCTTGCCGCTGGCTTATCTGCTGTTTGCCCGCATTGGCGCGGAGCAGCGCGCGCTGTGGGCTTTCAGCGTAGTGATGATGGCTGTAGCCGCAATTTTTTCGCTCTCGCGCGGCGGAATTCTTGCGCTCGCAGCCGAAGTCGCCGCTTTGCTGCTCGTCAACTCTTTCTTGCGCAAACGCTGGGAGAAGGCCGAGAACTTCAGTCCGAGAGCGAACGGGAAAATTTTGATAGCCTCCGCCGCAATAGTCGTAATCGTGATGTCGTTGTGGATTGGATATGAGCCGCTGGTCAAACGTTTCGGTTCGATCAAAGAAGGCGCGAGCGAATATTCGGTGGTCACGCGCGCTGAATACTGGCGCGCCTCGTGGCGAATGTTCCTGGATCATCCGGTGTTCGGCGTCGGCCTCGGCGCGTTCCCTGCGATCTATCCGTCTTACGGACGATCCTCGGCGAAATACGAACGTCTCGAACAGGCGCATAACGATTACCTGCAACTTCTGACCGACGCCGGATTGGCGGGCGCGATGATTGGGCTGTGGTTCCTGGTCGAGATCGTTCGCGTGGCGCGCGCGCAGTGGCGCAAACTGGAAACATTTCGCAGCCGCGATCGCGCGGCGCTCATCGGCGGTTACGCAGCGGTCTTCGGGTTGCTCGTTCACAGCTTCACTGACTTCAATTTGCAGATCGCGGCCAATGCCTTACTATTCCTTCTGGTTGTGGCATTGGCTATCTCGGTTGATCCAGCCGCGGTTGGCGAGAAGAGAAGTTGAAGTTCGATCCCCCTAAGGAGGCTGCAATGATGGGAGAAGTTAGAATCAAGGTGAAGTTGACGAATGCGTTGGACGATGCCTTGTTCAGGCGCGGTCAATTGGCAAAAGATGAAATGCGTGTTTATGAGGCGGACGCGATGGTGGACACCGGCGCGGTACGGTCTGTCATTCCTACCCACGTCGTTGAAAAGCTGGACGTGGGAATTCGCGGAAATCGCGTCGCCGAATATGCGGATGGAAGGAAAGAGTCTGTCGGATTGACAGAGCCAGTGCTCTTCGATTTGATGGGCAGGGATACGATGGAAGAGGCTCTGGTGTTGGGCGACGAGGTTCTGATCGGTCAGACGGTGCTCGAAAAACTCGATCTGCTGGTTGATTGCGCCAACCAGCGGGTGATTCCGAATCCAGCGCACCCCGACCAACCAGTCACGAAAGTTAAGTAGAAGATGAATGTTCCTCTTTTAGATTTGCGCGCGCAGTTTCAAACGATTCGCGGAGAAGTGATGGCCGCAGTCGAAAGCGTTTTCGACAGCCAGCATTTCATACTCGGCCCCGAAGTCGAAGCTTTCGAGAAAGAGACCGCCGCATATTGCCAGGTCAAACACTCAATCGGATGCGGTTCAGGTTCCGACGCGTTGTTGCTTGCGTTGATGGCTCTGGGCGTGGAACCGGGCGACGAGGTCATTACGGTCGCATTCACGTTCTTCGCCACCGCGAGCGCGATCACGCGGCTTGGCGCGCGTCCCGTCTTCATTGATATTTCGCCGGACGATTTCAACATCAACCCCGAACTGATCGAACGCGCGATCACGCCGCGCACAAAAGCGATCATGCCCGTTCACCTGTTCGGTCAATGCGCCGAGATGGACGCGATGCGCGAGATCGCCGAACGTCACAATCTGCCCGTCATCGAAGACGCCGCGCAGGCCATCGGCGCCGAATACCACGAACGCCGCGCGGGCGCGATGAGCGAGATCGGCTGTTTCAGCTTCTTCCCGTCGAAAAACCTGGGCGGCGCAGGCGAAGGCGGATTGATGACCACCAACGATGACAAGCTCGCCGAAAAGCTTCGCCTGTTGCGCGTCCACGGGATGCAGCCGAAGTACTATCACCAGATCGTCGGCGTCAACAGCCGCCTGGACGCGCTCCAGGCCGCCGTGCTCCGCGTCAAACTGAAATATCTCGATCAGTGGAGCAACGCGAGGCGCCGCAACGCGGAACGCTACGAAAAGCTTTTCGCCGAAGCCGGAATCGAAGAAGTCATCACGCCAATCACCCGCCCCAATCGCCGCCACATCTTCAACCAGTACACGATCCGCTGCTCGCGGCGCGACGAACTGATGAGTTTTTTGAAACAGCAGAGTGTAGGATCGGAAGTCTATTACCCCGTGCCGCTGCACCTGCAGGAATGCTTCAAATATCTGGGCTACGCGATGGGTGATTTGCCTGCGACCGAACAGGCCGCGCGCGAATGCCTGTCGCTGCCGATTTACCCCGAACTGACCGAAGAGATGCAGCAATACGTCGTCGAGAAGATTGCCGAGTTTTACCGAGAAGCAAAATGAGTTTCGTGAATGTCTCGTGGCGAACGCGCCAGGTATGGTCGGTCTTGCGATTGACTCCGTTCGATGTTTCCACGGACGAGGGGCGATCGAAAGAGCGATATAGGCGAGTAATCCTCAGCGCGGCGGCTTCCGGGATGGCCAAAGCAATCACGGCCTTGACTACCCTTATCTCAGTTCCATTGACAGTCAAATATCTGGGCGCCGAGCGGTACGGTCTTTGGATGACGATCAGTTCAGTAATCGCGATGCTCAGTTTCGCCGATTTGGGATTGGGCAACGGATTGGTGAATGCGATTGCGGAGGCGCATGGTAGAGACGACCGTGCGGCGGCGAGCCGGTATGTATCGAGCAGCTTCTTTATGCTGCTTGGCGCCGCCGCATTGATTCTTGCCGCTTTTGCGCTCGTATACCGCTTTGCCGCTTGGCCGCAGGTTTTCAATGTGACTTCGGATGCCGCGACGCAGGAGGCAGGCCCGGCTCTGGCAGCCTTCGTCGTTTGTTTCGCGGCCAGCATTCCGCTGGGAATCGTGCAGCGCGTGCAATTGGGTTATCAGGAAGGATTCGCCAGCAGCATTTGGCAGAGCGTGGGCAGCCTCGGTGGATTGGTTGGGGTCGTGCTCGCTGTTTATCATCACGCGGGGTTGCCTTGGTTAGTACTGGCCATGTCCGGCGCTCCGGTTCTGGCTACCGCAGTCAATTGTATGGTTCAGTTCCTTTGGCGGCGTCCGTGGCTATGTCCGCGATGGACTCAGGTTGACCTCGGCGCCGGACGTAAGATCGCCAGCCCGGGAATGCTTTTCCTGATTCTTCAATTGCTCGCCATGATCGGCTCGGCCAGCGACAATCTGATCATTGCGCAAATGTTTGGGGCCTCTGCGGTCGCCGGATACGCGGTCGTGCAGAAGTTGTTTTCGGTAGCGTTGCTTTCACAATTCTTCGTGGCGCCGCTCTGGCCTGCTTTCGGTGAAGCTCTGGCGCGTGGTGATTATTCATGGGCCGCGCGAACATTGCGCCGCTCGATTTTGATAAGTGTAGCGCTGGGAGGATGCGCCGCTTTGCCGCTCCTGATCTTCGGGCGACAGATCGTCGCGTTTTGGGCGGGCAGACAGTTAACTCCATCGGGCGCGCTCCTCGCGGGCTTTGCCGCTCACGCGATTCTGGGAGGGTACGGCGGCGCGATGTCGGCGTTTCTCAACAGCGGCTCTTTGCTGGGCCGCCAAGTTAGCTTTTATGGGGCCGCGTCTATTGCCGCATTGATCCTCAAAGTGGCGCTGGCCCGTTATTGGCAGGTTGCCGGCGTAATCTGGGCGACGGTAATTGCGTACGGAACGCTCTATGCGATTCCATCCTGGCTGTTATCGCATCAACACCTTCTACATTCGCAGAAAAGATCGCATGCGGTTCGCTAACAAAGTTTTGAGAAGGCTCAAAAGAGTTCCCTTTACGGTCTATTCCAGCTTCCGCCGCTGGAATTATCTGCGGAGACAGAAAGCTGGTCGGCTTGTTCAACACCGTCTACCGGGAAAGGCTGTGATCAACCTCTATCCTGAAGGGCAGATCGCCGAGTTGCTTTATACCGTACGATTCGAGCGGGCCGAGTTGGCTCTGGTCAGCGCCTGTCTGAAGCAGAGTATGAAAGTGGTGGATATTGGCGCAAACATCGGTTTGTATTCGATTGTGGCGGATAAGGCGGTCAAACCGAAAGGCAGGGTTTGGGCGTTTGAGCCGTCGTCGGAAACGTATTCCCGTCTAATCAGGAACCTTTCGCTCAACGACGCTACTTCGGTAATCCCGGTGCGATTAGCTCTGGCCGACAAGCACGGCGGCAGCCTGACGCTTAAAAGGGACCCAGGCTTTCGAGATGGAGATAGGTATCTTGTGGGGGAAAAAGCCGCATGCTCGCCGGACTCTGGTTGGCCCGAAGATTACGGCGATAGCGAGCAGGTGCAGGTGACGACTCTTGATCATTACCTTTACACATTGGTTGATGCCCCGCATAGAATTGATTTCCTCAAGATGGATATTGAGGGCGGCGAATTCAGCGTCTTTCGCGGCGCCACTCGAGTCCTGACATCAAACCCTAAAATATTGTTGATGTTTGAATGCACCCCGCAAGGGTGTCAGCGCGCGGGACACAAACAGGAAGACGTATTCAGATTCCTCAAAGATCTGGGCTTTGATTTGTACTCCTGGCAACGCTCGATCAGAGACTGGGAAACAAGCGGCGAACTGTTGCTTGCAGCCGGGAACGTTTGGGCCTGCCGGGGCAAAGAATTGTTACCGCGATTATCTTAACTCGCATGAACCCAGCGCTTTCAAGTTTATACTTCAACCTCGTGGCGCCGCTGGCTCGCCGGCTTCATTTTATTAGAGCAGACAGCCTCTATCATTTAGCCGGGTACTGTCTGAAAGGCAGGGCAGTTCGCGGCATCGTTGATGGAGGCGCGTTCGATGGCAAACATTCTCTTTATTTGGCCAGGCTCTTTCCCCGCGCGACTATCTTTGCCTTCGAGCCTGCGCCGGAAAGCTACAAACTGTTGGCCGAAGCGGCGAAGAGATCAAGCCGAATAGTGCCTTTGCAACTTGCACTCACTGAATCCGCAGGAACTGCGATGCTCAACATCAATACATTTGCGCCTACGAATTCTTTTCTGGCTAGCAGGTCCAACGAAGATGCCAGAACATATTTCGATGGGAGAGGAGATACCATTTCAAGCGCCGCAGTGCAGACCGTCTCTCTGGATGAGTTCGCCAGGCGAGAGAAGAATTTCAGATGCACGTTGCTTAAACTCGATCTTCAGGGATATGAACTGCCTGCACTGCACGGGGCGCGCGAAGTATTGCTTCAACAAGTTGAGGCGGTCATATCCGAAGTTCGCTTTAAACCTTTGTACCACGGAGACGCTCACTTTGAGGCTATTGATTCATACCTTGCCGGGTGCGGGTTTTCACTTAGATGCCTCCAAGAGGTCACACCACACCCTAAAGATAACACCGTGTTTGAGGCGAACGCTTTGTGGGTCAAGCGTTGACCGAGCAATTTTTCAACCAGTGGCTTTAAGCTTTGATTCGTAAACCCTGTTTCAATTACATCATCACGATCCACAATAAAGAGGAGTTATTGGATCGTGTTTTCAACGGAATTGCCGCCTGTGCAGGGCCAAGCGCCAGGGTCGTAGCGGTGCTTGACGGTTGCGTTGACGGATCCGAGGGAATTGCGCGCCGTTTCGCTGCCCAGAGCGGGATTGAGACGCGAATTGTGATTGCGCCTGATGTGCATGAGATCAAGTCACTCAATCTGGGCCTGCGCGAAGCAAAATCCGGCTACTGTGTGCTTGTTCAAGATGATGTGATTCTGCAAGAACCGAAGCTGGAAGAGCTGACGCATGAGCTTTGCGAAACGCACGAGCGGCGCCTGGGCTACATCTCATTTCGCTTGGCCGCCGATCTACGCCCTACGGGATTCTTGCGGCGTCTGCGTTACAGCGCTCGCGCCGGTCGCCAGGCTCTTCATTCGATGATCGAAGAGCATAATTTCGTTGGAGGGCCGCAAGAGCTTTTGAATGTCCCCAGAACCGGGTACGGGGAATTCAAGGCTCGGCTTGCTGGGATAAAAAGCCCTGTGTGCATCACACCGGAACTGCGCATGTGCGAGCCATATTTGGACGAAAACTTCGCGCCTTACTGCTATGACGACGTTGATCTATCGCTGCGGGCTTTGAAGCGCGGGCTGAAAAACGGCCTCTTTCCGATCAGATTCCAATCGGATTCATCGTGGAGCGGCACGATGAAAGACCCGCAGTTCATTTCACAGACAGGGGCGAACATACGTTTGCGAAACCGGCGCCTGATCTGGCACAAACATGGCGACTACTTGATGAACATACTGGGCGCTGAATCGGGAAGGGCCGAAGCTTCGAGCGAACCAGCGGGGTGACATTGATTTGCAGAGTGAGTGTATAGCGTTGATGCCTGACGAATCGCAAAACGAGATTCGCGCCCGGCTCCTGCCGATGTTCCCGACGAGCGTTGTCCTGGGAGGTTTGGAACTGCAGTGTCTGAAAACCTCAGAGGCTTTGAGGCAGGCAGGACTGGCGGCGGAGTTATTGAATTATTACGACGAGGATGACCGGTTCGATATTCTGCATCTATTCGGTTCGTCCGAGAATTTCCATGATCTCTGCCGGCAAGCGGCGAACAGATGGCCGATTGTCATTTCCGCGGTTTCCGGCTCGCCGAGCGCATCGCGGTGGCGCGCGCCCATCTGGCTAACAGTTTCCAAATTGGCCGAGGGAGTGAAACTGCAAACCAGCTACCAGAGGTTACGAGCAGTGTATCACCTCGCATCGGCGGTCATCTGTCTCAATCAGTTGGAGGCGCAGTTCCTGCATGTCACTTATGGTGTCCCCCGAAATCGCATTGAAATCATCAGTAATGGCGTTGATTGGAGATACTTTCAGGCCGATGGCGAAAGCTTCATAGAGCGGTTCGGGGTCAGGGACTTTGTGCTTTACAGTGGCAATATCGTGCGGCGAAAAAATCCTTTGCAACTTGCGCGTGTTTTGCGTCAGCTTAATTATCCGGGAGTCTTCATCGGCGGAACACTGGCCGCCGAGCAGGCATACGCGGACGCTTTTGCTGAACTGATGGATCGGTCGCCCAACCTCCTCTGGATTCGCGGCTTGAAACACGACGACCCGCTGCTGGCCGACGCATACGCCGCCGCCTGTGTCTTTTGCCTTCCGTCAACAAGTGAAACGCAGAGCCTCTCGGCGCTGGAGGCAATGGCGACAGGCTCGCCAGTCATACTTGGCGATTTTCCTTACGCGTACCAACGCCCGTTTGAACACTGTCTTCGCTGTGATCCCGATGACGAGAACTCACTCCGGGCTTGTCTGGAAAAGGCGCTCAGCGATCCTGCCGAGCATAGAGCCAGGTTACCGGAGGATTACTCCTGGTCAAATGTCGCTGAGAAAATTGCGCGAGTTTATAAACGAGTTCTTTGCGGGCGCGCTGGCTGAGACACGAGCTTGAGTCCATGGAAATAGATTTCAGACAGGTAGTTTTACTTGCGGTTGCGCTGGCCGTCCCTATCGCCCTGCTCTGGACGAAGCGCGAGCGGCTGCTGCTCGGATGGGTTTGCGCCACGATGTTCGTTCAGATTTTCGACACAGCGATCGTCACCAATCTGCCCGCTGGACGCATCGTAGGTTTGATCTATATGCCGATGGCGGTTGCGCAGGCTCGCGGCTGGATGAAACTGAAGCCTGTAAGAGCATGGATGTTCAACCTCGTATACCTGCTGATACTCGGACTGCTTTTCGGATGGTTGTGGCCGTGGCCCGATCTGACGATGGCGAGGCCTTTTACGCTCACGGCTGAAGGGCGTTCGATAATCTATTCGGCGCGGTTATTAAGTGACATCAGCTTGGCGATCTTCATTGCGAATCAATTAAGACAGCCTAGCGTGATCTATTATATCGGGCGCGCAATGGTGATCGGAGCGACTCTCACGGCGCTGGCTGGATTGATCTACCTCGCCACGAAGCTTGACCTCTACTATCCATTGACCGGCATAGGCGAGCAGGCGTCGTTGATTGACCGGGCGCGCGGGCTTTCAATCGAACCGCGGGCCCTGGGATTGAGTTGCGCCTACGGCGTCATGATTCTGTTGCTCGGTCGCGAAAGACTCTTCTCTTTCTGGCCGCTGTTGTTGCTCATCAACTTGATCGCGCTTTTGACCACGTATTCAGCAAGTTCATTTGTGTTGTTGTTCGCCGGGGCCGTGACGGCCTGGTTATTCTTCTCGAACAGAGAGCGCGGAATGGTAATTGCGACGTTGGCGCTTGCAATGTTGATTACCGCAGGCGCTGTGGTGTATCTGCCACAGCGTGTGCAATATGCGATAGACACTCTGCAACTCAGGCTTGATCCGGATTACAAGCTCTCAGGCATTCCGCCTGGGAGTTTTGGTCAGGAGATCGCTTACCGTCTTGATGTGTTTGACGCCAGCGCTCTGCTGTTTTTGCTCGATCAGCCTCTCTATGCGCTGATCGGAACAGGACCAGGCCTTGTTTCATTGCCCGCTTCTTATTACGTTCCGCCCGGACTTTACAGCTTTATCTGGACAGCCGAGATTGGCATCAACAGCCTACCGTTTCACGGATTGTTGCTCGAAGTATCCAACGGCGGGTTGCTGGGGTTGATGCTATGGTTCGTGCAAATCTTTTCCTGCTGGGGCGCGCTTCGATATTTGCATATCAGGTTTGGAAGCTCCGGCGCCAAAGCGGAATGGACGTTCGCATACGCGTTCTTCATCATCGGCGCGGTCTTTTACACAGTGCAAGTAAGTTCGTCGCCTGTTTGGAGCATCTTTCTGGCCATCGGCTGGATGGCCACAAAAACCGCTGCGGAGAAATTGAACGAGGAGCGCGTCGCGCAGGCGAAGGAATATTTCATGCGAACGGCCTGGAACCCCCGCGTCGCTCGCCCGGAGTGAAACCGGATGGGATCGTCTTCGATCAGTTGCGTCGTGCCCACGCTCAACAGCGCCGAAACGCTCGAGACGACGCTGCTCTCATTGAAGTCGCAGCGAGACGCGAGCGTTGAGATCACGGTCGCGGACAGCGGGTCGGATGACGGCACGCTGGAAATCTGCCGACGGTTCGGCGCGCCGGTGATTTACGTCGAGCCGGGCAATATGTATCGCGCGATCAATACGGGGCTGTCGCAATGCCGGAGCGAGTGGCTGGCGTATTTGAATTCGGACGATTGGCTCTATCCCGGCAGCTTCGCCAGATTGATTGAACTCGGCGACTCATCGGGCGCCGATGTCGTTTATGGCAATTGCGATTACGCCGACAGCGCAGGCCGCTTTGTTTACTCTTTCGCAGCGGCAACGCCGGAGCAACTGACGCCGCTGTTCCGCCTTGGGCGAATGGGCTTCGCGCAGCCTGCGGCGATCTTTCGCCGAAGCGTTTATCAACGGCTTGGCGGATTCGATGAGCGCTACTGTTTCAAAGCCGACGCCGATTTTTTCATCCGCGCAATCAACGCGGGCGAGCGCTTTGCGCTTCTTGAGGGGCCGCCGGTCTGCTGCTTCCGTGTTCACGCCGCTCAGTTGAGCAACCGGAAGCGTGAGTTGATCGAAGAGGAAGGGAAGAGGGTATTCAGCGCGGCTGGAATGAAACCACGCGCGGCTGACCTGATGACGCTGGCGCAGTGGCGGTTGAAAAATCTTCCGCACTATCTGATCCGCATCGCGCGCGCATCGCTTCTCTCGCGGCGTCTTCGATTGCCGCGCGCAATCGAAGATTACATTCATCGCTGATTGGATTATGCGCATCGTCATTGACGCGACCGCTGCGGTGAGCGGCGGCAAGGTTTATCTCGATCAATTGCTGGCGCAATTCGCCGGCCTGCGGCTCGGTCACGAGTTCATCATCTTTCACGCGGGCGATTTCAGCGGGCTGCAATCAAACGATCAGTTTCAGTTTCGCCGCGTGGCCTTGCCGTCATCGTCATCGCGTCTGTGGATCGGGGCGAGCGTGTTGAAGATGCTGTGGCGATTGATCGTTCTGCCGCTGCATTTGCGCCGCCTGAAACCCGATCTGCTCTTTTCAAACGCAGGGTTCGGGCCGGGCTGGAAGACGAGCGGAACGCGCTCAGTGATGGCGTTGCACAACTCCATGCCGCTGCGCGATGAATTGATCGCCAGTGAGACTTCGGCCTTACGGCGGTGGCGGCTGGTGTTGCTGCGAAATTTGATGCGCAGGGCATTGCGTAAATCCGACGGTTCGATTGTCTTCAGCGAAAACGCGAAACGGCTCGTGGTTGATTGTCTCAACGATCTGAGCCACGAACCTTTCGTCGTTCATCACGGGATTGACTGGGGCGCGCGCGAACGCGAGTTGGCGGCGCAAGGCGATGGGTTGGGGCGTTTCGGAATCTCCGGGCCTTACCTTCTTTACGTCTCGCAATTCCACCGCTATAAAAATATTTTGCCGCTGCTCGAAGCTTTCGCGTTGTTGCGCGAAAAACATCCGAGGCTTTCTCTGATTTTGGTCGGCGACGCGGCTGACAAGGATTACTGGCGTGAGATTGAGGCTGAGATTGAACGGCTGAAGTTGCGCGACCATGTCATCCACATCCCTGCTTGTCCGCGCGAGCAATTGCTGGCAATTTACGGCCACGCGCTTGCGTTCGCGCATCCCTCGCTGGCCGAGACGTGTTCTTTCCCTTTGCTCGAAGCGATGGCAATGGGCTTGCCGATTGCGGCGGCGAGGATGAGCGCGTTGCCGGAAATGGCGGGCGACGCGGCGATCTACTTCGATCCGCGCGATCCGAGCGACATTGCGGAGACTTTGGATCGGCTGATCTGGGATGAATCGTTGCGCGATGAGTTGAGACGCAAGGCGATTGAACGTTCTGAACGATTTTCGTGGGAAGAGACAGCGCAGAAAACACTGGAGGTCTTCGAGCGTATAGCCGGCGAAAGGAATTCATCGTGGAATTGAGCGGCGCATTCGCAAATCGTCGTGTGTTGATCACCGGCGCGCTGGGATTCATCGGATCGAATCTGACGCGACGGCTCATTGATTTGGGCGCGCGCGTGTTGCTGGTTGACAGCCTGATCCCTGAATATGGCGGCAATCTGTTCAATATCGAAGGCATTGAAGACCGCGTTTTGGTAAACATCTCCGACGTGCGCGATGCGCACAGCATGCGTTACCTGGTGCAGGGCCAGGACTATCTCTTCAATCTTGCCGGACAGACCAGCCACATGGATTCGATGAGCGATCCCGACGCCGATCTGGAGATCAATTGCCGCGCTCAGCTTTCAATCCTCGAAGCCTGCCGGAAATACAACTCCTCGATCAAGGTCGTCTTCGCCAGCACCCGCCAGCTTTACGGCAAACCTGATTACCTGCCCGTTGACGAAAAGCATCTGAGCCGCCCCGTTGACGTGAACGGCATCAACAAAATGGCGGGCGAGTGGTATCACATTCTCTACAACAACGTGTACGGCATCCGCGCCTGCTCGCTGCGCTTGACCAACACTTACGGGCCGCGAATGCGCGTGAAGGACGCGCGCCAGACTTTTCTCGGTCTGTGGATGCGAATGCTGGTCGAAGGCAAACCTTTCGAGGTTTGGGAGGGTCATCAGTTGCGCGACTTCACTTATGTTGACGATGCGGTTGACGCATTTCTGATGGCGGCGGCCAGCGAGGCCGCGAACGGTGAGATATTCAATCTTGGCGGCGATTGCGTCATCAGCCTGAATGAGCTTGCGAAGCTGCTGGTCGAGATCAACGGAGATGGAGAATTCGTCACGCGCTCTTACCCGGCGGATCGCAAACGGATTGACATCGGAGATTATTACGCCGATTTCAGCCGCATTCGCTCGGCGTTGGGTTGGAAACCCGTCGTTCCTCTGCGCGAAGGTTTGAGCCGCACGCTCGCTTTTTACAAGGAGCATCTGCCGAAATATTTATGACTCAAGCCATTTTGCAATCCGATCCGAAAGCCAATTACCTTGCCCACAAACGCGAGATTGACGAAGCTGTTCAGCAAACGCTCGACAGCGGCTGGTACATTTTGGGCACGCAGGTGAGCGCGTTTGAGCAGGAATTCACTGATTATCTGGGCGCGAGACATTGCGCTGGCGTGGCGAACGGGACTGACGCTTTGAATCTGGCGTTGCGCGCTGTCGGCATTGGCGCTGGCGACTATGTGATTACTGTCGCGCACACGGCGGTCGCAACCGTCGCCGCCGTCGAGATGGCTGGCGCTTTTCCGCTGCTGGTTGATATTGATCCAACAACGTTCACGATCAACCCCGAAGCGATTGAAGAAGCGATCAAGGCTCATCGCGATCAGTTGCGGATCAGAGCGATCATCCCCGTTCATCTTTATGGCCATCCCGCCGATATGCGGGCGATATGTGACATTGCGCGCCGCTATGATTTGAAGGTAGTCGAGGATTGCGCGCAGGCTCACGGCGCGACGATCAAAGGCGTGAAAGCCGGAACGTTTGGAGACGCGGCGGCGTTCAGTTTCTATCCGACGAAGAATTTGGGCGCGCTGGGTGACGGTGGCGCGGTTGTGACGAACGATCTGGAAGTCGCCGAGCGCGTCCGCTTGCTGCGCGAATACGGTTGGCGTGTGCGATACGTGAGCGATGTCGCCGGTTTCAATTCGCGGCTGGATGAATTGCAGGCCGCGATCCTGCGCGTGAAGCTGAAATATTTGGATGAAGAAAACGCGGGGCGAAGGGAGATTGCGCGAACGTACAACGAGCGGCTCACGTCGCCTTCACTGCGATTGCCGGAATGTCTTGGCGAAGTCGAACACGTTTATCATCAGTACGTCGTGCGCTGCGAAGATCGCGACAGATTGCGCGATTATCTGCGTGAGCAGGGAGTGGGCGCGCTCATCCATTATCCAGTCCCTGTTCACTTGCAACCTGCTTATCGAAATCGCGCGGCGGTTCATCGCGGAGTTTTACAGGAAACCGAACTGGCCGCGCGGCAGGTGTTGAGCTTGCCGATGCACCCGCAATTGAGCCGGGAGCAGGTCAAGCGGGTTTGCGAAGTAATCAACGGATGGTCGTGACGCCGCGTGAAGAGCTATACTGAATCCGCTCCCGATTACGATTTACAAAGGAGATTTCGATGTCAGAGTTGATTCATCGTCCGCGAAGGTTACGCCGCACAGCGGCGCTGCGCGAGATGACGCGCGAAACCCGTCTCGACCCGGCGAATCTGATTTATCCGCTTTTCGTTTGCGCGGGCGAAGGCGTGCGCCGCGAAATCAAGTCAATGCCCGGTGTGTTCAACCTCTCGATTGACGAGCTTGTCAAAGAGTGCGAGGGCGCGCGGCGCGGCGGCGTTTCATCAATCATCATTTTCGGCTTGCCTGAAAGCAAAGACGAGAAGGGGAGCGGCGCGTTCGCCGAAGATGGAATTACGCAACGGGCGATACGCGCCGTCAAACGCGAAGTCAAAGACCTGATCGTCATCGCCGACACGTGTCTTTGCGAATACACGTCGCACGGTCATTGCGGCGTGATCGAAGACGGCGATGTGGCGAACGACCCTACGCTGGAGATTCTCGCCCGGACTGCGGTCAGTCAGGCCGAATCGGGCGCTGACATCATCGCGCCTTCGGGGATGATGGACGGGATGATCGCTGCGATCCGCGCAGGGCTTGACGCCGCCGGGTTCACACACATTCCAATCCTGTCATACGCGGTCAAATACGCATCGGCGTTTTACGGCCCGTTCCGCGAAGCGGCGGACAGCGCGCCTCAATTCGGTGACCGCCGCAGTTACCAGATGGATCCGCCAAACGTGCGCGAAGCGCTGCGTGAGGCCGAACTGGATGTCGAACAGGGCGCGGACATGCTGATGGTCAAACCCGCGCTGCCTTACCTGGATGTCATCCGCGCTGTGCGTGAGCGGTTTGACCTGCCGCTGGCCGCTTATCAGGTTTCGGGCGAATACGCGCAGATCAAAGCCGCCGGGCGGCTGGGTTGGATTGATGAAGAGCGCGTGATGATGGAGTCGCTGATCGCGATCAAACGCGCGGGCGCTGATCTGATACTGACTTACTTCGCCAGGGACGTGATAAATCGGTTGTAGCCGGAGGAGCGGAAAATTTTCCGATGTTCGGGGAAATCAGGCTTGACAGCATCTCAGTTTAGATTTAGTCTAAGCGCCGATGGCGAGATTGCAGAGACAAATAGTTGAAACGATGACACAGTCGCGCGGGTTGAAGATGACCCCGCAGCGGCGCGCCATTATTGATTACTTGCAATCGGCTCACGATCACCCGACGGCTGACGAGGTGTTGCAGATGGTCAACCGCAAATTCCCAATGACTTCGCGCGCGACTGTTTATAACACTCTCAACTGGCTGAAGCAGGAAGGGATGGTCAAGGAGGTCTTCGAGGCGGGCTGCGTCAGGTATGATCCCAACACGGAACACCACCATCATTTCGTTTGCCGCAAATGCGGCAAGGTCGAGGATGTCGAGCGCAATGTGATCGGGAAGGTGAAGATTTGCTCGCTGCCCGAAAGTCAGAAAGTGGAGGTTTTTGAGGTTACTCTCAGAGGACTCTGCGCCAATTGCCAAAAGAAGAGATGAACGTTTAAGCACGGGGCGGATGACGCCCTTAAATTTTTGATCATTCATTTAGACTAAGTCCAAGTTTAAATCTATTTTAGGAGGGAATCGAATGCTTACAGTTGGAGAAAAATTTCCGAGTTTCAAATTGAACTCAGTCGTGAGTTTGGAGAAGGGAAAAGAGTTTCAGGAGATCAGCGATACCACGCATCGGGGCAAGTGGCAGGTGGTCTTTTTCTGGCCGATGGATTTCACCTTTATCTGCCCGACCGAAATCGCCGAGTTTGGCAAGCGCAACCGGGATTTTACTGACCGCGACGCGCAGGTGCTGGGCGTGAGCACCGACACACACTTCGTCCATTTGGCGTGGCGCAATAACCATCCGGATCTGAAGAATCTCCCGTATCCGATGCTGGCCGACACGAAGCGCGAGCTTTCTTCGGCTTTGGGAATTTTGCATAAGGAAGAGGGCGTGGCCCTGCGCGCTACTTTCATCGTTGACCCGGATGGCATTATCCGCTGGGTGAACGTCAATGATCTTTCCGTCGGGCGTAACGTGGACGAGACGCTGCGCGTGCTGGACGCGTTGCAGACTGACGAACTCTGCCCGTGCAATTGGGAGAAAGGCGAGAAGACTTTGGGCAAGGCGGCGTAAGAGACGCGGGCCAGCGCCACGAGCGGTAGCGAGCGCGGTTCCAAACGGCGCCGCGTTCGCTGATCTGAATTTTGAAGGAGGGAGATAAGTGAGCGAGATCGAAAAACTGCGCGACCTGCTGCCTGAAGCGGCGCGCGACATCAGGCTGAATTTACAGACCGTTTTTCAATCAACGGCGTTGACGCCTGCGCAGACGTGGGGTGTGGCGCTGGCTTCGGCCATCGCTTCGCGCAACGGCGATCTGGCGCGCGCTGTCCTGGCTGACGCGCAAATCAAAGTTGACGAAAACGTCATCGAGGACGCCAGAGCCGCGGCGGTTCTGATGGCGATGAACAACGTCTATTACCGCTTCCGCCACGTGATCGGTAAGGAGAGTTACTCGGCGAAACCGGCGCGGTTGCGGATGAACTGGATCGGCAAGCCGATGAGCGGCAAAGCCAATTTCGAGTTGTTCTGTCTTGCGGTCAGCGCGATCAACGGCTGCGAGGCGTGCGTCCGTTCGCACGAACAGGTGGTCGTCGCGGGCGACCTCAGTGAGGATCAGGTTCACGACGCGGTCAGGATCGCCGCTACGATTCAAGCCGCCGCGGTGGCGTTGGAAATGGGCAGTCACGGCGCGATCACCGCAATCGCGGCGGTTTAACAAAGCGGTCAGTCAAATCGGCGCAAAGGCGCAGGAGCGATGCTTGATTCGCCTCTGCGTCTTTCGCCGTCTTTGCGCTATCTTTGCTCCAACTTTGTTGCGGATATTTCGAGAAGGAGGATGAGCTATGAAATTACCTGAGAACGTTCGTAAAGCGCTCGATGCGTTGCCGCAAAGCAAACGCGAGAAAGTCCAGGCGATTGTGCGCCGGCACGTGAACGCGTGCCGGCGAGTCGGAGTTGAGCTTGAATTCATGGATCGCGTCTGGATCGAGGCGATAGAGGCGGTCGAGAACGAGGAGAAATTCAACGAGTCATTTGAAAGCGAACAGTGGCCCGAATACGCTCCCGCGCGCAGTTATGAAGTCTACCGCGCTCCGCGTGTGGATGTGTAAGTCCGGCCCGGATGGTGAAACAGTTTCGCCGCGTTGTGGCGCGCAATTTCAGCCGCCACAACGCGGCTTTTTGTTTAAGCAGTACCGCGCGCGCAACCGCTTGCTTACGCGCGCGGTACTGCACAATTATCGCAAATCGCCGAAAAGGTGCTGCGCCAGAGTGACTGCGACAATCGCAGCGGTTTCCGTCCTTAAAATTCTTGAGCCGAGGTGCACGGCGATGAAGCCGCTCGCCTCGGCTTTTTGCAACTCGCGCTCGCTCCATCCGCCTTCGGACGCCACACAAAGGGTGATCCGGCCGGCATACGACGCCTCAGCCGAAACTTCACGCAACGTCCGCCCGCCGCGTTCGGAAAAGATCAGGCAATCGCTTCCTGCCGCCGATTCGCAAAAATCCTCGAAGGGCGCTGGCTCGCTGATTTCGACCAGCTTTCGCCTGCCGCATTGTTTCAACGCTTCGAGCGAGATGCGACGCCAACGTTGCATCCGTTGCTCCGCGCGCTCTTCCGCCCGGCGAACGTCGCAGTATTCAGTGATGAGCGGGACGATGCGCGTCACGCCAAGCTCGGTTGATTTCTGAACTACCCAATCGAACTTGTCGCCTTTGACTAGCGCCTGCGCCAGCGTCAACCGCAGCGGAGATTCGACCGCGCCGCCGAGTTGGCGCAAGATTCTCAATTCGACTTGGTGTTTGGCTACGCGCGCGACCTCGCATTCGTATTCATCGCCTTCGCCGTCGAAGACAAATACCTGCGCGCCTTCGCCCAGTCGCAACACGCGAGTCAGATGATGCGCCTCTTCGGCGTCGAGCGTGACGCTTGAGTTGTTGATTTGCGCTGGCGCCGCGTAAAAACGGTGTCGTTGCATCTTTGCTATTCCGTACCTCGTTCCAACAAAATTCTCGCCGACGGCTTCGCCCGCTGTACCCACATCCGCGAAAGCGGAATCTGGAAGCGGAAGACCAGTTTGCCGTCTTCAGTTCGTCCAGGATGGCGCGGCCTTTCAAACTCTTCGTCGCCTTCAATGCCGTCTCGCGCCCCAGATGTTTTTCGACCAGCGCGAATTCAGCCCAATCGCCCGCTTCGGCCAGCAGCGACAGGGCGATGCGCTCGTGCGGGTTCGACCAGCCCCAGACGTAATCGTCGAAATAATAACCGCTCGATTCCAGCGTCCGCTCCAACACCGCGTCAACGTCTTCGGCTTTCGCGCGCCACTTCTTGAAGCCGCGGTTGAGCGGATTGTTCAAATGGTTGACCAGGTTGTGGCAGACGCTCTGCGCCAGATAAGGATGCGCGCGCGTCACTTCGGCGATGCGGTTGATCGCCTCTTCGTCGTACCGTAGCGGGAATTGGTCAATCGGATCGGTGATCAATTGCCGCGCGTCAAGCTCGCCGAGGTAGCCGACGCGCACCGTCTGGACGCTCTGGAAGAACGGGTTCCAGTATTCGCGCGTCATCTGCTCCAGCGTATGCAATCCGGCGAAGAGCAGCGCGAACCCGCGCCCGGTCTGCGTCACGCCGCGCAGGTAAGCGAATATCTCCTTCCCGATCCTGCCCGCTTTGACGCGTTGCTCCAACTCTTCAAATTCGTCGAAGCTGAGCAGCACGCGCTGCGCCGGAGCCAGCCGCCGCTCGATTTCGTCCAGCGCCTGGTTGAAGCTCAGGAACGGCTCGCGGTCGAACTCTTCAGCCGAAGGCGGCGCGGGCAGATCGGCCAGCTTGTCGCGCAACTGTTTGGCGATCTCATTGCCGACCGTGCGCAAAAAGCCGCCGGTCGTGTTCGCCATCAATTGTTGCAGGTTCAGGTAGACCGGCAGCAGCGAATGCGGCAAACGCTCGCGCAGGTGCAGCAAGATGGACGATTTGCCGATGCGCCGCTGCCCGTAAATCACCAGGCCGACTCCCGTATGCAATTTCTCTTCGATCAGCTTCATCTCGTCGCGCCGCCCGGCAAAAAGCTTTCCGTCTTCAGGTCGAATCGGGCGTCCGGCGACGTAAGGATTGGGCAGCGTCTCGACCTCGGCGCGTTCGGCCACGCGCCCGCCTTCGACGGCGAACATCCGCCGCCAATATTCGATTGCCGACAACAGCAGCGAACGCTCAGGTTCGTAAACCTCATCGGCCTGGCGCCGGGCTTCTTCAAGCGCGCCCTGAGCTTTGAGCAGCGCGTCGCGCCGCGTGATTTCGTGCGCGGCGGTCAGAAACGATGCGGCGTCAATGGCCACGTTTCGCAGGTGACGAAAGACCGCGACGAATCGCGGGCGCAACGGATCGGCGATCTCAAACAGCGGCTTGAATTCGTCGCGGAGTTTGGCGATGTTTTGCAGGCCTTCGCATTGCAGCGCAGCCGTAATCAATAACAGCGATTGATAAAACTCTTCGCCGTGCGGCAGATTGCGCGCGTCCTCGAATTGCTCGACCGCATTGTCGAGGCGATAGGATTCGATCACCGAAGCCGCATCGGTTTCTTCTCCTTCAAATAGATCGTCGCCTTCACGCCAGTAAGTTCTGAGCAGATTGAAATAGACGCCCGCAAACGCCGCGTACCGCGACCGCTCGCGGATTCTCAATCCCAGCCTGAACGTCATTTCGCGATTCCACCGATTCAACCAGACGTCATGCCAATGAATGTCAGCGATCTCTTCCAATATTGAGAGCGCAGAGTAGTAGCGAAATGACGCGCGGCGAATCTCAGCATCCAACAGGGCGAGAGGCTGATATGGTTCAGGAGCGATGAGAAGCCGGTCGAGAATGGAAAAAAAAGGTATTCGAGCTTCAGCCAACAGCCTCTTCATCGCCTTTTGCGCCGCCCAATCCTGTGTCGGATGGTTGGCGATGAATGAAAGGTGTATTAATCCGGCCTTCAGGTCTTGTTGCAGAAGGTGGAGGAGCAAGGAAGAAAGATATGGCAAGGGGAGAACGATAAGCTCATCGAAATAGAGCGGTGATCGTGACAGTTCGCGCGCAAACAACTTCTCTCTAACGGCTCGCTGATATTTGAAGATAGCGGAAATAACTTCGAATAAGTAGATGGGAAGTCGCGCGTAGGCGACGCCGACCCCGACGCCGAACGCGACGCCGACCGCGACGCCGACCTCGACGCCGACCGCGACGCCTCCCGTGACGCCGACCGCGACGCCTCCCGTGACGCCGAACGCGACGCCGACCGCGACGCCTCCCGCGACGCCGACCGCGACGCCGAACGCGACGCCGACCACGACGCCGACCGCGATGCCGACCGCGACGCCGACCGCGACGCCGGACCAACTTTTCTGCCAATTGAAGTGGCCGCCAAAGGCCGTGATCGTCAGACCGATTGCGACGTAGAGAAGAATCGGGACGGCAACTTCGGCCAGCAGCGCTTTGAACATGAATGCGCGCAACGCCGGATTGCCGCGCAATTCGCGCATCGTCACGCTGGCTTTGCCCAATCGGGAGCGTTCAGCGTTGAGCAACCGCTCTTCGTATCCCGGCGCGATCTGGTTGATGTGCGCTCGCAAGGCCGTCGGTTTGAAGAAGACCCAGTAGAGCAGCCGCACGCAGTCTCGCAGAAATGTGAGCGCCTTACCGCTCATCAATCACCTCCTCCGAGCGCTCGTTTGCGAAAAGCATCCCAGAACAGCAGGACGATGGCGGCGAAAACCGCGAAGAGGTTGGCGCGATTGAGAACCGCATCTGCGAAAGAGTTGGCGTAAGAAATCGGGACGATGGGCATTCGGATGGGCGGCGTGGCCGGACACATCCCCCAATCGCGCGCTCCAAAAGAGAGGCCGACAAACTCGGCGCCGGAAGCGGGCGCGAGCAGGTCGAATTTCAATCGGTGTGTGACGCTGGCCGCGCGCGGCAGTTTTTCGAGCTTGACGATTGTGGAGTTCGGCGCGTCGGACGGCATCGGGCGCGCTCTGGCCGAGCCGTCGAAGACGACCGTCACGGTTGCGTCGGCCTCGTCGCGTCCCTGATTGGTGATTGTGAGTAGCAATTCGTTCTCGTCGCCGAAAGCGATGTGGCGCGGATGGGTGACGGCGATGGCGAGATTGCCGTAGTTTTGCGGGGCGACGAAAACCGGCGGAAAAAAGTAGGTGTATTTGAGCCAGATCGCCGACGAAACGACAATCACAGCCAAACTGCCCATTATCAGCAGCAGAAGCTTGATCGCGACGCGCCGGAAGAACGAAGCCGGTTGTTGAGGCGGCGGCGACAACTGAACCGGAATCGCCGCGCCGGGATCGAGCTTGATCGTGATCGGCGACGCGGGAAGATTGAGCGAAATGGCTGAACGTCTTTGGCCTCGGCGATTCATCGTGATCTCCACGACCTCCAGGCTTGCCAGCCGAATCGAACCGTTTCAGTTAACATCAGCGCCACAGTCAAAAAGAAGCAGACGGCCGAGACGGCCAACGACACCGGGTTCTGGCGCTGCGATACGTCCCAAATGTTGATTGCGCCGATCAGGAAGAAGAGAGCCGCCGCGAACAGCAGCAGCGGGTTGAGCGCAACGTCAGTCGCAGGCGCCGAGCGAATCCCAGACACGTTTTCTGTCGCAACCGGTTGGGTGCGAGCGAACTCAGTGATCCGAGCGACCGGGCGCGGCTTACCATCCGGCGCGGTTTCGGCGATCTGTGCTTGAAACTTCCGCCTCACCTCATCGAAATCAATTGCGCTGGTAGTCCGTTTCGCCTCGTAGGCCAGCGCGCAGGCCGCGCCGAGCCGGAAAGGGTGATTGCCCGCGATGTCGAGAATGCGCGCAACTTCATCGGCGGTGAAACAATGGCCGTTGCGCGGCGCTGAGACCATCTCGCGCGCTTCTTCGGGAGAGAACTCGCCCAGCGGCATTTGCGTGAAGATGTTGTGAAACTTGGAGGTGATGTCTTCGTCTTTCAGATAGAGTTTGTGCAATTGGCTGAGCGGCTCCTGCGTGGCGACGACCAGCGCGAGGTTGCCCGTCTGCGCCAGGCTGCGGAGCGCGTTGAAAAATTCGCTGCCGAAATCTTCCTTGTAAGCCTGCTCGAATTCATCAAGGCAGAGGATGATCTTTTGGTTCTCAATCGCTTCTTCAAAGCTCAGGCGCGATTCGCCCTTCTCGCGGCCCAGCAGCTTGCAGGCGCGGTCGTAAAATTCTTCGGCGGAAAAGACGCGTTGCAGATCGAGGTAGTGAAGCCGGAACGAACTGTCCAACTCGCTTGCGCCCAAGTCGGGATGCGCGATGCGATTGAGGAAGGATGATTTGCCGATGCGCCGCTCGCCGACGATTGAGACGCTCTGCATCGTGGCCAG
>JAJVID010000194.1:0-5558 GCA_022072205.1 Acidobacteriota bacterium
TTTTCATGCATCTGCGTTACAGCCGCCGGCTGACGCAGATCGTCGTCGCCGCCGGGCTGTTCTGGCTGAGCATCATGATCGCGCTGACGATGAGCGATTTTCTGACCAGAGGCTGGCTGACGTACCGGTGAGCAGCGGAGATTTCATTGCCTTTGTTATCCGAGAGGAAAGCAATCATGACTAACATCGCTATTGAATCTGCCGACGGCGACGCGCGGGTTGTGATTACGAACGCTTCAATCAACGCGCCTTCCGGTCATACGATCTTTTGATAGCTCATTTATGACTTCTTTAGGTTGCGCCTGCTACAGTGATTTTGCAGCGGGAGAATTTCTCAATCGAATAAATGCCCTGCGAGTTCGCCGGATAGCTCGAAAAATCGCAATGCTTTCGCAATCTACTCTCACAAGCCAATCTCAATCGCGGCGTAAACCGATGGTTAAGCCGCGATTTTTAATTGTCTGCGATTCTGTTGATCGCCTGAAGAGACTTCGGTCTCCGCTCAATACCGGCGAGGCCGAAATCACCTGTGTCTCATCTCTTCAGGAATTGGACCAGGCCTGCCACAGCGAGCACGACCTGGCCATTGTTGATATGCAACCGGCGCAAATTCGCGGGGTGTTGAAAACTCTCCGATCGAGCGCGGAGCACGCCATGATTTCTCTGCTGGTCGAAGCGAGCAGGCTCGTGACCGAGCCTGGCCTGGCTGGCGTGCTCCCGAAGTACCGGGCGATGCCGTGCAGTTATTCCGAATTGCTCCAACTCGCCCGCCAATTGATTAACCCGCTCGACAGACGAAGGAATGGGCGAGAGTTGCTTTAACCAACAAGGTACATTTTCTGACGAGGAAGCATGGTGAAATGTTATCTCGTGTTACTTCTGGCAAGCCTGACCGCTCTATCAAGCTGTTCCGGTACCAGCGCAAGCGGCAAACCGGCGCGTACTACAACGATTGAAGCGGCGCCGGTGGCTGTGGCTACTGTCAGCGAAGAAACCGTGCCGATCGAGGTACGAGCGATTGGAAACGTCGAAGCTTATTCCACCGTTTCAGTCAAAGCTCTGATCGGCGGGGAACTGACACAGGTCTACTTCAAAGAAGGTCAGGACGTGAAGAAGGGAGAAATGCTCTTCACCATTGACCCCCGGCCGCTCGAAGCGGCGCTTAAACAGGCCGAAGCCAATCTGGATCGAGACACTGCCCAGATGAAACAGGCGCAGGCCAACGTGGCCAGAGACACGGCTCAGGCGAAAAATGCGGAGGTCGAAAGCCGCCGCTACGCCGAACTGATGGAAGCCGGAGTCGCAACCAGGGAACAGGCCGATCAGTCGCGGACCAACGCCGAAGCTCTGGCGGCGACCGTGCGAGCGGATCAGGCGGCGGTGGCGAGCTTTGAAGAAGCGATGCGCGCCGATAACGCGGCGATAGCCAACGCCAAATTACAACTTGGCTACTGTTCAATCAGTTCGCCGATTGACGGGCGAACTGGGAGCCTGATGGTTCATCAGGGCAACGTGGTCAAAGCCAATGACGTTCCGCTTGTAACTATCAACCAGGTCAACCCGATCTACGTTACTTTTTCAGTCCCGGAAAAAGAGCTATCGGAGATCAGGAAATACCGGGCGATGGGGAAGCTCAAAGTCGAAGCTGTTATCGCCAATGACGAGCAACATCCGGCTGAAGGCGCGCTCAGCTTTGTGGATAACACGGTGGATAACACGACCGGAACCATCCGGCTCAAAGCTACTTTCGACAACAAGGAGAGGAAGCTCTGGCCCGGACAATTCGTCAACGTAAGCTTGACGCTCACCTCGCAGCCCAACGCGGTGGTGGCGCCCACGCAGGCTGTTCAGACCGGGCAGTCGGGTCAATACGTCTTCGTCGTCAAGCCCGATTTGACGGTCGAAGCTCGCCCCGTCGTGGTTGGTCGCGCGCTCGATGGCAAGACCGTCATCGAGCAGGGGCTTCAACCGGGCGAAAAGGTAGTAATTGACGGGCAACTCCGGCTCACGCCCGGAGCTAAGGTACAAATGAACAGTAACTGATGAGCTAAAACCCAAGACCTAATACCCAAGAGCTACAAATAAATTGTTCCTGTGCTGGCTCGAACAGATGATTGTAGGGTTTGGGTAATAGGTCATAGGTTGTAGGTTATAGGTTATAGGTTTTCAGCAAAAGCTTCGATTGATTTTGTAAAGCCCTGTCAGGCGATAGAGAGTAACACCGATGAACATTGCGGAACCATTCATCCGGCGACCAGTTATGACGACGCTCGTCATGCTGGGCATTCTGTTGTTCGGCGTGATGGGGTATCGCCTGCTGCCGGTGAGCGATCTGCCCAACGTTGATTTTCCCACCATCCTCGTCTCCGCCGGATTGCCCGGCGCCAGTCCGGAAACCATGGCTTCTTCCATTGCGACTCCGTTGGAGAAACAGTTTTCCACCATTGCCGGGCTGGATTCGATGACTTCCACCAACAGCCTGGGTAGCACGCAGATTACGCTTCAGTTCGATCTGAGCCGGGACATTGACGCGGCGGCGCAGGATGTTCAGGCGGCGATTGCGCGCACCGGCTCGCAATTGCCGGCGAACATGCCCAGCCCGCCGTCTTACCGCAAGGTCAACCCGGCGGATTCACCGATCCTTTATGTGGCCTTGAGTTCGCCGGCGCTTCCGCTTTCGACGGTGGATGAATACGCCGAGACCACTATCGCGCAACGCATCTCTACCATCAGCGGCGTGGCTCAGGTTCAGGTCTTCGGCTCGCAGAAGTACGCCGTTCGCGTGCAACTCGATCCGAAAGCTCTGGCTTCGCGGTCAATCGGAATAGATGAAGTAGCAACGGCGGTGCAATCGGGTAACGTAAATCTACCTACCGGCACATTGTATGGTAACCATCAGGCATTCACGGTCGAAGCTAATGGGCAGCTTACTGACGCCGCTGTTTACCGGCCTCTTATTGTAGCTTACCGTAATGGCTCCCCGATTCGTTTGGAAGAGTTAGGTCGAGTTATTGACAGCGTTGAAAATGACAAGACGGCGAGTTGGTACAATAACACCCGCGCCGTTGTGTTAGCTATTCAACGCCAGCCTGGGACTAACACGGTTGAGGTAGTAGACTCGATCAAGAAGCTTCTCCCTTCCTTCCGCGCGCAGATGCCAGCTTCGGTCAACCTCGATATTTTGTATGACCGGTCGGCGTCCATCCGCGATTCGGTGAACGATGTGAAGTTCACTTTGATGTTGACCGTCTGTCTGGTTGTCCTGGTGATCTTCCTCTTCCTGCGCAACCTGTCGGCGACGATCATTCCCAGCCTGGCGCTGCCGATGTCCATCGTCGGCACGTTCGCGGCGATGTATCTGCTGGGTTACAGCCTGGACAATCTCTCGTTGATGGCCTTGACGCTCTCGGTCGGGTTCGTGGTGGACGACGCCATCGTCATGCTCGAAAACATCGTCAGGCGCATGGAACGGGGAGAGCGCGGCGTCGAGGCGGCGCTGAGCGGCTCCAGAGAGATTGGCTTCACGGTCGTTTCGATGACGATTTCGCTTGCTGCCGTCTTCATCCCGGTGCTTTTTCTGGGCGGCATCATCGGGCGGCTGCTGCACGAATTCGCGGTGACCATCGGAATAGCGGTGCTGGTTTCGGGCGTCGTTTCGCTTAGCCTGACGCCGATGCTTTGCAGCCGGTTCCTGCGACCGCTAAATGAGCGACACCATGGCCGTTTGTATGTTACTTCGGAAAAATTATTCGATGGCATGCTCCGCGCTTACGAATGGAGTCTCAGCCGCGTGCTCAAACATCGTCTGGCGACGATGTTTGTCTCCGGTCTGGTGTTGCTCGCGACGATCTACCTCTTCGTCGTTATTCCCAAAGGTTTCCTGCCGAGCGAAGACAACGGGCAGGTCTTCGCCGTCACCGAGGCGGCGCAGGGAATTTCTTTTGACTCCATGGCTCAGCATCAGCAGGCCGTCGCGGCGATCATCGGCGCCGATCCCAACGTCGCCTCTCTGATGTCGAGCGTGACAGGCGGCAACGCCGGACGCATTTTTGTTCGCTTGAAGCCGCGCGCCGAGCGCCGATTGAGCGCGGACGAAGTGATCGAGGAGTTGAGGCCGAAACTGGCCGCGACGCCCGGCATTCAAGTCTTCATGCAGAACCTGCCGCCGATTTCCATCGGCGGCCAACTGACCAAGAGCCAATACCAGTTCACGCTGCAAGGCCCGGACACGCGCGAGCTTTATCAATCCACGCCGGCCCTTGTGACAAAACTGCGCGCGCTGCCGCAGCTTCAGGATGTGACCAGCGATTTGCAGATCGAGAACCCGCAGGTCAACGTCGAGATTGACCGCGACAGAGCGAAAGCTCTGGGCATCACGGCGCAGCAGATCGAAGAGGCGCTCTTCGACGCTTACGGCGCCAGACAGGTTTCCACCATCTATGCGCCCAATAACGAATATCGGGTGATTATGGAATTGGAGCCGCAGTACCAGATGGATCCGTCGGCGCTGTCGCTGCTCTACGTTCGTTCGTCCACCGGCAGCCTGGCGCCGTTAAGCGCCGTAGCCAATCTGACGCGAAGCCTGGGACCGCTTTCGATCAATCACCTCGGGCAGCTTCCGGCGGTAACCATCTCTTTCAATCTCAAGCCGGGAGTATCGCTGGGCGAAGCGGTAAGCGCCGTAGACAAAATCGCGCGTGTTACTTTGCCGAGTACCATCACTTCCAGCTTCCAGGGTACTGCCCAGGCGTTTCAATCATCGCTGCAAGGTTTGGGGTTGTTACTTTTCATGGCGATTCTGGTTATTTACCTGGTACTCGGCATTCTTTATGAAAGCTTCATTCATCCGCTGACGATACTTTCCGGGCTGCCCGCCGCTGGGTTCGGCGCGTTACTAACTTTGCTGATCTTCCACAAGGACCTCGACCTTTATGCTTTCGTTGGAGTTATTATGCTGGTCGGCATCGTCAAGAAGAACGCGATTATGATGATTGATTTCGCACTGAAGGCGCAGCGGAACGATGGCAAAGGCGCGGCGGAGGCGATCTATCAGGGCTGCCTCATCCGATTTCGCCCGATCATGATGACCACGATGGCCGCGCTGATGGGCACGCTGCCAATCGCCATCGGCTTTGGCGCGGGCGCAGAATCGCGCCGCCCGCTGGGGCTGGCGGTGGTCGGCGGATTGCTGGTCTCGCAGCTTCTGACGCTCTTCGTGACTCCGGTTTTTTATACCTACATGGAAACTTTTCAGGAAGGAATCGGCAAATGGCGATTGGCTCGCCAATCGCCCGGCAGCCAGGTCACTGTCGCCGAACCTCCAAAACCCTAGCGGGATATTGCTGGTAAAATGTCCTTAGTAACTCGAACAACATGAACGTGAACAATGGAAATCTGCAATTCGCGCCCGGCTGGCCGGGCATCGCGCCGAAATGGACTTCGAGCGCCAAGAGCGGTGTTGGCGCAGCGTTCGGCGCGTCGAGCCGCGTCTGGTTCACCTTGAGCCACGGCATTTTCAACGAAATTTATTATCCACGCCTGGATCACGCCTGCACGCG
>JAJVID010000194.1:5658-27985 GCA_022072205.1 Acidobacteriota bacterium
GCGGCTGAGGCCGGTCACGCGGCGCTCGCCGGCATAATGGATAACTTTGAAAGAACGCAGGCCGAATATATCCACGAGTGGCAGACCTGGCAGCGGCGGCTGCGCCTTCCTGATTCGGAAGCGGGCGACGACGGATTGTATCAAGTCAGCCTGACGGTGTTGCGCGCACACGAGGCCAAGCGATTTCAGGGCGGACTGATCGCCAGCCTTTCGATCCCCTGGGGCTTCGACAAAGGCGATGAAGACCTGGGCGGTTATCACCTGGTCTGGCCGCGCGATCTGGTTGAAGCGGCGTCGGGGATGCTGGCCGCCGGAGCGCGGGACGATGCCAATCGTGTGCTGCGCTACCTGATGGTCACGCAGGAAGCCGACGGCCACTGGCCGCAGAATATGTGGATGGACGGCACGTCTTACTGGAACGGCGTGCAAATGGACGAGACGGCGCTACCCGTGCTGCTCGCCGATCAGTTGCGGCGCGAAGGCGCGCTCCTGCCGCCGCTTGGTCGTGAAGACCTGACGCGGCTCTGGCCGATGGTCAAGCGGGCCGCCGGGTATCTGGCGCGCAACGGCCCGGTCACTCCGCAGGAGCGATGGGAAATGGATCCGGGTTATTCGCCCTTCACTCTGGCGGTCGAGATCACCGCGTTGCTGGCCGCCGCTGAAATCGCGGAGATAGTCGGAGAATCGAGCGTCGGGGCTTACCTGCGCCAGACCGCCGATTACTGGAACGCCAACATCGAGCGATGGATTTATGTGACGGATACCGAACTCGACCGCGCGCTCGGCATTGAAGGTCATTACGTGCGCATCGCGCCGCCGGAAAAGGCTGACGCGGCCTCACCGCGCCAGGGCTTTGTGCCGATCAAAGGCCGTGCGGCTGATCAGCGCGTTGGCCCGGCTTCGTGGATCGTCAGCCCTGACGCGCTGGCGCTGGCGCGCTTCGGGCTGCGCGCGGCTGATGATCCGCGCATTGTGAACACGGTGAAAGCGATTGACGCGCTGCTCAAAGTCGAGACACCCAACGGCCCGGCGTGGCACAGGTATGTTGACGACCAGTACGGCGAACACCCGGATGGGACGCCTTTCGACGGAACCGGCGTCGGACGAGCATGGCCGCTGCTGACCGGCGAGCGCGCGCATTACGAACTGGCCGCAGGCAGGCCGTGGGAGGCGGAGAGGTTGATGCGCGCGCTGGAAGCTTTCGCCAACGAAGGCGGGATGATTCCCGAACAGGTCTGGGATGCGGACGATGTTCCCGAAGCCGAATTGTTCCGCGGCAGAGCTTCTGGATCGGCGATGCCGCTGGTCTGGGCGCACGCCGAATACATCAAGCTGCGGCGCTCGCTGCGCGATGGCCGGGTTTTCGATCTGCCGCCACAGACGGTCGAGCGTTACCTGGTCAATGGCGCCGATTCTCCATTCACCGTCTGGCGCTTCAACAACAAATGCGAGACGATGACGGCGGGCAGGACCTTGCGCGTGGAGACGCTCGCCCGCGCGGTAGTTCACTGGAGCGTTGATGGCTGGCGCACGGTTCGGGACGCCGAAACACAGGATACAAGCCTCGGCGTGCACGTGGCCGATCTGCCTACTGAAGGCTTGTCTTCCGGCGCGGAGGTTGTCTTCACTTTTTACTGGCCTGATGATGGGCGATGGGAAGGCGCGGATTTCAAGGTGCGGTTGGATTAACGTTCCGGAGAGCATATGTTGACGCACGAGCAGATCATTTTGCGGCTGCTGTTAGCGGCCTTTCTGGGCAGCCTGGTTGGGCTGGACCGCGAGCGATTGGACTGGGTGGCCGGATTGCGCACGCACATGCTGGTGTGCATGGGGGCGGCGATTTTTATGATCGTCTCGGCCTTTGGTTTTACGGATATCCTGGGCTATCAAAATGTCACGCTCGATCCGTCTCGCATCGCGGCTCAGGTGGTGAGCGGCATCGGCTTTCTCGGCGCCGGAACCATCATTCTGCGCCAGCAGATCGTTCATGGCCTGACCACAGCGGCCAGTTTGTGGGCGGTCGCCGCCGTGGGCCTATCGGTTGGCGGCGGTCTTTACGTGATGGCGTTGAGCGCCACGGCGCTGATCCTGATTATCCTGGCCGTGATCAAGCCGGTCGAGAAGCGTCTCTTCAACAATCGGCGGCAGCGAATCGTCACCCTGCTGATTGATCGCCAGGAGGCGTCGTTGCTCGCGATCGAAGCCGCGATTGAAGAGACCGGTCTGCATGCGCAACAGATACTGGTCCAACGCGGCGACAAGTCCGATGAGGACCGCGTTCAAATCAACCTGAATCACGCGCAGAACAAAATGCTGCCCCTGGCGGAGAAACTGCGCCGGATCAACGGAGTGCGCGAGATCAGCGACTCCGGTTGATGGACTCCCCATCTATCGAGAAGGGCAAAACATGATGCTGGTAATACGTTCCTCACTATTGCGGTACGGAGGGGCGATCCTGGCGGTCGCGTTGGCGCTGCTGTTGACGCTGCTCGCCAGACCGTGGCCAGAGCAAAACGATTTTCTGCTGTTTTTTCCCGCGCTGATGCTGAGCGCGTGGTATGGAGGCCTCTGGCCCGGCTTGCTGGCGACATTGCTCTCACTGCTGGCGATTGACTTCTTTCTGCTGCCGCCGATTTACAACCTGACGCTGAACTGGGCTTACCTGCCGAGACTGAGCGTGTTTGCGTTTGTTGCGGGGCTGACCAGTTGGCTGACGGCGGCGCGCAAGCAGGCGGAGACGGCGTTGCGAGCCACGCACGACGACCTGGAACGGCGGGTTGAAGAACGCACAGCCGAACTCTCCCGGGCCAACGCCGTGTTGGAAGGGCAGATTGTCGAGCGGCGGCGGATCGAGGAAGCGCTGCGGGAATCAGAAGAGTTGCACCGCCTAACACTCAGCCGGATTTCCGACGCCGTTTTCATCACGGAAGAAGGCGGCGCCTTCACCTACATCTGCCCCAATGCGGAGGTGATTTTCGGTTACACCGCTGAGGAGGTGCGCCGGCTCGGCAACATCAAAAAGCTGATCGGGAATGGATTCTTCGATCTGCGCCGGTTGGAGTTTGCCGGTGAGATTCAGAACATCGAGCAGGAAGTGAAGGACAAAGCCGGCTTGATCCATTCCCTGCTGGTGAACGTCAAGCGCGTCTCGATCAGGAATGGGACGCTGCTTTACACCTGCCGCGACATCACCGGGCGTAAACAGGCCGAGGCGCTCAAACAGAGCGACGCGCTCAAATCGGCGCTCATCGCTTCGGTTTCGCACGACCTGCGCACGCCGCTCACATCCATCCGGGCTTCGGTTGACAGCCTGCTGCACAACGAACTCAACTGGGATCAGACGACGCTTCACGAATTCCACGTGATCATCAGCGAAGAGGTCAATCGGTTGATGCGGCTGGTGGAGAACCTGCTGGCCATGGCGCGGATTGACGCTGGCGAGATGCATCCGGCAAAGCAATGGGGATCGGTCGCTGAGATTTGCCACAACGTGCTCGATCGCTGCGCCGGGGCGACGGGACGGCATCGGGCGCATGTGGAGTGCGCTGAAGGCTTGCCGCTGGTCAGGGTAGATTCGCGGTTGATTGCGCAGGCGCTGGCCAACCTGGTCGAGAACGCGGCCAAGTACTCTCCCCCGAAGAGCAGAATCATCGTGCGAGCCTGGCTGGAACGCGATCAGCTTTTGATGAGCGTCACGGACGAAGGGCCGGGAATTGCGCCGGAAGAGCTTGACCGCATCTTCGACAAGTTTTACCGCGGCCGGCTTCTCCACGGAGAGCAGAACGGCGGGACAGGGATGGGGCTGGCCATCGCGCGCGGCATCATCGAGGCGCACGGCGGCAGAATTTGGGTTGAAAGCAAGCCGGGGCAGGGCGCCGCTTTTATCTTTGCGCTGCCGGTGGAAACCAGAGAAAAGACCGAGTCTTCGAGTTGAATCAACTATAATTGAGCCGTATATGCTGCAAATGACGCGCTCGATCTTATGGCGCTATGCGGCCTCAGTCCTGGCTGTGGCGCTGGCTCTACTATTGGCGCTGCTGTTCAGGCCGTGGTTGGAGCATAGTGTTTTTTTGTTCTTCTTTTCAGCCGTAATGGCCAGCGCCTGGTATGGCGGCTTGTGGCCTGGGATGCTGGCGACGCTCCTGTCGGTTGGGACCATTGATTACTACCTGCTGGCGCCGGACTTGAGGGAGGCGATCCCGCGAGTGATCGTCTTTACGCTGATGGCGATTATGATCAGTTCGTTGAGCGAAGCGCGCAAGCGATCCGAAGAGAAGCTGCGTTATCTGGCGGAGGACCTCAAACAGAGCAACGAGTTGAAGAGCGCGCTGCTGGCTTCGGTTTCGCACGATCTGCGCACGCCGCTCACTGCGATCCGCGCGGCGGTTGATAATCTGCTCAATCCGGCGCTCGACTGGGACAAGGCTGCGTTGCGCGAGTTCCATCTGATCATCGGCGAGGAAACCCACCGGCTGGCAAAGCTGGTTGAGGACCTGTTGGAGATGGCGCGGATTGGAGCGAAGGAGCGGCGCCTATTGCTGAAATGGGGATCGGTCGCGGGAATCTGCGACGCCGCGCTCGATCAATGCGCCGTTGAGTTGCGCCATCACCGGGTGCGCGCCGATTGCCCTGAAGATCTCCCACTGGTCAAAGCTGATGCGAAGCTGCTGGCCGAGGCTTTGACGCACATCGTTGAGAACGCGGCCAAGTATTCGCCCGAAGGGAGCGAGATCGCAGTGGAGGCGCATTTCGAGGGTGATGAGTTAAGGCTCAGCGTCACGGATCAAGGTCCGGGGATTGCGCCCGAAGAGGCCGAAAGAATTTTTGAGAAGTTCTACCGCAGCGGGCACGCTAACGGTCGTCGCGCTGACGGCACGGGAATGGGGCTGGCGATCACTCGCGGCCTGATTGAAGCGCACGGCGGCAGAGTTTGGGCGGAGAACAATTCGAAGCAGGGCGCCAAATTCACGATGGCGCTGCGAGTCGAGCAGCGAGAGGCGCCAAAACCACGAGCGGTGGAGAGCGAGTTATGATGAAGAAACCGGTCATCCTGGTGGTTGACGACGAAATGCAGATACTGCGTGTGATGCGGGCGAGCCTGCCGGCGCGCGGTTACGAAGTGCGGACAGCGCCGGGCGGCGAGGAAGCAATTGATGAGGTTCGCAAAGAGGAGCCTGATTTGATCATTCTCGACCTGGTGATGCCGAAGATGTCCGGGCTGGAGGTCTGCCGCCGCGTGCGCGAATTTTCCAACGCGCCGATCATTGTCCTTTCAGCGAAAGAGGCCGAAGCCGACAAGGTGGCCGCGCTGGAACTTGGCGCGGACGATTATGTCACCAAGCCATTCGGCCTGGACGAACTGCTCGCGCGCATGCATGCGATCCTGCGACGCGTCCAGGCGTCCACGAATCATGCTTCGGTCTTCACGGTCGGCGATGTGGCGGTTGACGCCGACGCGCGGCGGGTGACGATTGCGGGACGCGAGGTGAAGCTGACGCCGAAGGAGTTCGAGGTCTTGAAGCATCTGGTCTCGAACGCCGGCAAAGTGGTCACGCACCGCTCGCTACTGCTGGCGGTCTGGGGCGTCGAGGCCACAGACCAGACCGATTACCTGCGCGTCTTCATCAATCAGTTGCGGCGCAAGATCGAGCCTGATCCGCCGCACCCGCGCTACATCATCACCGAGCCGTGGGTTGGCTACCGCTTCGTTCCCAATGAATGAATAATCCTGACGTTCGCCATCAGCTTTCCGCTCGCCCAAATCACTACGTGGCTTCAAGGCCCGATCCCAAAGTTTCCAACCTGGGCTGCTGGGTTACGGCCAGTTCAATCTCCGACGCCTCGCTGCTGACCAGAAAGTCTTCAAGCCTGCGCGTCAGGCTTGTCCAGTTGTAGGGAGGCGATCATCGCGCGTCCTGCCCGTCCGAAACCGCGTCGTGGGTGATTTGTAAGCCTCACTCGTAGCTTGTCACATTGCGCGATTTCTCGCGGTGGCGTTCAAACGCCAATTCAATCAAACGGTCAATCAACTGGCCGTAGCCAATCCCGCTCACTTCCCACAATTTCGGATACATGCTGATCGAAGTAAAACCGGGCAGCGTGTTGATCTCATTGATGATCAATTTGTTCGTCGCGCGTTCGAGGAAGAAATCAACTCGCGCCAGGCCCGATCCGTCAATCGCCTGGAAAGCGCGAATGGCGAGGCGCTGAATTTCGGCGGTCATCTCCGCGCCAAGTTCAGCCGGAATGACCAAACGTGCGCCGTTGTCGCTGACGTACTTCGCCTGGTAATCGTAAAACTCGGCTGTTTGCGGGACGATTTCGCCTGGTAAACTCGCAATCGGTTCGTCGTTGCCGAGCACGCTGACCTCAATCTCGCGCGCGTCAACGCCTTTCTCGACGACGATCTTGCGGTCGAACTTCGCGGCGAGCGCGATGGCGGCGTTCAAGCTTTTGGCGTCAACCGCCTTTGAAATTCCAACTGATGAACCCAGGTTCGCGGGTTTGACGAAGCAGGGGAATCCGATCTCTTCGACGACTCGCTCTTCGATTTTTCGCGGATCGGCTTCCCACTGCGCGCGCAGGAAGCTGGTGAAGTCAACTATTGGCAAACCGGCTTCGTGAAACAGTCGCTTCATCACGACCTTGTCCATCCCGGCGGCGGAAGCCAGCACGCCGCAACCGACATACGGCACGTCGGCCATTTCCAGCAAACCCTGGATCGTGCCGTCTTCGCCGTAAGTGCCGTGCAACACGGGAAAGATCACATCAATCTGATCGCGCCTTCCGCTCGCATCTTCCTTGCTGAATCTCGCAAGCCCGCGTTCCGTCGGGTCGCCGAAGATGGCGACGCGCTGGTCGGCGCTTTCGATCACGGCGCTGGGCAGCAGGTTCGTAGCCTCGCTCGAGGCCAGCCATTTTCCAAGTTTGGTAATTGCGATTGGAACGACTTCGTATTTGCTCTGATCCAGAGCGTTGATGATTGATTCGGCGGAACGCACCGAGACTTCGTGTTCGCCCGAACGGCCGCCGAAAATTACTGCGACTTTAAGTTTCTTCGACAAACTTGCTCCCAGGGAGATCACATAATCTTCTTGCCAAACGCCGACAGAATCAGTTGCACGCCGAGTTCTGCGGTCTTATTCGACACATCCAGAACCGGATTGACCTCGGTCAGCTCGAACGAAAGCATCTTGCCCGAATCGGCTATCTTCTCCATCGCCAGATGGCTTTCACGGTAAGTCGGCCCGCCGGGAACCGGGGTTCCCACGCCGGGCGCGAAATCAGGATCAACGAAATCCATGTCCATCGTGACGTGGAACCCGGCAGTACGCCGCGAAGCCAGCCACATGGCTTCATCCATCACTGCGCTCATCCCGCGCTCGTCCAGTTCGCGCATCGTCACCACGCGAACGCCGGATGATTTCAGCGCGACAGCTTCTTCGGGATCAACGCTGCGCGCGCCGATCAGCACGCAATCTTCAGGGTAGACTTTCGGCGCGAAACCGCCGATGCGCGTCAGTTCGGGGGCGCCGTGTCCGAGGATTGCGGCGAAAGGCATTCCGTGAATATTGCCGGACGGCGAAGTTTCTGGCGTGTTCATATCGCCGTGCGCGTCGAACCAGATCACGCCCACACGATGGTCGCGCTTGTGATGAAAAGCTGAAAGTCCCGACACGCTGCCAATCGCTATCGAATGATCTCCGCCGAGGATGATCGGAATCGCGCCGTGTTCGAGAATGGCTTCCACATCGCCCGCCAGCGTCTGGCAGGCGGTGGCGATTTCAGGAAGGTATTTCAGCTTGCAATCCGTGACCTGCATCATTTCGGGGTTTCGCACGCTGATATTGCCCGCGTCTGTCACGTCGTAACCCAGTCCGGCCAATCGTTCGTTCAAACCGGCGACGCGGATCGCCGATGGCCCCATATCAACACCACGACGATCCGCGCCCAAATCCATCAACACGCCGATAATCGTCGCTTTCCTTTTCGCGTACTGCATAACAACTCCTCGGCTCACCGAGCGCCGCTTCATTTCACGGCTTTGATCAGAGTAAATACGCGGTCGTGTTTGCTCCGCTGCCGCAACGCCTTGAGCACGATCTGCGTGAACCCAAGCTCATTCAGCTTCTGCATCATTTCCTGCGCCGTGTAAAAATGCGCCTCCGCCTCGCCCTGATCGCGCGCGATGTAACGATAGTAATGCTGGCGGAACTTGAGCTTCAACGAACTTGCGCCGTCTTTGGGAGCCAGTTCATCGGCTATCAGCAAACGTCCGCCGTCTCTGAGCACGCGATGGGCCTCGGCGAGAAATTTTTCGCCTTGTATCCGGTGAAAGGCCATCACCGATGTTACCAGGTCGAGGCTGGCGTCATCGAAAAGCAATTTTTCAGGCTGCATAGCGCGCCATTCGATGCGCAAAGTGACTTTTGCCGAATGCGCCGCCAGCCGCGCCTGTTCCAGCTTTTCGCGCGTCGTGTCGGCTCCGATGATCCGGCCCTTTTCGCCTATCTTCCCGACGAACTGACGCGCGATGACGCCCGTCCCGGTCGGCACGTCGAGCACCTGCATGCCGGGAAATGGATCGGCGGCTTCGATGATTTGGGCGATGGTGGTTTTGTAATCCAGTCCGGTGCGCCGATGAAAATCGCGCGCGATCTTTTCTTCAAACTCGCTGAGCCAGGTTGCGATCAGCGGCTGTTTTTGGGGAGGGAGCGCGGCCTTCGGCGCCCAGGCGCCGTTCGTCTGCTCCGTATCCAGCTTTGCAGCATCTTCACGTCGAGTCATGGGGCTGGGTGTCCTCACTTTCGAGCTTCAATAACTGGGGGAACAAACCAATTGCTTTCCATCAGGGTTTCAAACGATAAAGCATTCGGGGGAATGGAATCGTTTCGCGTACGTGCTCAAGCCCGCACAGCCACGCCACACAGCGTTCGATGCCCATACCAAAACCCGCGTGCGGGACGCTTCCGTACTTGCGCAAATCCAGGTACCAGTCAAACGCCTCTTCTGGCAATCCGTGTTCTTGAATCCGATTCAGGAGTAATTCTAACGATGAAGCGCGCTCTCCGCCACCGATGATCTCGCCGTAGCCTTCAGGCGCGAGCACATCAACGCACAACGCCAGATCGGGCCGTTCGGGATCAGGCTCCATGTAAAACGCCTTAACCGCCGCCGGATAACGATGCACCATCACGGGCTTATCGTATTGCGAGGAGATGTAAGTTTCATCGGGCGATCCCAGGTCGCCTCCCCATTCAAAGCGGCTTTCCAACGCGCCTTTGGTGTGGCCTTCCTGAAGCATCTTCACCGCGTCGTCGTACTGCAATCGGGGGAACGGCGGCGCGATCTTTTCGAGCTTCGAGATGTCGCGCTCCAGCACGTTCAATTCTTCCCTGCGGCTTTCCAGCACGCGGCTGACGATGTGGCCGATGAAGTTTTCAGCCAATTCCATCACGTCATCGAGTTTGGCGTAAGCGACTTCAGGCTCGACCATCCAGAATTCGGTCAGGTGGCGGCGCGTCTTAGATTTTTCAGCGCGGAACGTCGGGCCGAAGCAATAGACCTTGCCGAAAGCCGCCGCGGTCGCCTCGTTGTAAAGCTGGCCGGATTGCGTCAGGTAGGCTTTTTCATCGAAGTAGCCGACTTCAAACAGCGTCGTCGTGCCTTCGCAAGCCGCCGGAGTGAAAACCGGCGTGTCGCACAAAATAAATCCGTTGTTGTCGAAAAAATCGCGCACGGCTCTGATGATTTCGTGACGCACGCGCAGGATCGCGTGTTGGCGCCGCGACCGCAGCCACAGATGGCGCTTATCCATCAGAAATTCAACGCCGTGTTCCTTCGGTGTGATCGGATATTCGTGAGCCAGTTGCACGATCCGCAGGTCTTTGATGTCGAGTTCATAAACTCCGGGCTTTTTCGGATGCTCGCGCGGCGCGCCGGTGATGATGACCGAAGACTCCTGCGTGACCTTCTCGGTGCTTTCCCAGGTCTCGTCGCTTACGTCTTTTTTGGAAACGACGCCCTGAATGATGCCCGAACCGTCGCGGATTTCCAGGAAGCCGAGCTTGCCGCTCGACCGTTTGTTGTAGAGCCAGCCCTTGATCGTGATCTCCTGGCCGAGATGCTTTGAAATTTCGGAAATGTACGTTTGCTTCATACGCTAAAACACCAGGTACTGAACGGGCACGTGCTCAGTCAACCAGACTCCATTCTCTGAAAGATAGAAAACCAAACCGTCCCGCCGCATCCGCCTGGCTTCGACCCGCAGCGCGACGGGCTTGCCGTGGCGCTGGCCGACCCTCGTAGCCGTTTCGGCATCAGCGGACAGATGCACGTGATGACGTTTGCCTTTGATCAGCCCCAGCCGTTTGATCGAAGTCAAGAACCTTTCAGCCGTTCCGTGGTAAAGAACCTCTGGCGGCTCAGCCGGCTCATAGCCCAGTTCGATCTCAATCGAATGGCCCTGGCTGGCTCTGATCAAAAGACCGTCGGCGCTGAAAGCGAACCGTTTCTTGTCGTTGTTAGCAACGACATATTGAAGCTCTTCGAGCGTGAATTCAATCCCCTTTTCGCGCGACGCTTCGATCAGCCGCTCCACCGACGCCCAGCCCGATTCGTCGAGCCGGAGGCCGATCTTTTCCGGCTGATGCCTCAGCACGAGGCTGAGAAACTTGCTAATCCTGACTGCGCGATCGCTCATTGAAATTCACGCGGTTTCCAGCGCCTTCCGCAACGCCGGGTATTCTTTCATTCCTGGCTTGCCCATCGCGCGCAACACGGTGGCGACCGAAGGCGCGATGTACTTTTCATAAAACTCGCCGCGTCCGACTACGGCTGTTTGATAAGAGAACGTGCCGAGGGCTTTCAGTTGCCTTTGCACGGTCATCAGGTGAAATTCGTACTGCAACTCTTCAGGCGGGATCTCCGGCAAGCCGTGTTTCGCGCGAGCGCTCAGGAAATAATTTTGATGATCTTCAACCCATGCTTCACAGACGGGCTGCAACCGGCGTTCGACCAGCAGCGGAACCAGATCATAAGTCACAGGCCCCATTCGCGCGTCCTGATGATCAATGATCCTCAGATTGCCCTGCTGATCAATCATCAGATTCATTCCGTGATAATCGCGATGAGTCAGCGCTCGCGGGCGCGCGGCCAACTCGGCTGCGATGGCGCGCAGGTCAAGCTTGATCGCGTCAGATTCTTCAGTCTCGAAATTTTTCTGCCTCAGGCTGCCGAAAAAATGATCGAAGAAATAGTTCAACTCCCACGACAATTTGTCTTCATCGAACGCCAGATGGCAGGAGACCGAATCCATTTCGCAGGCCAGATCGGTCGTCGCCTGAATGCGGGCGATTAGTTCGATTGCCTGCCGCAGCATGCCTTCGGCGCCTTTCGCGTCGCCGCGTCCATTGGCGTCGCAGAGCCATTGTGTCAGGCTGATGTCGCCCAGGTCTTCCTGAAGGATGATTCCATCAGTGTCGGCTACGTCAACGATTTTGGGCACCGGCAATCCGGCGCGCTCGAATAGCCGCGACACGTCAACGAACGAATTGTCGTGCGCGTTGAACGGCGACGGGTAGAGGCTGATGATGAACGTCTCGCCGGAGTCTGCGCCCGAAAAAACGCGATAATACTTGCGAGTCGAGGCGTCAGGCGTGAGCGCCTGAAATCTGACTTGTTCGATGGGAATGGAGAAATAGCGCGACGTGTAATTCATCACACGCTTCTCGCTCAGTCCTCCGGTCATGCCCGGTTGTGATTCTTGTGGAGTCATAGCTAATCACGCTTGCCGCAGAAAGGGTATGCCGATAATCAAGATCGGAACATCAACTATTGCCAAAAAAAAGGGGGTAATCAGCGCGGTTGTTTTGTTAATGACAAAAACGAAAAATGAGGCCGGGATGGTACCATCACCCGAATTTCACTACAAGGTTTTCGCCAATCACCTCCGCCGGCAAAGCCTTTTCCGGACGCTCGTCTAATGAGGCGACATCGGCGCGTACGATTGCGGCGCGCCTGAATTCGGCGTCCGATGGAATTAACACGTCATCGCCGATGATGCAGTCGGTCAGGCGCGCGCCGCTTTCGACGCGCACGCGCTTCCACAAGACCGAGCGTTCGACCGTCGCGCCGCTTTCGATTTCACATCCTTCATCCATCACTACATCGCGCCCATCGCGCCCGAGGAATTCAAGACTGATTGTCAGGTATCGTTCGACTGTGCTCAGTTCACGCCACAAGCTTTCGTCGTCAGCGACGTGCGCGGCAATGATTTTGCCGTCAGCCATCGCTCTCGGATAAACGTCGCGCACAGAATCCGAGAAAACGCCGCGCGGGATATAATCGAAAATTCCGGGTTCGAGGATGTGGATCCCGGTGAACATCAATGGGAAATGTGGGATGCGGGATGCGGAATGCGGAATGGGCTCGGGGAAGCCTGCGAACTCTGCGATGCGGCTATCTTCCGTGATCTTCACATCGCTGAATCGCTCTCGTTTGTGGTTCGGGAGAAGTACGAGCGTGGCGAGCGCTTTGCGGTTGCGATGAGTCGCAATCGCAGCGCCGAGGTCAATGTCGGTGATGATCTTGCCGTTGATGACGACGAAGGTCTCCTGATCGAGTTGATCGCGCACGCGATCCAGCGCGCCGGACGTGCCGAGGATTTCAGGCTCTTCAACGGAGTAATTGATCCGAACTCCGTAACGCGATCCGTCGCCGATCTGCTCACGCACCGACTCAGGTTCGTGGTGCAGGTTGACGATCAAATCTTCAACGCCGTACTGCTTCAGGTATTCGATTGTGTAAGCGATCAGCGGGCGATTGAGAAAAGGGATTGCGGGTTTGGTTCGTCCAACCGTCAATGGCCAGAGGCGCGTTCCGAAACCGGCGGCCAGAATCATTGCTTTCATCAGTCTCCTTCACCTCCTGCCTTCTACGACAAAGATCATGTCCTCAAGCGGTTTGCCCTGCCGCCGGCAATGCTCCGCCTGAATTGCCAGATAGCTTTCCAGGATGTATTCCGCTGGCGTCACGCCGAGCAATTCGACGCCGCGCGCGATGGCTTCCTCTTCGCCTTCAAGCTCCACGAAGTCGCCCACAGGCGTTTCATCAAACATCACCTGTAGTTTCGAGCCGTCCGGCAATGTCGCACGATAAACCGTTCGGTGTTTCTGATACCGGAACCATTTGCGGAATCCGAGGCGCTCGAAAATCGCTACGGCGCTTTCGGGATCGTCTATCGCGGTTTCTATCTCGACGCGCTTTTTGAATTGAGATGCGGGCGCGTCATCGTCGGCGTTTTCTTTGTAGGTGATGAAACCTTTCCCGGCGGCTGAACGCACGCGCAGGATTGCGGCGCGCGCGCTGAGCTTCTGATCGGCGGAATCGAGCAGCCAGTTGTCTTCAAAATGGCGCGCGGTTTCGATCTCCAAAATAATTCCGGCGCGCGCGAACGCGTCGAGGTTATCGAATCGCAGCTTTACTTCAATTTCGTGCGGGGTTGTTGCGGACATCGGGAAAGAATCGGATCAAGCCACCTGGCCGGTTCGATATTCAGGGTCGAGTTCAAATGTGCCGGGGGCGACTTTGCGGAAGCGTTTGCTGCGGCTCAAACTGACGGCGAGCGTAATCAACTGGTGCTGCCCGCGAAATTCAAAACCGCCTTCGGACATCCGGCGGTAAATCTCGCTGACGTGCAGCGGCGCACAGGCCTCGCGCAGGATAATCGTCGCAGCCTGGGGAATGCGAAAATCATTGAAACGGATGTTGCTCGATTGTTCGTTCTGCTGAAGCTTGGCGACCTCGGCTTCGATCTCGGCTTCGGATGGGCGATATGACGCAATGTCATAAGCGCCAGATTGATAGTTGGCCTGATAGTTGGCCTGGTAATTTGGTTGATAGCCTGATTGATGCGAAACCGGCTGATTGAACTGCGCACGGCCATCCTGGACCGGCGCAGGCTGATTGATCGTCCGGTCGTTCTGCGCGTCTGCGGGAAACAGAACTTTACGCAACGCAAGCTCGGTCTGCTCGATGATCGCGTCAATCGTGGCCAGTTGCGAGCGCAGCATCTCGGATTCGGCTTCGATTTCGGCCAGCCTGATTTTCGTTTTCCGCTTCGCCTCGCGGTATTCGCCCAGCGACCTTTGGAGCGAGGCCAGCGCCGTGTCATCAATCATAATCACCTGTCGCGTTCGACAATGAATTGCGCGATGTCGTTCAATGCGCGGCGGTAGCGATTGTCGGGAAAAACCATCAACGCTTCCTGCGCGCGCTCCGCATACGAATACGCCTCCTCGCGCGCGCGATCCAGTTCGCCATATTCATCGAGCAACGCCAACACCTGCTTGGCCAGTCGTGTTTCACCCGCAGGCTCTTCCATAGCGGCGCGAACTGTTGGCGCGAACTGAGGGTATTTTCGCAACAGGCGGATCAATGGAAGTGTGACTTTGCCTTCGCGCAAATCGCTCAGAACGGGTTTGCCGAGTTTCGTCGTGTCCGAGGTGAAATCGAGCAGATCGTCAACCAGTTGAAACGCCACGCCGAGATTCAACCCGTAATTGGCCAGCGCGCGCCGCTCCTCTTCATTCGCGCCGCGCAGAATCCCTCCGACGCGGCAACTCGCGCTGAACAGGTAGCCCGTCTTGCGGCTAATGATGTCCAGGTGCTGCTCTTCGGTGATGCGCATGTTTCCGATGAGCGTCAACTGTATGAGTTCACCCTCGGTCATCTTGCGCGTGGCTTCGGTCAGCGCGTCCAGCACGGCCAGATTGCGCTGTTGCAGCGCGGTCTCGAACGCGGACATATATAGCCAGTCGCCCATCAACACGGCGGTCTCATTTCCCCATTGCGTCGAAACTGCCCGGCTTCCGCGACGCATCTCGGCGCCGTCAATCACGTCGTCGTGAACCAGTGTCGCGGTGTGCAAAAACTCCATCACCGTCGCCATCTGGATGACCGAGGTGTCAACCTCTTCGCCGAAAATTTTCGCGGAAAGTATCAGAAGCGCGGGGCGGACGCGTTTGCCGCCCGTCTGGTGCAGGTACTGCCCGATGTGCGCGACGATTTGAATGTTGGAGCGCGCCTGCCGCTCAAATTCTTCCTCCACCGCCGCCATCTCGCTCTGAATCGAGCGGAAGATTTGCTGCGCGGTCGTTTGCATTTCGCGTGGGGAGGGCGCTGAAAGAATTTTTGCCATAAGTTTGAGCGGCGGCGGCGAGTAGATGTCTACTCCCACGAGTCACCATCCTAATTCGATCTGTAGTTCGTGAACTGCATGTCAATGCCGAAATCCTGATTGCGCAAGGCTCCGATGACCTCCTGCAAGATGTCACGATCACGGCCCGCGACGCGCACCATATCGCCCTGGATCGAGGCTTGCACTTTGAGTTTCGTGTCCTTGATGAATTTGACTATCTCTTTGGCTTTGTCCTGCGGGATGCCTTGCTGCAAGGCGATTCGCTGGCGGACGGTTCCGCCCAGGGCCGATTCGATTTTGCCGTAAGTCAGCCCCTTGAGCGGCACGCCGCGTTTGACGAATTTTGTTTGCAGAATGTCGTTGAGAGCCTTCAGCTTGTACTCGTCATCTGAAGTCAGAATGATCGCTTCCTGCCCCTCAAGCTCGATGTCGCTCTTGCTGCCTTTGAAATCGAACCGCGTCTGGACTTCCTTCAAAGCCTGATTGATTGCGTTGACTACTTCGGCGTGATCAATTTGGGAAACGATGTCGAATGTGTTTTGCTGCGCCATAATTCACAAACTCCTTTACGGCGATACCGAAAAATAAACTTGTCCTGGACTGTTCCGGTGAAATGCCTGTCTTCCCGCGCGGAGTTCGTCTGGGCTTCCTCAAAATAGAGCGGATTTGTAACCCGCCGTTAAACCCCTTGTCAATGCGAGCGAATTTCAACTCACTTTGAAGAGGCGTTTGAAATTGCCGCTGGTAAGGCGCGCGATCTCTTCAAGGCTGACGCTCTTCAATTCGGCCAGCTTCGCGGCGGTTTCCCGGACGAAAGCCGGCTCGTTGCGTTTGCCGCGATATGGCAGAGGCGCCAAATACGGGCAATCGGTCTCGATCAGCAATCTCTCCATCGGCGCGGACCGCGCCACATCGCGCAGTTCTTCGGCGTTCTTGAACGTCAGCACGCCGGAAAACGAGATGTGAAAACCCATCTCGATTGCCGCGTCGGCAAGCTTTTGAGTTCCCGTGAAGCAGTGAATGATCCCGCCGATTCCGACCCCGCCAACATTCGCCCAGCTTTCGCGCAGGATTTGAATTGTGTCGTCTTCAGCCTCGCGCGTGTGAATGATCGCGGGCAATCGGCGTTCGAGCGCGAGTTCCAACTGGCGTCGAAAAACCCGCCGCTGCGTGTCGCGCGGGCTGTGATCGTAATGATAATCCAGCCCGATTTCGCCCCAGCCGATCACTTTCTCGCGCTCGCTCATTGCGAGGAGTTTTTGTTCGAGAGCTTCATCGTACAGGCTCGCTTCGTGCGGATGCAGCCCGATTGCAGCGTAGATGAACTGGTATTCATCGGCCAGTTTCAATCCGACATCGAGCGAGCCTTTTGCGACATCGCTGCCGCAAATTTCCAGCATCATCTCGACGCCGACTTCGCGCGCGCGGTTGATCACCTCGGCGCGGTCTGCATCGTAGTTGGGAACGTCGAGATGGGCGTGAGAGTCAATGAGCATCAGGTTACTTCAGTTTCGCTCCATTCGGAACTTCTTCTAAAAATCCCGCCAGCACAGGCCGCCCCTCTTCGCCAATCGAAGCCGCCAGGATCATCCCCTGCGATTCCAACCCGCGCAGTTTTCTTGGCGCGAGGTTGGCGACGACGATCACTTTGCGTCCGATCAGTTTTTCCGGTTCGTAATACTGCGCGATGCCCGCGAGGATTTGGCGCGGCTCGGCTTCGCCCAGGTCAATCGTGAATTTCAAAAGCTTGTCGGCTTTCGGGATGCGTTCGGCGGTCAGAATCTGACCCGTGCGCAGTTCGACTTTCGCGAAATCGTCAATCGTGATGTAGGCGGGCGCAGCGGCTGCTTCGCTCGCAGGTTGCGGCGCAGCTTGAGCGGGAGCCTGAGCTGGTTGTTCCTTGTTCTCTTCCGTTCGCGCGGCCTGGCTGACCGCTTCTTCCTGTTTGATTTCGTCCATGACTTTCTTTTTATCCAGTTTGGGGAAAATAGGTTTGATTTCGCCGACGCGCTTGCCAGTGGATTGGCCCCATTGCAACGCGCTTGGCGCGATTTCATTCACTTTGCCCGCTTCGCCCAACTGCTCCCAAATTTCCTGCGTGGCGTTGGGCAGCACGGGCGCGAGCAGCGCGGTCAGATGCCGCAGCGTTTCTGTCGCCGTGTGCAAAACCAGTTCCAGCGAGCCGCGCTTGTCAGCGTCTTTCGCCAAATCCCAGGGCTTGGCGTCGGAGATGAATTTATCCACCCGTTCGATAGCCGACCATGCGGCGTCGAGCGCGCGGCTGAAATTGTATTCGTCGAATTCGCGGTCGAATTGCGCGACGGACTGTTCGACAGTTTCGCGCACCTCGCCTGCGCGAGCGGTCAATTCCGCATCGGCGTTGCCCGGCGCGGGGACGACTCCGTCGCAATATCGCCCGATCATCGTCAGCGTGCGGCTGGCCAGATTGCCCAGGCCGTTGGCCAATCCGGCGTTGACTCGGTCAAGCAGAGCTTCGTAGGTGAAATCGCCATCCTGCCCGAAGACCATATCGCGCAAACAGAAATAGCGCACCGCATCGGTCGTGAAATGTTTTTGCAGCACGGCCAGATCAATCACGTTGCCGATAGTCTTCGACATCTTGCGCCCGCCTGACAGCCACATGCCGTGCGCGAAGACAGTCTTCGGCGGCTCAAGTCCCGCCGCAATCAGAAACGCTGGCCAGTAGACGGTGTGGAAGCGCAGAATGTCTTTGCCGACAAGTTGCAGGTCGGCGGGCCACAGCTTTTTGAAATGTTGCTGGCCGCCGAACTGTTCGTTGCCGAAACCGATCGCGGTGATGTAATTCGACAGCGCGTCGAACCAGACGTACATCGTGTGCGCGGGATCGTCCGGCACGGGGATTCCCCATTTGACCGAAACGCGGCTGATCGAAAGGTCGTTCAATCCGCCGCGCACGAAACTCATCACCTCGTTGCGCCGGGTCTCGGGACGAATGAAGTTTGGGTTCTTCTCGTAAAGCTCGATCAATCTGTCCTGAAATTCCGAGAGCTTGAAAAAGTAGCTTTCTTCGGCCACTCGATCCAGCGGTCGTTCGTGCGTTGGGCAATTGAGCGTTCCATCGTCTCCGGATTTGGCTTCGCTTTCGGTGTAAAACTCGTTGCAGTTGGCGCAATAGAGGCCTTCGTATTTACCTTTGTAGATGTAGCCGTTCTCTTTCGCCCGCCGCCACAGTTCCTGCGCGGCGCGTTTGTGGTAATCGTCTGTGGTGCGAATCCAGTGGTCGTTGGTCAGTCCGTATGGCGCGAAAGCCGTCTTGAATTCATTAACGATGCTGTCAACGTGCTCTTTGATGGATAGCCCTTTGCTTTCCGCCGCGCGCTCGATGTTCAATCCGTGCTCATCGGTTCCGGTCAGAAAGAAGGTCTCGAAGCCGCGCTGGCGTTTGTAACGCGCCACCGTGTCGGCGACCAGCGTGGTATAAAGATGGCCGAGATGCGGGTGCGAGTTGACGTAATAGATCGGTGTTGTAATGTAGAACTTGTTCATGCCCATTTTCCTCGATGCGAAAGAAAACGGTATTTTTGACGATGGACTGAGATTTGGCAAATTGCGATGCGGCGAGCAACCGCCCGCTTCAACACCAACGCCAGCTTGCTAAACCCGAAACGTGTTGTTAGTTTTTGCCTGATGAAAAGAGTTGTACTTTTGACATTCACATTATGTTTTCTTCTTACTTCTGTCTTTGCGCAATCGAAGCTCAGACCTGATCCGGCTCCGGTCAGCGTGAATCCGCTTCAGGAAGCCGACAGGCTTTTCACGTTTGGCGAAGACACCGGGCGTGACAAACAATCGCTGGGCCTCATCGAACGCGCGCTGGCCGGGAATGGCAGAGATTATCAATGGCTGTGGCGCGCCGCTCGCGCGTATTACTACGCCGGCGATGACGCCGCCGAATCAGAGAAGCTGTCGCATTTCGAGAAGGGCATAAGCGCCGCCCAGCGCGCTGTCGCCGAACAGCCCAACGCCGTTGAGGGACATTTCTGGCTGGCCGCCAATTACGGCGGTTACAGCGAACAGAAAGGCGCGTTGAAGGCCCTGGCAATGGTCAAAAAGATTCGCGCCGAGATGGAAACGGTCTTGCGACTGGATGCCCGTTACCATCATGGCGGAGCTTATCTGGCGCTGGGCGAAATGGATCGGCAATTGCCGCGAATAGTCGGCGGCAATCTGACCAGGGCAATTCAACGGTTGGAGCAGGGCCTCGGCGTCGCGCCAGACAACCTGGAAATGAAACTGGCTCTGGCTCAGGCTTATCAGGAAACTGGGCGCAAGGAAGACGCCCGGCGGCATTTCCAGGAGATCGCGCAGAAGCAGGTCAAAACGCGCGCCGACCGTGATGTTCAGGAAAAAGCGAAACGATTGATCGGCAAGTTATGAGCCTCAGTGGTTTGCAAAAGCCATTTTCAAGCTTCCGTGTCCAGTTAATCGCCTTCATCGCGGTTATGGTGGCAATCACCGGGATTGTGATCTCCGTGATTAATCAAAGAGTCGAGAAGCGCACGTCCGATAAAAATGACGAATACACGCGGGCGATCATCCAGGCTACGGACCTGGCCTATCGTTCTCTTTCGGAAGGCAAGTATCTTTATAACCTCGTCAACACAGGCGGTTCAGGCCTGGCGGTTGATTCCAGCAGCATCATCCGCCGCATCATGGTCGTGGACGTTGATAAGAGGAAGATCCTGGACAGCACCGATGGCGATGAGGTCGGGCATGGTTATGATTCTAGTTTCATCCCTCCGTTTCATCCGGGCGATTTCAAACTCGACGAGGGCGGGTTGAGTCCCGATTTGAGCAGCACAGTCAAATTTTCAATCGAGACCAATCTGGGCAAACGCGACATCCTCATCGTTATTTCCAGAAGACCGCTTCAGGATGTCAAAGGCGCCGCCGAGCGCGACCGGCTGATAGCCTTCATCGGATTGGGACTGGTTCTGATCGTCGTCATCTCAATCGTCAGCAAACGCTTCACCGGCCCGATTACTGTACTGGGGCAGGCGGCGCGCAAGGTGGCCAAAGGCGATCTGGATTTCAGCGTTCCGGTTTCAGGCCCCGAAGAGGTCAGCGCGTTGTCGCAAACCTTCAACGAAATGCTTGCGGGGCTGCGTAGCAAACGCGATCTGGAAGAGCAACTGCAAAAAGCCGAACGTTCCGCCGTCGTCGGACGCGTCGCTTCGGGCATCGCGCACGAGATTCGCAATCCGCTCAACTTCATCAATCTCTCGATTGACCACCTGCGCGAAGCCTTCGCCCCGCAAGGCGAACCGATGCGCGCGACGTACACGCACATCCTGATCACGATCAAAGACGAACTGGCGCGGCTCAACCGTCTGGTCGGCGATTTTTTGAGCTACGGCCGCCCGGCGAAACTCAAACTCCGGGAAATTGACGCGCGAACTTTGATCGAGGAAGTCCGCGATCTGGTCAACACCCAGGCCGAACAGCAGGGCGTGCGAGTCAACATCGAACAAAACGGCGCCCGCGACACGAAACTTTACGGGGACGCCGAACAGATCAAAACCTGTTTCTCGAACCTGATGATCAACGCGATTCAGGCGATGCCGGACGGCGGAGCATTAAACATCTCGCTGCGACCCGACAATTCACATCTCGAAATCAAATTCGCTGACACCGGCACTGGCATCACGCCGGAAGCGATGGAACAGATTTTCGAGCCTTATTATTCAACCAAAGATACCGGGATCGGGCTTGGCTTGCCGCTAACGAAAAAAATCATCGAAGAGCACGGCGGTCTGATCAACGTGGAAAGCGAACCTGACCGGGGCACGACGTTTACCGTTACGTTGTTGTGCAAGCCAAAGACGCCGTATTGATCTCTGAGGAAACTATGTCTGCCAAACGAATCCTCGTTGTTGATGACGAGAAGAACCAGCGCGAAATCCTGCAAATCATCCTTTCGGGCGAACGTGACGACGGGGGCAATCAGCTTTATGAAGTGAAGTCCGCAAGCAGTGGACAGGAAGCTCTGCGTTCGTTCAAAAACGAAAACTTCGATCTGGTGCTGACCGACCTGAAAATGGCCGGGATGGACGGTATTCAACTGCTCAACGAACTGTCGCAGCTCGACAGCTCGACGCCGGTGATCCTGATGACCGCTCACGGCTCGATTGACACGGTCAAGGAGGCGCTGCGCGGAGGCGCGTTCGATTATCTGGAAAAACCGCTCGACCGCTCGAAGCTGCTCGAAGTCGTCTCGAAAGCCATGGCGCAGATGCGCGCCGTTGACGAAGAGATCATCGGCGTTTCGGACTCGATGGAGCGCGTCAAAAAGATGATCGTCAAAGTCGCGCCGTCGAATTCAACCGTGCTGATCCGCGGCGAATCGGGCACCGGCAAAGAGCGCATCGCCCGCGCCATCCACAAAGCCAGCCCGCGATCGGGAGAAAGGTTTCAAGCCGTCAACTGCGCCGCGATCAATGAGAACCTGCTCGAATCGGAATTGTTTGGCCACGAAAAAGGCTCGTTCACCGGCGCGCATGCCGAAAAGAAAGGCCTGTTTGAAATCGCCGACAAAGGCACGCTCTTTCTGGATGAAATCGGCGAAGTGAGTCAGAGCATGCAGGCCAAACTGTTGCGCGCCCTGCAGGAAAAAGAAGTCACGCGCGTCGGCGGCACACGCCCGATCAAAGTTGACGTGCGCGTGCTCGGCGCGACCAACCGCGACCTCGAAGCGATGGTCAAAGACGGACGTTTCCGCGAGGATTTGTATTACCGCTTGAACGTCATCCCGCTCAGCGTCCCGCCGTTGCGTAACCGTCGCGACGATATTCAGGTTCTGATGAATTATTTTCTGGTCAAACACGGTTCGCCGTCGCGCCCGATGAAAATCTCAGCCGACGCTAGGAGCCTGATCATGAATTACGCCTGGCCCGGCAACGTGCGCCAACTTGAATCGGCCATCGAACGCGCGCTGCTGCTGGCCGAAGGCGACGAGATCACCGCTGAAGACTTGCCTGTCGAAATCCGAGCCAGCGCGCAATCGGAAGGCGCAGGCGGATTCAAACTCCCGCCCGAAGGAATCTCGTTTGAAGAACTCGAACGCTCGATGCTCGTCCAGGCGATGGA
>JAJVID010000214.1:0-10146 GCA_022072205.1 Acidobacteriota bacterium
CTCACCGCCGACGGCTACGAAACGACGTTCGCCGTGAATCATCTGGGCTACTTCCTGCTGACGGCTGAATTGCTCGATCTGCTGAAATCGTCCGCGCCCGCGCGCATCGTCAACGTCGCGTCCGACGCGAACAGAGCGGGGCGCATCAACTTCGACGATCTGAGTATGGAGAACGGTTACAGCGGCTGGCGGTCATACGCGCAATCGAAGCTGGCGAACGTGATTTTTACTTACGAACTGGCGCGCAGGCTGGAAGGAACGGGCGTCACGGCTAATTGCATGCATCCCGGCGCGGTCAGCACCAACATCTTCAGCAACGTCAAAGGCGTGGCCGGAAAGCTCGTGCGCCTGTTTACGCTGTTTATGCGAACGCCTGAAAAAGGCGCCGACACGATCATCTGGCTGGCTTCATCGCCCGAAGTCGAAGGCGTAACCGGCAAATATTTCGTTGATCGAAAAGAGCGGGCATCCAATCCGCAATCTTACGACAGGGAACTGGTCACGCGTTTGTGGGAAGTCAGCGAGCGGATGTGTAACGCGATTTAGCATTACAATGAAAGATTGATGATCGCCTGTCGCGTGGCCGTCATCGCGCGTAATTCCGGATCAAGGCATCCCATTTGTCCTGCGCTTTGAGGATCAATTCGATGGCTTCACGAACCGCGCCGCGGCCGCCCGGTTTGCTCGTCACGAAATGAGCGCATTCGCGGATTTCGTCAACGGCGTTGGCGACGGCGATGGCCAATCCAGCGCGGCGCATCACGGCCAGGTCGGGCAGGTCGTCGCCGATGTAGGCGATCTGTTCGTTGGCGATCTGTTCGGCGATTTTGATTTGTTCGTAGACCGCGAGTTTGTCGTCAACGCCTTGATGCAGATGATCAAATTGCAATTCGCGGGCGCGGGCGGCGAGGGGTGGCGAGACGCGTCCGCTGATTACGCCGAGTTTCAAACCGGCTTCGCGCGCGAACTTCAAGCCCTGCCCGTCGTGGACGTGGAAGACTTTCGCGCCTTCCAGCACGCGTTTGCCGTCGAAGGTGTAATGCAGGCTGCCGTCGGTCAGCACGCCGTCGCAATCGGTGAGCAGGAGTTTGATGGGGCGGGCGCGGGCGCTTATCTCTTCTGGAACATTCATTGGTCTTCCGGAGGCGCAGCCGTTTGGGAGAAAATCACGTCTTCGTAAATGTCATCCATTGTCAGCGTGAGCGGGCCGTTCGGCGTAGATTCAAAGCGAATTTCATTATTCGCGACGAGAACTTGCATCTGTATCTTGCCCCGCTGGTCACGGCGATAGATTTCAACCCGCTTCTCGTCCTGCGAAATCAAAACGTACTCGATCAGGCTTTCAAGCTTGAAATAAGCCGAGAGCTTTTCGCGGCGATCAGTTACCGCTGTGCCGGGGGAGAGGACTTCGACCAGCAGGATCGGTTTTGATTTGAAGACGCTTTTGGCCGCGAACGGTTCGCAAGTGACCATCACGTCGGGATAGTAGAAAGCGTCAACGGCTTCGACGCGCACTTTCATGTCAACCGCGTACACCCGGCAACCGCTGCGGCGTATGTGCGGACGCAAACGAGCAAGAACATTTCCCGCAATCAGGTTGTGCGCTTCAGTCGCTTCGTCCATTGCGAAGGTATGGCCTGCAACGTACTCGTGGCGGACTTCGCTCTTTTCCTCGAACGCCAGATATCCTTCAACCGAAATCTTCAGCAGTTCTTCGGGGACTGCCATAACGCTTCCTCCGAAAATGTGGGGCAATTTGCCAAATTGCCCCACCATTTTCATTTCTACTTCACGTCAAACGTCGGCACCTCGCTCAACAGCAGTTTACCACCCGCGCGGCTGATGACGTACACCGCGCGGCCCGCGTAATCCTTGCCTTCGATCTTGATCTTCAATGTTACGTCAACCGCCGTGCGGCTGGCGTCCCACTCTTCGGCGCGCAAGGCTTCGGTCGTCCAGACCGAAGGTTTTCTGACCACCAGCGATTGAGCGAACTTCCTGAGGTTGCCCAATTCGACGAATTGATTGACCGCCGCGGAATTGCCTTGCAGCACAGTGGCGTCGAACTTTTGCAGGAAGGCGCGGATGTCTTCCGGGATTTTCACGGCGTTGGCGCCGCGTTCGGCTTTGAGCGCTCCGTCGCGCGCGGCGATGGTCGTTGGCGCGTCCAGGTCGGCGGCGGCGGCGAAACGGTAATGCCGCGCGGCTTCGGCGAAATTGTTTTGCTGCATCGCAAGCTCGGCCAGACCGAGATGCGCCCAGCCGTAAGCCTGGATCGGCAGCGGCTCCGCTTTGAGCGCGTCATTGAAGACCTTCGCCGCTTCGTCGTTTTTCTTCTGCGCGAGCAGCGCCCGGCCCAGCAACGCTTGAAGCGTCGGAGTGTTCGACGCGGCGGCCAGACCTTCGCGGGCTTTCGCTTCGGCGGTCACGAAATCGTTTTTGCTGAACGCGAAGTTGGCTTGGCCGAAGGCTTCGGATTGCGACGCGCGGCGCGGGAAAACGTCGTTCGAGTAATCGCTTTGCAGGAAAATCTTGTCCGGATCAACCTCGACAGTTTTGATGTTCACGCCGGCGGGGAAATTGACTGTGCCGTATTCGCTGGCTTTGACCATCGCGGTTCTGGGAATCTTTTCGCCCTTGTCGGTCGTCGCCACGATTTCGACGGTGAAATCTCCGGTGCCGAAATTGGTTACGGTTGATTCGACGCCGCTGGCCGTGTTCTGCGGCTGTCCGATGGCGAAATCGGGCAGCGCGACGGTGTCAATCCAGTTGTTGAAAAGCTCGCTGACCATTTTGCGGTCAGCGCCGGCGGACACGAGGTTCTCTTTGAAATTCGCGCAGCGCGAAAGCTGGCAGAGCGGGTGCGGTTGCGCCAGCCCGCGCCCCTGTTGCCCCTGTTGCGGCGCCCACCAACCGGCCAGACTGAGCGCGTCAACTCTGCCGCGCGAAAGCGACGAACGCAGCGCGGAATCGAACGTCTGCCGCCCGATGGTCTTCTCGATCATCCGCCAGACCAGCGCGCCTTTGTTGTAGACGCTGGTGGCGTAGTTGCGGTCGAGCTGGCTTTGCATCAACAGCGGAGCGTCGTTGCGCGCGATGGTTGCGTAAGCGCGGCGGAACCGCTCGAACGCCGCGTCGCGGTGCGCCGAGCCGAAACGCTCGCCCAGATATTGCGCCACCATATAAACCGGCAGCGCGTCGCGCAACATCCCCGCGCCACGTCCGCGCAGCAGAACCTGTCCGTCAATCCATGCTCGCGCAGCCGCGCCCGACAGCAATTCAATCGCGCCCAGATCAACCGCATCGCGGCGGAAGATATTTTCGTCAATCGTGACGGCCCCGACCATCGGCGCCGAGGTTTCGCGCGTCGCCGAAAACGTGTCGGATGTCGCGGTGTTGAGTTGCCGCGCCTGCGTGGAGATAACGCGGAAAGGCGCGACAGCCGCGACGCCGAAGTATTTGGCGCAGAACATAACCGCGCGTTCGGCTTCCGCAGCGATGCGTTCCGCCTGCTGCCTTCCGATGTCGCCCGAACCGCGCGAGTAATAAACTTCGACCGGATAGGCGTCGCCGCCGCGCGAGACAACGTCGTAATCGCCGACGATGAAGAAAGGCTGAGCGGCCAGCGATTGCTCGAACGAGTTTTCGCTCTTGCGGACGCCGGACGAAATGATCTTCAACCCGGCGGGCGCCGCGACCGTCAACGAAAACGGCGCTGTGTCGGCTCCGTGATCGGCGTATGGCGTGTGCGTCACGGGAACCCAGAAGCCGGCCGGGAGCAGAAACGTCTCTTCGCTGGAAACGTGCAGCGCTGCGCTGCGGTCGGCTGCCGGAATCGAATAGGTGAAATCAACGTCGAATTCGCGCAGGCCCGCGATGCCGCTGGTGATGTCAACGTATGCGCGCAACAGGTTGTTACGCGTGTCCTCGGAGGTTTTGAATTGCATCGCGGCGCCGTTGATTTTCATCGCCTCGACCTTCGCCTTCGGGTTGAGGAAGAACGTCAAGCGAGGTTTATCATCAGGCGAGAGCAGAATCCTTTCGGTCAGATCGGAGCCTGAGAGATTGACCAGACGCAGCTTGGCCTGCACGTCAACTTTTTGTTCTTCGGGGACGACGCGCGCGTTGAGTTCGTACTTCTTGATCTCGAACTCCTGCGCGAAGGCGAGCGGGGCGCACAGGGAAATGAAAACGAGGCTAAAAAATATCTTCTTCATCTTTGTCGAAATGTGATAGCGGAGCAGGAAAGAGCGATTACGGAAAAGACGGAAAAAAACCAGGAGGAAATTTCCGTCTGCTCCGTTATTTCCGTCTTTTCCGTAATCGCTTCTTCTGTTCCCATAAAAGTTGTTTCCTTCGGCTAACGGTTTGATCTTGTCAAAACCTTGCCGGGCAATTTGCCGGTGATCTTTCCTTTGAACGCTTCAGAGCCGCCTCATTGCAATTGGCCGGGCCAGTTGATGAATTTTGAGCAAAGTTTCAAGCAGCGGTTCAAGTTTGTCCAGCGCGAATTGCGTCGCCGCGTCACTCAGCGCCGCAGGCGGGTTGTCGTGAACTTCCATGAACAATCCGTCAACGCCGCAGGCCACGCCCGCGCGCGCCAGATGTTCGATGTATTCCGATTGCCCGTCGGTCGCGTCGCCCAGACCGCCAGGCAATTGCAGGCTGTGCGTGACGTCGAACACCACCGGGTAGCCGAATTCGCGCATCATCGGGAACGCGCGCATATCAACGATCAGGTTGTTGTAGCCGAAACTCGTCCCGCGTTCGGTGATCATAATCTTGCGACTGCCTGCGGCTTCGAGCTTCTCGATGATGTTGCCGATTTCCCAGGGCGCCAGAAATTGTCCCTTCTTGACGTTGACTGCGCGCCCGGTCGCGGCTGCGGCTTTCAGCAAATCGGTCTGGCGGCAGAGGAACGCGGGGATTTGCAGGATGTCCGCGACTTCGGCGGCTTCATCGGCCTGATGAGTTTCGTGAATGTCGGTGATGACGGGCGCGCCGACCTCGTCTTTGATTCGTTGCAGGATGCCCAGCCCCTCTTCCATCCCAACGCCTCGAAACGAACGGGCCGATGAGCGGTTGGCTTTGTCGTAAGAGGCTTTGAAGACGAAGGGCACGTCGAGCCGCGATGCGATGCGCGAAAGCTCGCGCGCCATCATCATCGCGTGATCTTCCGACTCGATGACGCACGGGCCGGCGATCAGGAACAGATCGCCTTCGCGCCGGTTGAAGTCCTGATAAAAATCGTTCATTCGTCAGTTGATGAATGCCGGTTTGAGCAGGCAGTTGATTTCTTCGATCTTCGCCTGCGGCCTCGTGGCCATCCAGCTTCGCAAAATCTCCATCGCCTGCGTCTCGGAAAGCGCGGCGAAACCGATGCGGCGATAATTTGTTTGAACCGCCTCGCGCGTGTGTTCGTTATGGGGGCGGCCTTCGCTGCATGCCTTGCAGATCATTCGGATGTTGGCCGACCAGTCCTCGGCGGCCAGCCCGCGCTCGCCTGCCAGTTCGTTCAGTTTCTCGATGTCTTCGGCGCTGACGCCGTCAATGATGATTTCGAACGTTCCGTATTCGCTCGGAGCGAGCAATTCAAGTTCGTCGAAGACCGGGACTTCCTTACCTCCTACTTTTCTGAACCCGTTCGGCGCGCCGTCGTGCAACAGCAAGTCGCCGAAGCGATGCTCCGATTGCGGCAACGGGACGCAATCAATGATTGCGCGAGCCGGATCAACTCTCCTGCACCAGACGACTTCCGCATCGTCATCCGGATTCAGGCGAATCGGCGTCGAGCCGATCTTCATCTCAATCGGGCCTTCGCCATCGGCTATCTCGATTCCGAAGCCCTTCCACGCGCGGCGCGCTTCGGCCCAATCTTCAAGCGCGGTCGCGGCGATGCCCAGGTTCCACCAGGCGGCTTGATCCGAAGGATCGAGAGAGACGGCCTTCTGATTGCAGCGCAGCGATTCCTGCCAGTTGTGCTGGCGTTTGCGCAACAAGCCGAGGTTGTACCAGGGCACAGACCACGAAGGCCACAGTTTGATCGCTTTCTGGTAATACTTGACCGCTTCGGCGATGAGGCCGCGCTGTTCCAGCTTGTTGGCCTTCTCGTTGTGGCGTGCGGCCAGCGATCTCGATGCCTGATCAAACTGATGGATCTTCATATCACACCGATTGTCTTGCGCCTTGCAGCGCCAGTTCAGCTTCGCTGTGTTCATCGGCGCCGTTGCGTTTGCCATTTCCGATTTCGTCTCGCAGGCGGTAATTGTAAGCCGCGCGGATGAAGCTGGCAAAAAGCGGATGCGGCGCGAGCGGCTTCGATTTCAATTCGGGATGCGCCTGCGTGCCCAGAAACCAGGGGTGATCGGCAAGCTCGATCATCTCGATGAATTTTCCGTCCGGCGATTTGCCGGAGAAGATCAAACCGGCTTCCGCCAGACGATCTTTGAACGCCGGGTTGACTTCGTAGCGGTGGCGGTGGCGTTCGGAGATCGGATTCGATTTGTAAATGCTTTCGGCCAGCGATCCCGGCGTCAGTTCGCATTCGTAAGCGCCGAGCCGCATCGTGCCGCCCATCGCCTCGACTCCGAGCAGGTCGCGCAGTTTGAAGATCACGGGGTTCGGCGTGTCGGGATCGAACTCGGTCGAATCGGCGTCCTCGATGCCGCAAACGTTGCGCGCGTATTCGATTGACGCGCACTGCATCCCCAGGCAGATGCCGAAGAACGGTTTCTTTTCGCGGCGCGCGTAGCCGATGGCTCGGATCATTCCCGGAATTCCGCGTTTGCCGAATCCGCCCGGAACCAGAATCGCGTCAACGTCGAGCAGTGTGTCTTCCCAACGGTCGTTGGTCATCAGGTCTTCGCTTTCGATCCAGCGGAGGTTGACGCGCAGGCTGTTGGCGAATCCGCCGTGAATCAAGGCTTCGATCAGGCTCTTGTACGAATCTTCAAGCTCGACATATTTGCCAACGATGCCGATGGTCACCGATTCGCGCGCGCTGTGCATGCGATTGACCAGCGCCGTCCATTGCCGCAGATCGGTGTCGCCGAGCGGCAGCCGGAGCAGTTCAACGATCAATTGATCGAGTCCTTCGTGATTGAAGACCAGCGGTATCTCGTAAACCGATTTCACGTCGGGCGCGTTGATCACGGCGTCTTCCGAAACGTTGCAGAAGAGCGCGATCTTGGCCTTCATCTCGGCGGGCAATTCGCGGTCGCTGCGACAGATCAGAATATGAGGCTGAATTCCGATGGCCAGCAGTTCCTTGACCGAATGCTGCGTCGGCTTGGTCTTCAACTCGCCCGAAGCGGCGATGTAGGGCACCAGCGTCAGGTGGACGAACGTCGCGTTGTTGCGCCCGACTTCGTTGCCCATCTGGCGAATCGCTTCGAGGAAGGGAAGCGATTCGATGTCGCCGACCGTGCCGCCGATTTCGACGATCACCACGTCCATGCCTTCCGAAACGGCTTTGATCGCGTCTTTGATTTCGTTGGTGATGTGCGGGATCACCTGGATGGTTTTGCCCAGGTAATCGCCGCGCCGCTCCTTTTCGATGACGGAAAGATAAATGCGGCCCGAAGTCCAGTTGTTGGCCTGCGTCAGGCGCGCGCTGGTGAATCGTTCGTAATGACCCAGATCGAGATCGGTCTCGGCGCCGTCGTCGGTGACGAAGACCTCGCCGTGCTGGAAAGGCGACATCGTGCCGGGATCAACGTTGATGTACGGATCGAATTTCATCAGCGCGATCTTCAACCCGCGCGCTTCGAGCAGCGCGCCGATTGACGCGGCGGCGATGCCTTTACCCAGTCCGCTGACTACTCCTCCGGTGACGAAAATATACTTCGGCATAGCATCCTCATGAGTTGGGTGAATGGGGCAAATTGTAAATTCGGTTGTGGGACATCTGCTGATCTGATTGTGTCCGGGTTTGCTGCTTGAGGTAGGAGCAAGAGTAATCGTTGGACGGCGCCTCAGTCAACGGCAGGAAGCCGCGACGTGGGAATCAGGTGAGAGCGCGGAAAAGACGGAAATAACGGAAACGGCCACAAGCTCACAGCCTTTCCGTTATTTCCGTCTTTTCCGCGCTCTCTCTTTTAGCCAAAAATTTTCAAGACGATTCAAGTTCTCGACCGGTTTTTACGCTTACTCAAATGAGGGCGGCGCGAAGAGGCGACTGCCCGAATTTTGAGCAGGAGTCATAAACCAAAGGAGTCGTTCATGTCGTTCGTGACGACGTCCTGAAACAATGAAAAAGCGCATGGAGTTCAGCCTTTAGGCTGCTTGACTCCGCCAGCCGTACTTTACGGCAAGACCAGCAGCCTAAAGGCTGAACTCCATGCGCTTTTTCGTGGGAGAACTTGTATGAATGGCCCGAAGATTTCCTCAGTCCTCAGGCAGTGTTGTCTGATTTTGAGAGCGAACAGAAGAATCTGTTTTGTTGTTTCGTTGTGCGCCTTGTTTCTGGCGTCGGCGCTCATGCGGCAACCGCATCAAGCCGGCGCTGTGTCGCGCGTTCGGCAGGACAATCAAAGATCGCGCGATGGTCTGTGGGAGCGTGCGGAAGAAAACGAGTTGCGCGCCCGTCAGTCGCAGGGGCAGGATCAGCGGCAAAATCTGCCTGAACGCTACGCCGCGTTTCGATTGAATCGGAATTTGCTGAACCAGCGTCTGACCGCCGCGCCGATGGAATTTACCGCCGAGGCGAAAACGTCCGCGCCCGAAATCGCATTGCCAATGCCCGACGGGACGTTCCAGCGGTTCCGCATCGTCGAATCGCCGATCATGGCGCCCGAACTCGCCAGACAGGTTCCTGAGATCAAGACGTACTCAGGGCAGGGAATTGACGATCCGGCCGCGACGCTCCGGCTGGACATCACGCCCGAAGGCCTGCACGCGCAGATCATCACCGAACACGGCGCGATCATCATTGATCCATTTCCCGCCGAGGGCGCGAAAGGCGGCGCGGCGAATTACATCAGCTACAACAAACGCGATTACAAACGTGAAAAACAACAGTTCGAATGCTTCGTGCCGGACGCCAGCGAACAAAACACAAACGACGCGCAGGGCCAATTTTCAGCTAACAAAATCGCCCTCGTCGTAACCGGCGGCACGCTGCACAGCTATCGTTTGGCGCTGGCCGCGACCGGGCAATACGTCAACCGCTTTCGGCAATCCGGCGACAACGACGCGCAGGCTCGCACGCGCGCGTTCGCCGCGATGACGACGACGATGAACCGTGTCAACGGCATCTTCGAGCGTGAAGTCAACGTGCGGATGGTCTTCGTCGCCAACGAATTGAATATCATCTACACCGACCCGGCCGCCGATCCTTACGGCGATCAGGCGTCGCCGAATCAGAACAACAACACCGGAAGCATCGGCTCCGAGAATCAAACCAATCTCGACACCGTGATCGGCAACGGCAATTACGACATCGGCCACGTCTTCGGCAATGGCGGCGGCGGCAACGCGGGCGGCATCGGGACGGTGTGCGGTGGAAGCAAGGGCGCGGGTTACACGCAACTCGGCGGCGCGACGGGCGATCCGTTCGACGTTGATTACGTCGCTCACGAGATGGGCCATCAGTTCGGCGGCACGCACACGTTCAACGACAACTCGAACGGCAGTTGCGCGGGCAGCCAGTACACGGCGTCCTCAGCCTACGAACCGGGCAGCGGCTCGACGATTATGGGCTACGCCGGAATTTGCGGCGCGGCGGATTTGCAGCGCAACAGCGACGCCTATTTTCACGTCCGCAGCCTCGAACAGATTGTCGCCAAAGTGAACGGCGATTCCTGCGACACTGAGGTTGCGACCGGCAACAGCGCGCCGGCGGTGAACGCGGGGCCGAATTTCACGATCCCTCAACTGACGCCTTTCGCGCTGACCGCTTCGGGCAGCGATCCGAACGGCGACGCGCTGACGTTTTGCTGGGAGCAATACGATCTTGGCGCGGCCTCGCCGCCGGAAAGCGACAACGGTTCGCGCCCGATCTTTCGTTCGTATTCGCCGAGTTCAAATCCTTCGCGGACGTTCCCATCGCTGCAATACATTTTGAACAACGCGAACAATCCGCCCGCGACTTACACGCAAGGCGGCAGGACATTCATCACAGGCGAAGTTTTGCCGAGCACGAACCGC
>JAJVID010000214.1:10246-27604 GCA_022072205.1 Acidobacteriota bacterium
ACGGTGACGGCGATGAATCCGCCGCCGGTGATTAATTGTCCGTCGGATCGTGACGCGGTCGCGGCCACACCGGGCAGCACTACGGCCATCGTCAATTTCCCCGATCCGATGGTCACGGACAACTGCCCCGGCGTGACGGTCGTGTGCAATCCGCCTTCCGGCTCGGCCTTGCCGCTGGGCGTGACGACGGTCAATTGCACGGCGACCGATTCTGGCGGAGCGACGGCTTCGTGCAGCTTCGAGATCAAGGTCTGGGATGTCTGCATCCAGGATAACGGGAACGGCGATTATCTGCTGTTCAATTCGTTCACCGGCGAATACAAGTTCGTTCATTGCGGAGTGAACGGATTCACGATGATCGGTCGCGGCGTGATCACGCGCGAAGGCTGCATCACGAAACTGCGTGATGACACACGCGTGGTTTCGGCGTGGTTCGACCGCTGCCACATTGCGCCGAGGAACACCGGCGGAGCGACGATCAAACGCCGGCAGCCGGACATCTCGTTCATCGTCAACGACAGCAACATTCTCAACAACTCGCCGACTTGTCCGTGACAGTTTGGAAATTTGTTGGGCCGGGTTTGCGACGTGGGGTGAAAGTGAAAAGGCGCGAGCCGTACGGCTCGCGCCTTTTCACTTTCAGTTGAGAACGCCAGATTCAATCTCAGCGGCGGGATTTCTTCGCGGGCGTTCTCTTCGTAGCCTTGCCGGATTTCTTCGCCGCTTTTTTGGTTGATTTGGCCGCTTTTGATTTCACTGCTGCTTTGGCGGCCTTCTTTGCCGGTTTCTTTGCCGCCTTTTTCACAGCTTTTTTGACGACTTTCTTCGCGGCCTTTTTGGGCGATTTACTCCCGGCCTTCTTGGTGGCTTTCTTCGCGGCCTTTTTCACCGAAACCAGCTTACCAGCCGGTTTCTTAGCTGGCCGAGCAGATTTTTTTTTTGCCACAGGCTTCGTCTTATTTTGGGAAGCTGCGGTGATTGGGGCGGAATCCTGTTCGATCAACTCCTGCCCTCTGGGTAAAGCCGCAGAGGGCAAGACGGAGGGGGCAATGGCCGTCGCGCTGCCGAATGACGACCCTATGGCTGCGGTGGTGAAATCGAAGCTGCCGGGTTCATCAGCGCCGAGCACGTTTTTGGCGATGGCATAATATTTCTGGCGGTCGGCCAATCCGTTCAGGCCGCCGTTGATGCGTTTGGTGATGGTGATGAAATCCTGAACGTCGGCCAGTTCATTCAACCCGTTTCTCTTCCAGAACAGAGCCGCCGTCGAAAACGCGTATTGCGGCGTCGCCGCCAGATCGGGATTGATGACCAGATCAACACCGAGCAGGTCGCCGTACGTCGTGTAATTGGATCGGCCAGTGATCTGAATCGGGCCGCGCCCCCGGTAGCGGAACCCGTCGCCCGGTTGGGTGTTGCCGAGCTTTCTCGCCAGATCGCTGGGCGGCTCATATCGTCTCTGCTGCGGCGTCGGTCCCCAGATTTCCTCCATATATCTCAGCTCGACCGATTCGTGGGCGATCTGGGCGAGAAAGGCCGCCGCGCGCAGCGGCGTGTCAATCTCGTAAATCTCCATCACCTTGTTGAGGAAAGGCAGGTAAAGCTGGCGCTTCGCCTGCGGCAATCTCGGCATAATCTGTTGCAGATCATTGTCAGTAATCATGTTGGTATTCCTCCTGAATGAAAGCCGCAGTCGGGTTGAAGAAAATCACAGGAAAACAGCGCCTGGCCGATAAATCAATTTTACCTGTGGAGCTTGAAAAGCGGCGCCATTAAAGCACGGGAGATTATCGCAGGCAAGCGCGAGAGGCGTCGCCGGGATTGATATTCAATTGAAGGAGGCCGGCAAGATCAGCGCTGAGCAATCGGCGCTGGAAGACCTATTCCAGCCCGCTCTTGACCGACGCTTTCAGATACAGCCGGTTCATCCGCGCGATGTTGTCGAGCGTGATGCCTTTCGGGCAGGCCGCTTCGCACGATCCGATGTTGGTGCAGGCGCCGAAGCCTTCCTCGTCCATCTGCGCGACCATCTTCAACACGCGGCGGTCTTGTTCGACCTTGCCCTGCGGCATCAGGGCGAGGTGCGAGATTTTGGCCGAGGTGAAGAGCACCGCCGAAGCGTTCTTGCACGCGGCCACGCACGCGCCGCAGCCGATGCAGGCGGCGGCGTCGAACGCCCTGTCGGCGTCATCTTTCGGAATCGGGAGCGTGTTGCCGTCGGGCGCGCCGCCGGTCGAAACCGAAACGTATCCGCCCGATTGAATGATTCGGTCGAACGCGCTGCGATCAACAATCAAATCCTTGATGACTGGAAACGGCGCGGCCCGCCACGGCTCGATCGTGATCGCGTCGCCGTCTTTATAAACACGCATGTGCAGTTGGCAGGTCGCCGTTTGCGGCAACGGCCCGTGCGGGACGCCGTTGATCATCAGACTGCACATCCCGCAAATCCCCTCGCGGCAATCGTTGTCGAAGGCGATAGGCTCCTCGCCGCGCCGCATCAATTCTTCGTTGACCACGTCGAGCATCTCCAGGAAAGACATGTCGGGGCTGACATCTTTGGCCTCGTAGGTGACGAACTCTCCCGGTGTGTTGGCGTTCTTCTGCCGCCAGATTCGCAATGTCAGATTCACTGCTTAAACTCCAAACTGAATTTTGAAGCAACCAGCAGACAGCCGCCGTCACAAGCAAGTCCAGGATTTCCCAGCGGCCGGCTGCTGATTGCTAACTCAATTACTTGTAGCTGCGCTGCGTCATTCTCACTTCTTCGTAAACGAGCGGCTCTTTGGTCAGTTCGGGGAACTGGTCAACGCCCTTGAACTCCCAGGCCGCCACGTATGAGAACTTCTCGTCGTTGCGCAACGCCTCGCCGTCTTCGGTCTGATATTCTTCGCGGAAATGTCCGCCGCAGGATTCTTCGCGTTCCAGCGCGTCATAAGCCAGCAACTGCGCGAACTCCAGGAAATCGGCCACGCGTCCGGCGTATTCCAGCGCCGTGTTTAATTCGCTGGCGCTGCCGGGCACGTTGACGTTCTCCCAGAACTCGTGGCGGATTTCGGGAATGCGTTTGAGCGCCTGTTTCAGACTCGCTTCGGTGCGCGCCATTCCCACATCGTCCCACATCAACTTGCCCAACTCGCGGTGGAAGTCCGCCACCGTGCGCTTGCCCTTGATCGAGAGAAGTTTGTTGATGCGCGAGCGGGCTTCCTCTTCGGCCTTCCTGAACTCCGGGTGATCGTTCGGGTACCTGCCGTTCTTCTGTCCCGCGAAATATCCGGCGATGGTTTGCGGCAGGACGAAGTAACCGTCAGCCAGGCCCTGCATCAGCGCGCTCGCTCCGAGCCGGTTCGCGCCGTGATCCGAAAAATTGGCCTCGCCGATCACGAACAGGCCGGGGATGTTGCTCATCAGTTCGTAATCAACCCACAAGCCGCCCATCGTGTAATGCACCGCCGGGTAAATGCGCATCGGTTGTTCGTAGGCGTTCTCGCCGGTGATGCGCTCGTACATCTCGAACAGGTTGCCGTAACGCTCTTCGATCTTGTGTTTGCCGAAGCGGTTGATGGCGTCTGAAAAATCGAGGTAGACGCCGCGCCCGCCCGGCCCCACACCGCGTCCTTCGTCGCAAACCTGTTTGGCCGCGCGCGATGCGATGTCGCGCGGCGCCAGATTGCCGTAGCTCGGATATTTGCGTTCGAGGTAATAATCGCGCGCGTCATCGGGAATCTGGCCCGGATGGCGGTTATCGCCAAGCTTCTTCGGCACCCAGACGCGCCCGTCGTTGCGCAGACTTTCGGACATCAGCGTCAGCTTCGATTGATGATCGCCGCTCACGGGAATGCAGGTCGGGTGAATCTGCGTGTAGCAGGGGTTGGCGAAGAGCGCGCCTTTCTTGAACGCGCGGTAAGTCGCCGTCACGTTGCAGCCTTTCGCGTTGGTCGAGAGGAAGAAGACGTTGCCGTAACCGCCCGTCGCCAGCACGACCGCGTTGGCCGAATGCGCTTCGATCTTTCCGGTGACCAGATCGCGGGCGATGATGCCTTTGGCCTGCCCGTCAATCAGCACGATGTCGAGCATCTCGGTGCGCGGGTACATCTTCACCGAGCCGAGATGAATCTGGCGTTCCAGCGCCTGATACGCGCCGAGGAGCAGTTGCTGCCCGGTCTGCCCGCGCGCATAAAACGTGCGCGAAACCTGCGCGCCGCCGAAACTGCGGTTGTCGAGCAAGCCGCCGTATTCGCGCGCGAACGGCACGCCCTGCGCCACGCACTGATCAATGATGTGGACGCTGACTTCGGCCAGGCGATAAACGTTGGCTTCGCGCGAGCGGAAATCGCCGCCCTTGATCGTGTCGTAAAAGAGGCGGTAGACCGAATCGCCGTCGTTGCGATAATTCTTGGCGGCGTTGATGCCGCCCTGCGCGGCGATGGAATGCGCGCGGCGCGGGCTGTCCTGAAAGCAGAACGCCTTGACGTTGTAACCAAGCTCGCCGAACGTCGCAGCCGCCGAAGCGCCGGCCAGCCCCGTGCCGACGACGATCACGTCGAACTTGCGTTTGTTGGCCGGGTTGACCAGCTTCATCTCCTGCCGGTACCTGGTCCATTTGTCATCCAACGGCCCCGCCGGAATTTTTGAATTGAGTTTAATGCTCACGACCTCCACCTTATTTAACCAGTCCCGTCAACACGGCGACCGGGATTGAAGCGAAACCGGCGAAGAGCACGATCGCCACGATCAGCGAGACTCTTTTGAGATTCCATTCGATCTTCTTGCTGCGCGCGCCCAGCGATTGAAACGAACTGGCGACACCGTGACTCAAGTGCAGGGAAAGCAACGCGACCGAAATGATATAGAAAACCGAAACGACCGGATTCTGGAAGCCTTCGATCATCATCCTGTGGACGTCGTGCCTGCCAGCGGCGTCCACAAGCGTCGCGTAGCTCCTGTCAACCACCAGGAGAGTGAATTGCGCCAGGTGAAAGATCACGAACCCCAGGATCACCAGGCCGCTGACGATCAGCGTGCGATTGGCCAGCGTCGAATCCAGGATGTGGAATTTGCTGTACCGGATGCGGCGCGCGCGCCGATCGGTGTGCGCCAATTGAGAAGCCGCCACAACGTGCAGGACAACCGATACCAGCAACACTAATCTCGCGCTCCACAACAGCGGCAAGTTCGATTTCAGAACTTGCGCATATTCGTTGATCTGAGTTCGCCCGGCGAAGATTAGCAGGTTGCCGAGCAGATGCCCGACGACGAAAGCGAACAGGATCAGCCCTGTAACCGCCATCACATATTTTTTGCCGAGCGAAGACCGCCACAAACGCATTAAGACGCCTGAAAACGACGCCCGAAGACTCCGAGCCGTAGCCGCCATCTCGCCTCCATGAAACTTTTCGCTTTGTTTGAGTGAGTAATGCCTGTCATTAAGTTTGCAGAAAATACCAGCATCATCCGAATAAGTAAAATTCAAACGCTTAAAATTGTAGATAAGCTGGGCTAATATGCGATGGTTGACCGGGAGGTGGCTGAAATGACGCTCCAACAATTGCTGAACCAGATTGACGCGCTGAGAGCGAAGCTGGATGCTGCGCGGCCGCTGCGCGCAGGTGAACTCAGCCAACTGCGCGAGTATTACAAGGTTGGATTGACTTATACGAGCAACGCGCTGGAAGGCAACAGCCTGACCGAGATTGAAACGAAAGTGGTGATCGAGGACGGCCTGACTATCGGCGGAAAGCCGTTGCGCGACCATCTGGAAGCTACAGGACACGCCGAAGCCTACGACGAGATGATGCGGTTGGCGCGGGGAAAGACAATCACTGAAGAGGATATTCTGACGTTGCACCGAATCTTTTACCGGCATCTGGATGCTGAGCAGGCTGGGGCGTATCGCAATCAGCAAGCCTGGATTTCAGGGAGCGAATACATTCCGCCCGCCCCTGACAGGGTTCCGGCGCTGATGCGCAGGCTTTTCAAAAAGCTGCCAAAAGTTCGCCGGGAGGCGCACAGCGCTTCGTTCGCCGCGTGGTTGCATCTGGAGTTGGTCACGATCCATCCGTTCGTTGACGGCAACGGGCGGGTGGCGCGGCTGGCGATGAATCTGGCTTTGTTGCAGGACGGCTATCCGGTCACGATCATTCCGCCGCTGCGGCGAATGGATTACCTGCTCGCTTTGCAACGAGAGCAAACGGGGCGGGTGAAGGAAGATCGCAGCGATTCATTCGAGGTCTTCATCGCCGAGTGCGCGCTGGATTCACTGGCCGATTACGCGCGGATGCTGAATCCCTGAAAACGGCATGCACATCGAAACGCTCAAAACCTACTGCGACCTGATCGAGACCGGGAGTTTTTCAAAAGCCGCCGCGCTCAATTTCATCACGCAATCAGCCGTCAGCCAGCAGGTCAAATCGCTCGAACGGCGATTCGACCAGCAGTTGATCGAACGCGGCCAGCGCAAAGGCGTCGCGCCGACCGAGGCCGGAAAGATTTTCTACGCCGAATGCAAAGTGATTCTCGAACGCTACAGCGCGCTCGAAGAACGGATGCGCGACAAATCGCCAGTCGTCGCGGGGACCATCAAAGTCGCCACCGTTTACAGCATCGGGCTGCACGAACTGCCGCCTTACGTCAAACAATTCATCAAGGCGCATCCGCAGGTCAAAGTCCACATCGAATACAGCGGCGCCGATAAAGTCTACGAGGCCTGTTTGAACAACGCGATTGATTTCGGCATCGTCGCGCTGCCGCTCAAACGTCCCAACATCGCCGTCATCCCGTTCCGCAACGACAAACTGATCATCGTGTGCGGCCCTGAGCACAGACTGGCGCGCCGCCGCCGTGTGAGCGTCGAGGCTCTGGCCGGCGAAGATTTTATCGCCTTCGAGCGCGACATCCCGACGCGCAAGACGATTGACCGCATCCTCAAACAGAGCAAAGTCTCGGTCAATTACAGAATGGAGTTCGACAACATCGAAACAATCAAGCGCTCGGTCGAGGCGGGCATCGGCGTTTCGATCCTGCCTGAAACCGCCGTCGCCAACGAAGTCCGAAACAAACAACTCGTCGCTTTGAACTTCACCGAAGGCGTCTTCACACGTCCCATCGGCATCATTCATCGCAAGGGGAAAGTCTTCAGCGAAGCGGCGCGGCAGTTCGTGAACATGCTGACCTCGGAATAATTAGTGGTCGAAAGTTTTTCCAGGCGCGCGAACGCGAGAGGGGAATTTTGTTTGAAATTTTCTTTTCCCGGTGATAGCCTGCCGCGCGTTTTATGTTGTCGCGCTGATATTTCTTTTCTCCCTTTCATTAAATGCAACCATTGGGCGTGTCAGTTCAGACGATGCTCTCTTCAAGGTTGACACGCCGCGCTGTACTCAGGTTCTAAAAAGTAATCTCTCATCGCCGATTGCTCGAATTATCGCGGGCGAGCGGTTCCTGTCCGCGAGAGTTTTCCCGCAATCGGCTTTCAGCCTCAGGCGCCAACATTATGGATACATCCGCTCACGATGTTCTTCTGGTTGGAGGCGGTGGCGCGGGTTTGCGAGCCGCCATCGCGATTTCCGAATTCAATCCAAAATTGAGCGTCGCTGTCGTATCGAAGGTCTACCCGATGCGCAGCCACACCGTGTCAGCCGAAGGCGGCGCGGCGGGAGTGATCAAACCCAACGACACGCTGGATGAGCATTGTTACGACACAATCTCCGGCGGCGACTGGATGTGCGATCAGGACGCCGTCGAACTCTTCGTCCGGGAAGCTCCGAAAGAATTGCTGCGGCTCGAACATTGGGGCTGCCCGTGGAGCCGCGAGCCTGACGGACACGTCGCGGTGCGTCCGTTCGGCGGAATGAAGAATGAGCGGACGTGGTTCGCCGCCGACAAGACCGGCTTCCACATGCTTCATACGCTCTTCCAGACTTCGCTGAAATATCCGAGCGTCAGGCGCTACGACGAATGGTTTGTCACGAAGCTGCTGATTGACGATGGGCAGGTTCGCGGCGTGGTCGCCATCGAGTTGATGACCGGACGCATCCAGGCCATCCTCGCCAAATCGGTGATCATCTGCACCGGCGGCTGCGGCAAAGTCTTTCCATTCACGACCAACGCCAACATCAAGAACGGCGACGGCATGTCGCTGGCGTTGCGCGCGGGCGCGCCGCTCAAGGACATGGAGTTCGTCCAATATCATCCGACCGGGCTGCCGTTCACGGGCATTCTGATCACTGAAGCCGCGCGAGCCGAAGGCGGATGGCTGCTTAACAAAGACGGCTATCGTTATTTGCAGGATTACAACCTGGGCAAGCCTGAGCCTACGCCCGTGCTGCGCTCGATGGAACTGGGGCCGCGCGACCGGCTGTCGCAGGCTTTCGTCAAGGAATACGAGAAAGGCCGCACCATCGAAACGCCATACGGCCACGTCGTTCATCTGGACGTTCGCCATCTGGGCGAGAAGAAGATCAACGCCAAAATTCCTTTCGTGCGCGAATTGTGTTTGAAGTATCAGGGCATAGATCCGGTCAGGGAGATGATCCCGGTGCGCCCCGTGGTGCATTACATGATGGGCGGCGTCAGCACCGACATTAACGCTGCGACGCCGATTAAAGGATTGTTCGCCGCTGGCGAAGCCGCTTGCGTCAGCATCAACGGCGCGAACCGCCTGGGATCGAATTCGCTCACAGAGCTTCTGGTCTTCGGAGCGCGCGCGGGGCTTCACGCCGCCCAGTTCGCTTCTGAGCAGAAAGAAGGGAACACAGCGGCGATCCTGGCGCAGGCGATTGACGAAAAGCGCAGAGTGGAAGATCAGTTCCTGAACAAGACCGCCGGGCGCGAAAGCATCTCGACGATCAGGGAAGAGATGCAGAAGGCGATGGAGGAAGGCGCCGGAATTTACCGCACTCACGACAGCCTGGCCAAAGCGGCGGAGACCATCGGCAAATTGCAGGAGCGATTCAAGGACATCGCCATCTCCGATCACAGCCACACGTTCAACACCGAACTGACCGCCGCCTTCGAGCTTTCGTACATGCTCGATGTGGCCGAAGCGATCATCGCCTGCGCGCTCAACCGAAAAGAATCGCGCGGCTCGCACCAGCGAACCGATTTCACGAAGCGGGATGACGAGAAGTTCCTGGCGCATTCGCTGGTTTATCGCAACGCCGACGGCTCGACGCGAGTCGAGTATCTGCCGGTCACGATCACACGCTGGCCGCCTGCGGAGCGGGTGTACGGGAAGTAAGGCTATAATGAGCTTCAATAACTTTTGTAGTTGAAGCAAGCCAATCAACAATGTCTGGATCGTGGAGGATTGATGGCTAAAACAATCACACTGGAAGTCGCGCGTTACCGCCCCGAACAGGAAGGCGAACCTGCCTTCGAGAATTTCGACGTGCCGCTCAACAAAGATTGGGTGGTGCTCGACGCTTTGAATTACATCAAGGACAAGCTCGACGGCTCGCTTTCATACCGATGGTCTTGCCGGATGGGCGTTTGCGGCAGTTGCGGGATGATGGTCAATGGCGAGCCGAAGCTGACCTGCGCCACTTTCCTGACGGCCTACGATCCGGGGCCGATTCGCGTCGAGCCGCTGCGCTACTTTCCAATCGTGCGCGATCTGGTGGTCGAGATCACGGACTTCATGAGCAAGCTGAAGGCCGTCAAGCCCTGGATCGTTCGCGATGAAGAGAAGCCGATCTCCGAAGGCGAATACCTGCAAACGCCCCGGCAGTTGGACAACTTCAAGCAGTTCAGCATGTGCATCAACTGCCTGTGTTGTTACGCAGCGTGTCCGGTCGTCGGCTTGGATCAGCATTTCATCGGGCCTGCGGCCATCGCGCTGGCGCAGCGCTACAACGAGGATTCACGCGATCAGGGGAAGGAAGAGCGCATGGATGTTCTCTCGCAGCACGACGGCATCTGGGGCTGCACTTTCAACGGCGAATGCACGCGGGTCTGTCCGAAGAACGTTGATCCGGCGGGAGCTATTCAACAGTACAAGATCAAAGCGGTGACCGATTGGTACAAGTCGCTGCTGATGCCCTGGGGGAAGAAATGAAGCAATCACACGCCTACACCCTCTATCATCCCAAGTGGTACCGCCGGCGCGTCTCGACCTGGTGGTGGACGCAGCAGTGGCGCTCGTTCAAATTCATCCTGCGCGAGTTGAGCAGTCTGGCAGTGATCTACTTCGTAGCGTTGTTGCTGTGGTTGCTGTGGAGCCTGGGGCAGGGGGAAGCGAGTTACAGGAATTTTCTGGCCTGGATGGAGTCGCCGCTGATGATCGCGTTCAACGTGATCGCGTTCCTTTTCGTGCTCTACCACTCGATCACGTGGTTCAACCTGGCGCCGAAAGCGATGCCGGTGCGCGTGGGCGGAAAGCGTCTGCCCGACTGGATGATCGCCGCGCCGAATTACGCCGCGTGGGTCGTGATCTCGGTGGTGATCGCCTGGTTCATCCTGGGAGGGAATTAGCATGGCTAAAAGATCGAACGAGCCGTTTCTGTGGTCGCTTTTCAGTTCCGGCGGGATGATCGCGGCGCTGATGCTTCCGGTTTTGATCCTGCTGTTCGGCCTGGCGATTCCGCTGGAATGGATCGAAGCGCCGAGCCGTGAAAGTTTGCTGGCTCTCGTGCGTCATCCATTGACGCGTCTGGTGCTGTTCGGGCTTTGTTCGCTGCCGCTGTTTCACGGAGCGCACCGGTTCCGCTTCACGCTCTACGACGGGTTGCAGATCAAGCATCTGAACGAACTGATCGCCGTCGTCTGCTACGGTGGAGCGATAGTTGGAACCGCGCTGGCCGGATACATTTTGTGGACTCTGGGTTGATCGCGGGATCGCGCCCAGGGATTTTCGGAGGGCTTATGTTCGAACTGAAAAAGATTCATAAGGACGCTATCGCGCAGGCTCTTGATCGCGCCCATTTTTACCGCTTGCTCAACGAACCGGGCGCGGCTGAAAGCATTTGCCTGGATGTGCTGGACGTTGATCCCGAAAATCAGGACGCGCTGATCACGCTGCTGAAGGCGATCACGGATCGCTTCGACAAGAGCTACGGCGTCGGCGCGACGCAGGCGAAAGAATTGTTGTCGCGGATCAAGGACGAATACCAGCGGGCCTACTGCGCTGGAATCGTTTGCGAGCGGCAGGCCAAAGCCAGATTGCAGCAGGGAGGGCCGGGATCGAGCCACGACGCCTACGAATGGCTGCACGACGCGATGCAATGGTACGAGAAAGCCGAGGCGATTCGCCCCGCTGACAATGACGATCCGATTCTGCGGTGGAACGCCTGCGCGCGGATAATCATGCGCAACAACCTTGCGCCGCGAGCGGCGGACGCTTCGGAGCCTTATCTGGAATGAAGATCAGCGCCGCGTGCGATAGCGAGCAGGTCTCCCGGATGAGACCCGCTTGCGGCGCTGATTCTCAAAGCCCCGGCTTGAATTCCAAACTTCGGCTCACTACAATGCCTTCACCGATCCGATAACTCACCAGACAATCACGGAGAGAGTTCACAATGGAGTGCGCACAGTTTGAAGAATTGATCAGTGATTACCTCGATTGCGGGATGGCGCGTCCTGAGCGCCGCAATTTCTGCGAACATCTGCTGGCCTGCCGTCCCTGTCATCTGCTCTTCAATGACGTGCGCGAGGCGATTGACGGCTGCCACGAGTGGAAGCAGTCGCAGATGAGCGAGATCGCCATGTTCACCGAAGTCGAACAGCGCATCATCAACGCCACGACCGCCGGCGAGATGCTCAGTTGCCGGACGCTCGACGCGTTGATCTCAGATTATTTCGACGGTTTGATCGAGAGCGCATACGAGACGATCTTCAACGAACATTTCGCTGTTTGCGATGGTTGCCGCCGTCTGGTCGAAGGCGTGCGCGAATCGCTCGAAGAACCGGAACCGTTCGAGGCGCCGGAAGAACTCTATGACCGCATTTTCGCCGCGACTTCAAGAGCTGCGGCGGGTGGCGCGCGACGTTAAATCTCCGACAGATTTCATGCTTTACCTCAGACATTTCCTCGCTTTCTCTTTATTCATTGTGGTCTGTTTCGCGCGCGCCCAGGCGCAACAGCCCGAAACCACGGAAAAGAAAGTCGAAAATCCCATCGGCGCGGCGGAAGAACAGAGGAAATCTCTGCGACAGACGCCGCCCACCAAATTGACGATCATCGCTCAGCCCGGCGCTGGCGCTGAACGCAAGGTCGAAATCACTTCCGAAAAACAGCAGGAAGAGGGAAACGTCGTCATCGCGACAGGCAACGTTCAGGTTTCTGACGGGGAGATTTTGATCATCGCCGACAGGGTTACTTACAACAATAACACGGGCGATGTGCTGGCCGAGGGCGAAGTGTATTTTGAACAACAGGGACAGCGGTTGACCGGCGACCTGATCGAATTCAATTACAAGACGCGGCGCGGCACGATCAGGAACCCTACGGCTTTCACCAGCCGCACCCCCGACGGGACGATGATCGTCGTTGACGCCAAACGGGCTGACAAGACCGGCTCGGACACTTACAACCTGGACAGCGCAGCGTTGACGGCCTGCCAGGAGAAGGTTCCGAAATGGAGCTTCACGGCGAAACGCGCGCGCATTCGATTGGATCATCGCGTGAAGGTTTACAACGCGTTCTTCCGCATCAAAAACATTCCGGCGCTCTACCTGCCTTACGCCTCGATTTCGATCAGCAAGAAGGATCGTTCGTCGGGCTTCCTGCTGCCCAGTTCCGGATCGTCTTCGATCAAAGGGCGCACCGTTCATCTGGCGTATTTTCAGACTCTGGGGCGCAGCGCCGACTTGCTGGTCAGAACCGATGTGTTCTCGAAGCGCGGCGTCGGCCTCGGCTTCGATTTCCGCGCGCGCACAGATGAAAATTCCCGCATCGCATTCGGCTCGTTCCTGGTCTTTGATCGCTTGCTCGGCCCCAAGTATCTCCCCAATTGCGACCGCGCAACTCTCGGAGATCAGTGCAAATTGCCGGATCAAGGCGGCAGCAGCTTCTACGTTGACGCCGTGCAGTATTTCAAGAACGGCTTTGTGGCCGTCGCCGACGTGAACATCACTTCGTCGTTCGATTTCCGCCAGGTCTTCTCCGACAACATTCTGACCGCAATCTCGCCCGAAGAGCGCTCGATTTTTTACCTGAACAAGAACTGGCGTTCTTTCAGCTTCAACGCTTTGTTCGGCGAGCAGAGCGTGTTTGTGGCCAATTCAATCGTCAAAACGCGCCAGTTGCCGAGCATCGAGATTTCGCAGCGGAGCACGAAAGTTTCTGAAAAGTTCCCGGCCTATTTTTCATTCGGAGCGGCGCTCGAAGGGGTGCGGCGCAGCGAGACTTCGGCTGACCGCTTTGATCTGAAGACGCCTTCAATTGTCCAACGACTCGATCTCGCTCCGCGACTGACTTTCCCGCTGAAATCGTTCGCGGGATTTACGCTGACGCCGAGCGTGGGCGTGCGCTCGACTTTTTACAGCGACAGCCTCGACCCAGTCGCGCGTCAGGTCGTGGGGCAGAACCTGCTGCGCAATTACGTTGATTTTGATGTGGATTTGCGCGCGCCCGCGCTGGCCAAAGTCTTCCATCGCCGCGACGGGACGCCGTGGTTCAAGCACGTGATCGAGCCGTTCGTCGAATACCGCCGCATCGCGGGCATTGACGAATTTGACCGCACGCTGCCGGTTGACGAGCGCGACCTGATCGCCGAAACGAACGAAATTGAATACGGCGTCTCGAATCGTTTTTTCGTGAAGCGCAAGGGGACTGACGGCGCGACGCCGCAGACTCACGAACTATTGGACATCACTCTAACGCAGAAATACTTCTTCGACCCGACTTTCGGCGGAGCGTTGCGCGAAGGCCAGCGCAACCAGTTCTTCCCCGTGAACACGCTGTCGGGATTCGCATTCGCGGGAGTCAAACGCGATGTGTCGCCGCTGAACCTGAAGGCGCGGTTGCGTCCGACGCAGGCTTTGTTCGCCGACGTCCGGCTCAATTACGACACGCGGTTTCACGGACTACGGGATTTCATTGTCGGCGGAGGGATTTCAAAGGGACTCTTTTCGTTCAGCCAATCCTGGTATTACACGCGCCGCATCGAAGTTGATAAATTCAGCCCGGATCAGCTTCGCTACGATCCGACCACTTTCCCCGGCAACCAGTTCGACGTCTCCGCATTTGTGGGCAATCCGGCGCGCGGCCCATACGGCGGCTTTGCAATCAGCTACGACCTGCGCGACAGATTTTTCACGGGCGCTCCGCGAGAGCGGGTTTTCATCAATTTGACGACCACGACCGGGTGGGCCTGGGATTGTTGCAGCCTGAACGTCCAGCACGTGACATTCAACGCCGGATTCCGTAACGAATCGCGCATCCTGTTCGCGTTCACCCTGAAAGGCATCGGCACGTTCGGAACCGAAAATTTCGGCCAAAGGCGCAGGCGCTGACATAAGTTCCAACGAAAACGCAATAGAAACCCAAACGCCAAACTGTTCAGAAATAATGCGACTTTGGCGGAAACCTGCTGTCCGCTTTTGGAGCATAAGGAAAATATGACTCAATAGAGCCAAAAAATGGCCTTTTGTGCTATACTGCCGCCACTTCATTTGGCGCAAGAGGAGAACAAAGCATTGACATTCAGAGAAGGTAACAAGGTTATTTATCCACGACTTGGCATTTGCCGAGTCGCTGGGATTTTTGAGCAGACCATTGGCGGCTCAACAGTTAAGCTATACCAGTTAAAGCCTTTAGATTTTCAGGAAGGGACGACTGTGATGGTCCCGGTCAACAAGGCCGAAGATGTCGGGGTTCGCAAATTGATTGACAAGGCCGACATCCCGAAATTGCTGCGCTTTCTGGGCAAAGATATTGAAGTCGCCAGCGATCATCGGAAGCGTAATGCCAGGAACGCCGAGCGCATGGCGTCAGGCGAAATATACGAAGTCGCCGATTCGCTTAAGACTATGGCCAAGCTGAGCAAAGGGAAAACGCTTTCGCCTGAAGAGCAGCAGACCATGGCCCGCGCGCGCCATCTGATCATTCGAGAGTTGTCTCACGTTACCAAACTGACGGTTGAAGAAGTCGAAGAGATGATTGATGACGCGCTGGCGGGTAAGCGTTCCCGTACAAAGAAACTCGCCGCCTGAGATTTTGCGCAATCTGGAAGTGGAAAAGGCCGCATGGAGTTAGCTTTTAACTCTATGCGGCCTTTTCACTTCCAGCCTGAATTATTAAAAATCCCGCCTTCCATTTCATTTATAAAACATTTGCTTAAGATTTGGATTAAGCATTTGGAAAGTTTCAACTCCAAGCTCAAGCACACCATATCCACATCAGAGGCTAATTGAGTACAAGATGATGTGCTCCGCTACACCACTCTGCCCAATCGTGATTTCCACCAATAATAGCCAGATGAGAAATTAGAAGCTGGGTCAGGTAAAATCTCAAGTTTCACTGGTGAAACTATTGAGAAAAAAGGCTTTACAGGATTTAGCGTTGATGGTAATTTCCCGCGCACTTCAGTTAAGCATAGTGGTCAGACAGAGAGGCGGTTAGAGTGACGCGTCTCTGAAGAGAAATCCAAAAGATCATTTTTCAGTTGGCTGTTATCCCGACCAACGGTTTCCGACGGAAGGGGATTATGAGCATCACATTCGGAACATCAGGTTGGCGCGCAATCATTGCCGATGAGTTCACGCTGGCGAATGTGCGACTGGTCACGAGCGCAATCGCTTCAGTTTTGAGCGAAGAGGCCGCAGGCGGCAGCGTCATCGTCGGTTATGACACGCGATTTTTGAGCGAACGTTTCGCCGCTGAATGCGCAGCCGAGTTGGCGGGATTGGGCTTCGAAGCTTATTGGACGACGCGCGAAACGCCCACACCGACGATCTCATACGCGATCAGGACAAAAGGCGCGCGCGGCGGAATCAACTTTACTGCGAGTCACAATCCGCCGCAGTACAACGGGATGAAGTTTTCGACCGCCGACGGCGCGCCGGCTTTGCCCGAAGTTACGAAGAAGATTGAGCAGCGTATCGCCGAGATTCAATCGGGCAAGATTCAAAGGCCCGAACGAAAAAGCGCCGCCGAAGCCATCGCGTTCGATCCGCGCGAAGATTATTTGAATGATTTGGCCACGAAGATTGATTTCGGCAAGATCGCTTCAGCTAAGCTGCGGCTGGCATACGATCCGCTGTGGGGCACTGGCCGGGGTTACCTGGATGAAGTTTTGCGAAGGCGCGGGTGCGAAGTCAGCACTGTTCACGATTATCGCGACGTGCTCTTCGGCGGGCACAGCCCTGAGCCGTCGGAAAAGAATCTGAGCCAGATGCGTCAGCTCGTGCTCGACCAGAAACTCGCGCTTGGAGTTTCGACGGATGGCGACGCAGACCGGTTCGGCTTCATTGATCGTGACGGATCGTTCATTTCGGCCAATCACATTCTGGCGCTCGTGCTCGATTACCTCTGCGAATCCCGTCCTGATTGGTCTGGCGGCGTAGCGCGGAGCGTGGCGACGACGCATCTGGTTGACCGCGTGGCCGGGCGACACGGACGCCAGGTTTACGAAACGCCGGTCGGGTTCAAATTCATCGGCGAGTTGATAAATGAGGACAGGATCATCCTGGGCGGCGAAGAGAGCGCAGGGCTGACTGTGAAAGGCCACTTCCCGGAGAAAGACGGAATACTGGCCTGTCTGCTGGTCATTGAGATGGTCGCCTCGCGCGGCAAGTCCCTGAGCGAAATGATCGAAGAATTGTTCCGAAAAGACGGCGCGCTTTACAGCGAGCGCGTCGGTATCAAACTTACGCCTGAAGTCAAAGACCGTTTGCAAAAACGTTTGTCGTCCGATCCGCCTGATTCAATTGGCGGACGCCGTGTAGCCGAAGTAAATCGGATGGACGGCGTGAAATACATCTTTGACGACGGGTCGTGGATGTTGCTCCGAATGTCGGGCACCGAACCGGTGGTGAGGTGTTACGCAGAAACAAATACAAAGAAAGATCTGGAGGTGTTGCTTGAAACAGGCAGTAAATTCGTACTCGACTAGAACGTCGGTCAGAGTCCGCTCCGTGGGATTCGAGGGCGCAAGGTCATTGTGGTGGATGCCGCGCTTTCCCAACTACGTCTGGCTGGCGATGATCATTTTGGCGATTTCCGCGCTCTCGTATTCGGCTTACTCAAGCGCGCGCGAGCAGGAGCGCGAGGCCAGAGATTCATTCAACGAGACTTCGGCGCGGGTCGAGAACGCGAAGAACGCTAACCGGCAGATCAAAGAGCAAACGACCCGCATCAAACAGAACCCGGAAGTCGCAGCGCAGGCTGCGCAGAATCAGTTGCGCCTGATCCGCCGCAACGAA
>JAJVID010000202.1:0-22632 GCA_022072205.1 Acidobacteriota bacterium
TCGTATAACGCCGAGATCATAATCACCGGCAGGTCGCGCAACGCGCTGTCGGCCTTCATTCGTTGCAACACTTCGTAACCGTTCAGTTCCGGCATCATGATGTCGAGCAGCACGAGATCGAACGGCTGCTCCCGCATCATCGCCAGCGCCTGCGCTCCATCTCCCGCAACAGCGACCGTGTGGCCGAGCCGCTGCAGCCGCCGCGAGAGCACGTCGCAATTGATCGGGCTATCATCCACGACAAGCAACCGCCCGCTCTCCGCCTCGACGCTGTTACTCTGAGGCGCGTGGCTGGCCGCGAGCGCCATGCTCGGCAGCGACTTCTCCGCCAAAGCTGCGCTGCTGTCTTCGTGGCCCGCCTCTTTCCATTGCACCGCGTCATCCAGCAAAGCCAACAACGCGAATCCCGCAGCGCGAATTCGTTCCAGGTCGGCCACGAAGTTCTCCAGCCCTGCGTCAACAGCCAATTCCAGCAACATCTCGCTGTAGCCGATGGCGCCGGTGAGCGGCGTCCGCATCTCGTGTCGCAGCCTCGCGCCGAAGCCATCGCCGACTTCGGTTCGCGCCTCATCAGCCTGATCCGGCGAGAGAATTTCGTTGACAATCTTCAACAGCCGCTCGCCCGCCGCCTGAATCTTCTCCAGATCGGGCGCGAAGTCCGCCAGGCCTTCCGCCCGCGCATCCTCCAACAACATTTCGCTGTAGCCGATGATGGCGTTGAGCGGCGTGCGCAACTCGTGCCGCATGTGAGCGAGCCACGCGCGCCTGGCTTCGACGTTGCCGGTTGTTTGATCGTCACTCATTTGGCTCACAGCATTTCTCGAATAAATGTTCAGTATCGCCTCGGCGCGGCAGGGCTTTTGCAAAGTCGGTTGTGGCCTTTGCCGGTAAGCCAAAACCTGCGGCCGAACACCTACAACCTATAAACCTCCCTCCGAACCAGCGATTGATCAGACCATCGAAGGAAAAATTTATAGGTTGCAGGTTGTAGGCTCTGGGTTTTAGGTACTCCCTGACGACTCTGCAAAGCCTTGCTCGGCGCGGCAGCGTTTCCGAACTCGCAAATGGAAACCGCTAAAATTTCACGAGCTATCTGAGTGCGACCTCGCGCACGCAGGCCGACACCAGATCGCGCACTTCGCGCAGCAGTTCTTCCCGGCTGTAAGCGCCCTTTTCCAGAATCTTCTCGACGTATCCGTTCAACCGCAGCCGGTCTTCCACCGTCACGTCCTTCGCCGTGATCACGATGATCGGGATCGAGCCTCGCAGCGGGCCTTTCTGCAATTCTTCGACGAACGCGAAGCCGTCCATCTCCGGCATCATCAGATCGAGCAGGATCAGGTGCGGCGTCTGTTGCGCTAAGCATTCCAGCCCCACGCGCCCGTTTTCAGCTTCGATAACCCGCCATCCTTCTTTCTCCAACAAGCGCCGCAACACATCGCGCGTCGCCGCGTCGTCTTCAACCACCAGCACCGAGCCGGTCTGAACTTCAGGCCGATACTTTTCGAGCAGCGACAACAGCCGCTCGCGGTCTATCGGCTTGTTCAGGTATTCGGCAGCTCCGAGCGCATAGCCCAGATTCTTTTCATCCACGATGGTCAGCATGATCACAGGCAAATCGGCGGTCGCCGCATCGGCCTTGAGCGCGGAGAGCACGGCCCAGCCGTCCATTCCCGGCATCATCACGTCAAGCGTGATCGCGGCGGGCCGCAGTTCGCGCGCCAGCCGCAGACCTTCCTGCCCGTCCAAAGCGCTTGCGACGCGGAAGCCTTCGCGGTTCAGGAAACGCGTCATCAACTCCTGCACTCCAGGGTCGTCGTCAATCACCAGAATGAGCGGAGCCGAGTCGCTGACCTCCGATAGCGGCGCCACGACGCGCTCGCCGGGCGTCTTCGCCTCGCCCACCTGCGCAGGCAGCTCGATGGTGAAGGTCGTGCCGCGTCCCGGCTCGCTCTCGACGTTCACCGAGCCGCCCATCATCTCGCAGAATTTTCTGGTGATCGTCAGCCCCAGCCCCGTCCCGCCGTACTGCCGAGTCGTTGAAGCGTCGGCTTGCATGAAAGGCTGAAAGAGTTTGTCCATCTGCTCCCGCGTCATGCCGATGCCGCTGTCGCTGACGCGAAAAACAAGCCAATCGCCGCGCCGCGCCGCGTCCAGCGTGATCGTGCCCGATTCGGTGAACTTCGAGGCGTTCGAGAGCAAGTTGAAAAGCACTTGCCGGACTTTGGTCAGGTCGGCGCGCATCGCGCCCACATCCGGCGCGCAATTGATTTCGAGCCGGTTGGCGTTGCGCGCGATGAGCGGTTCGATCACCGCCGCCACGTCCGCGATCAAATTCCTGACCTCGAACGTTTCGAGATAAAGTTCCATCTTGCCGGCTTCGATCTTCGACAGGTCGAGCACGCTGTTGATGAGTTCGAGCAGGTGACGGCCCGCCGCGTTGATCTTCTTGAGGTCGGGGATGAACTCCGCCTGCCCCAGGTCTTCGGCTTCCTCCTGCAACATCTCGCTGTAGCCGATGACGGCGTTGAGCGGCGTGCGCAGTTCGTGGCTCATGTTGGCCAGAAACGTGCTCTTGGCCTGATTGGCGGCCGAAGCCAGTTTTTCCTGCTCGGCCAGTTTTTCCTGCGTGGCTTTCAGTCGCAGATACGCTTCGGCGTTGTCGAGCGCGATGGAGGTGTAGGCCGCAAGGTTTTCGAGCAGATCGAGGTGATAATTGGTGTAAGCGTTCTTCTTGAAGCTTTGCACCGTGATCACGCCCAGCACGCGGTCTTTCATCATCAGCGGCAGGTACAAAAATGACGAGGCGCGCGCAATCGGAGTCGCGCCGTCTTCAAAATTCCCGCTCGGCTCATCGTACGCCTCGATGTATTTGGAATGCTCGATGGCTACGTCGTTGATGAACACGGGCTGCCGATGCTCGATGCACCAGACCGGGAACTGATTGCGGTCGCGCGTGTCGCGCGTGTACGGCGCGTAACGTTTGCCCTGCTCCATCGCCAACTGATATTCGATCTCCTGACGGTCGGGATGGTAAACGCCCACGCCGAAGATCGTCGCGTCCATCAATTGATTCACGTGCTGATAAAGCCGGAAGAAGATCGTGTCCAGTTCGAGCGAAGAGGTCAGCTCCTTGCCGATTTCGCTCAGCAATTCAGCGTTCTTGTTGCGCTCGTTCTCGGCTTGCAGCGTCTTGGCTTCCGCCGCTGAGGTTTCGGCGCGCAACTGAGCTTCGCGTAGTTTGGATTTCTCCCGTTCGCGCGCCAACAGCCGCCACCGCATCATGCGATCAAGTCCAAATCCCGCCGCCGCCAGCAACAAAACGTAAAAACCATAAGCCCACCACGTGCGATACCAGGGCGGCAGAATTTCCAGCCGGTATGCCGCTTCGACGCCCATCCGCCCCAGCGAATTCATAGTCTTCACGCGGAAGCGGTATTTGCCCGGCGGCAGATTCGTGTAATCGCGCCGCGCCTCCCGCGTCCAGGGCGACCAATCGTGGTCGAAGCCTTCGAGCATGGTTTGATATTGATTCCGGGCCGGGTCTTCCAAACTTCCCGCCGCATACTCGAAGCGCAATGAGTTGTCGCGGTATGCGAGCGAGGCCTGTCTCTGCATAGCCGCGTCGCCGGCGCCGCCGTAGAGCAGCGTCTTTCCCTGTTCGCCCGCTGTCACTCGGCGCACCAGCGCCGGAAAGCTTTCGTTTCCGCTTCGCGCCTGCGATGGATCGTAGCGGAACATCCGATCATTGCCGCCCAACCACAACACGCCGTCCTCATCCATGTGCAGCCACGCAACCCGGCCATCGCCGATCCGCTGCAGGATGCCATCGTCGGTTTTGAAAGCGCCGTCGCTCTGTTTCCGCATCAGTACCGGTCGCACCCCGAAGTTGACCCAGATGTCGCCCTGCGGAGTCGTCCTCACGGTGTATTCTTCCGGTGAACCACCCGTCGGGATCGCGCCGAACAGCTTCGATTCCACAAACCGCCCGGCGCCCTCGTCAAACTCACGGACGCCCTTGCGCGAGGCGAAGACGACATGTCCCGCCGCCAGATGCGCGCTCACGCCGCCATCATCGGGCAATCCATCGGCCTTGCCGAATCGTTCTACTTTGGCCACTTTGAGATTCAGCAACGAATCGCCCTGCAAGCGAACCCGCGCCACGCCCCGCGATTCCGTGCCAAGCCACAACAAGCCCGGCTCCGGCTCCACAACTGATCGGACTATCGGAGTCTGCACAATCAATCCCTCATCCACCCAGCGCCCCGCCGCAGTATCCCACCGAATGGACGCCAGTCCGCGCGCAGTGCATAGCCAGACCCGATTGGCGTCCTGGCGAGAATGGGCCATGGCAAAGTAAGCGTTGGCAGAGGTTGATGGCCGGACGACCGGTTTAACAGTATTTCCCGTCAACTGAGATACGCCCCCGCCGCCGTCCGCAACCAGCAGGCTGGCGCCGTGCGACAACAATCCAAATAACTGTAGAGACTTAAATCCCGGCACAGGCTGGAACACGCCGGTCGCGGCGTCCAGGCGCATCAAGCCGTTCAGAGTCGCCACGTACAACTCTCCGCGATGCCGGGTAATTTCAGTCGCCACCGCCGACATACCAACCGCGCTTCCAAATTCGGTCAACGGAGACGCGGCCTCCACTTTGGCGATGCCGTTCTGCAATCCCAGCCAGACCGTGCCGACTCGATCAACGAATGCTTTGAGCACGCCGTCGGACGGAATGCCCGCAGCGCGATCCAGGTAGCGCCTCGCTTTGCCGTCGCGTTCCATAATGAAAAAGCCGCCGGCGGTTGTTCCAAGGCCTATTGCCCCATCACTGAGCGCGACTGCGCCGGAGACGTTCAGTTTCTGATTCCGCAGCGCGGCGGCATCGGCGGCAAAGGGATGAACTCCGCTGTCGTCCATCAGAAAGAATTGTCCGGCTCGCGTTACTATCAGAATCTGCCGAGTGGCCTCTGAATAAGGCAACATCTCAACGATTCTGTTATCACCCCTTAGCTCTCCCAGACCTTTTAGCGGAACGATTTCCAATCTGTCGCCCGCCAATCGCTGCGGCGGCTCTCCTACCACATTGATGTACAACGTTCCGAAAACGTATGCCGCCCCACCGAAGGCCGTCGCGGGCTTCCAGGCCTTGACGCGCCAGCTCTGTCCATCCGGCTCCAAACGGAACAGCCGATCGGTAGACAGGAAGTAAACGCCTTCGGGCGCAACCCGGATACTGCGGACATCCTGAAAATTACGATCCTCCTTCGGCACGAATTCCAGCAGCGAAACGTACTTCATCTCTCCGGTCTGGTCCGGTCTCAGGTAGCCGAAATCTCCCGTTTCGCCCACGAAGATGCGCCCGCCCGGGCCTTTGGCCATCGAGCGCACAATGGAGTCGTGAGGCGTGGCGATGGCGCGCCAGGAAGTCCCGTCGTATTCCCGGACTCCGCTGCCGGTTCCGACGTAAAGAAGCCCCCGATCATCCTGCGCGAACGACCAGATTTGCGCCGTGCTGCCGTACTCTTGGGGGCTGAACCATGTGACGAAGGGCAACCCCGCCTCGGCGCTCCGGCGCTCCGGCGTCTGCGCCTGCTGCTGCGCTTGTTTCCCCTGCTGCGTCTGTTGCGCGTGCGAGTGTCCAGCCCAGAGCGATGCGGCCACCACCGCGCAACCGCCGAGCAGCGCAATCGCCGCGCGTCCGTTCCAGCGCAAATTGTTTCGCATGTTCAGTTTCATTTTTCCTCTTATTCTTTATCCGCAGTATTTGACCAGAAGCATGGTCAAGTCGTCGGACTGCGCGGCGCCGTCCGCAAAACGTCGCACTTCCTGGCTGACGCCGCGCGTTGTTTCTTCCAGCGAACCGCCATCCGCGCGCGCCAGAGCCTGTTCCAGTCGTTCTTCTGAAAACAGGTCGCCCGCCTCGTTCATGGCTTCCGTCACGCCATCGGTGTAAAGAAACAGGCTGTCGCCGGGCCGGAGTTGAATGTGGTGAGTGGGATAGACCGCTTTCTTCATCACTCCGACGACCAGCGAGCTATGGTGATTCAGCAACTCCGGCGGCGCGCCGTGGCGTAGCAGATACGGATGGTTGTGTCCCGCGTTTGCAAATTCGACTTCGCCGGTACGCGTGTTCAGAATGCCGTAAAAGACAGTGACGAACATGCCGGCTTGATTCTCCGCATAAACCAGGCGGTTCACGCGCTCAAGGCATTCGCCCGCCGGCATGCCTTCGACCGCCGTGGCTTTCAGGAAAGCTCGGCTGAGAGCCATAAACAAAGCCGCCGGCGCGCCTTTCCCCGACACGTCGGCGATGGCGAAGCCGAAGCGCGAATCGTCAATTTGAAAGAAATCGTAAAAGTCGCCGCCGATGGCTCGCGCGGGCGTCATCTCGGCGAAGACCTCGATGCGCTCGCTGACCGGGAATTCACGCGGCAGGATGGATTGTTGAATGCGCGCCGCCAAATCCAATTCCTGCTCGATGGCCCGCAGTTGATCGCGCAGCCGGTCACGCAGCCGTTTTTTCTCCAGGCTCGCGCCAATCCGCGCCCGCAGCAACACCGGGTCGTAAGGTTTCGATAGATAGTCTTCCGCGCCCATGCGAATGCACTGCGCGACGCTCTCCATCTCGCCGAATGTGGAAAGCATGATGACGGGCAGATCGCGCAACCGGCCCTGCGCCTTCAGCCGGTCGAGAACCTGATAACCATTCATTTCGGGCATGATGACGTCGAGCAGCACGAGATCGAAATTTTCCCTTTCAATCATCTCCAACCCCTGACGCCCGCCGTTCGCCACCGCTACCTGATGCCCTTCACGCGTGAGCCGCCGCGCGAGCAGGTCGCGGGTGATTTCGTTGTCATCCACGATGAGCAGCGAGCCGGTCTCCGAATGCAGCGATCCTACGCCATCATCAGCGAATGGATGCAGATCGCTGACCATCTCACGAATCATTTCGGGGACGCGCGCCGCCTGCATTGCGAACGCTTCGGCCTCTTGCTCGACCTCCTCGGATTTCTCGATTCGGGCCAGGTCAATCACGCTGTCAATCAGCGTCAGGAACTTCTCCGCCGACCGGTGAATGCGTTCCAGGTCGCCGATGACTTCAGCGCGCCCGGCCTCCGCGGCCTCTTCAAGCAACAACTCGCAATAGCCTGAAACGGTGGTCAGCGATGTGCGAAGTTGATGGCGCACGCTTGCGGCGTGGGGTTCCGCAGCCGACTCCGACATCTTCGCTTCGGGCGAAGCGGGATTGAGCAGGTCATTCACCAAGGCGAGCAATTCGCGGCCTGCGGCCAGCATCTTGCGCAGGCCGTCGTTGAACTCTCCGGCGTCCTCATCTTCCAGCAGCAATTCGCTGTAGCCGATGACGGCGTTGAGCGGCGTGCGCAACTCGTGACGCAGGTGCGCCAGCAGCGCGCGCCCGGCCCGCCCGTCATCTTGCAATGGTGTTGCCGTATCAGTTTCGCGCATCAACTCGCCTTGTTTTTGCTCAACAACGTTTCGATCTTCTCGAGCAAGCGTGGCAAATCAACCGGTTTCGTCTCGTAATCGTCGCAGCCCGCTTCGAGCGCCATGTCGCGGTCGCCCGCCATCGCGTGCGCCGTCAACGCGATGACCGGAATCGCGCTCGTTTCGGGCGCGGCTTTCAGCCGGCGTGTCGCCTCGCGCCCGTCAATCACCGGCAGGCTGATGTCCATCAAAATCAAATCAGGACTTTCGGTCTGCGCTTTCGCGACGCCCTCCGCCCCGTCCACAGCGATGATGACCTCGTAATTCTTCCGTTCCAGCCGTCGCGAAAGCATGTCGCGGTTCATTTCGTTGTCTTCGACAAGCAATATCTTCCCCATATTGTTTAGTTTCTCCCGTAAGATCGTAAGGTATGATGTGAGAGCGAACCGGATACCGCCGTCCGTTCCATTCGCTCGGTGGCCAAATCATAACAACAAACATCCGCACAACCTACAACGGCAAAGGCCGCCGAGGTTCGCAGAGGAAAAAAATATTGATCCTAATAGTTGTTCCGGCAATCTGGTCAGGCGATGCGGTCGTGACGCTCATCGTATTTCCCCTCAATTACACAAACGGAATCCAGCGACGAATCCACTCACGCCAGCAAAAAAAAGAACTTAGCGCCGGGCTTTTGCTTACGGGATAACTGAATGTCGGGAATATTATGAGAGACTTGCCGGATAAAGTTATGCGAGAGTGAAAACACGCTACGGAGGGAGTAGGTCGTGAAATATCAGGCTGAAGAAGGAAAGCAGAAATTAAAACCGCGCGAGACCGCCGAGGAACAACGCCTGGCCGAATCGCGCGCCCGCGCGAAACATTGGAAACGCTGGGGGCCTTATTTGAGCGAACGTTCGTGGGGCACCGTGCGCGAAGATTACAGCGAATATGGCGCGGCCTGGGATTATTTCCCGCACGACCACGCGCGGTCGAAGGCTTATCGCTGGGGCGAAGACGGCATCGGCGGCGTCTGCGACCGGCGGCAATTGATCTGCTTCGCGCTGGCGATGTGGAACGGGCGCGATCCGATCTTGAAAGAACGTCTGTTCGGATTGACCGGCTCGCAGGGCAATCACGGCGAGGATGTCAAAGAGTATTACTTCTACCTCGATTCGACGCCGACGCATTCGTACATGAAGTTTTTGTACAAATATCCGCAGGCTGAATTTCCCTATCAACAATTGATCGAGGAGAACCAGCGGCGCGGACGCGAAGCGCTGGAATTCGAGTTGATTGACACGGGCGTTTTCGACGACGACCGCTACTTCGATGTCTTCGCCGAATACGCCAAAGGCGCGCCCGAAGACATTCTGATCAAGATCACCGTCGCCAATCGCGGGCCGGATGAGGCCGAGCTTGACCTGCTGCCGGCTCTGTGGTTTCGCAACACGTGGTCGTGGGGTTTGGAAGGAAGACGCCCGCGAATGAAACAGGTTGATCCTGTGAACGGCTCGACCGTGATCGAATTGAAACAGGAGCATCACGGGACGCGCAGGCTGTTCTGTGAAGGCGCGCCGGAACTGCTCTTCACCGAAAACGAGACCAACAACCGGCGGCTTTACGGCGGCGAGAACGATTCGCCTTACGTCAAAGACGGCGTCAACGATTACATCGTCCACGGCGACAAAGACGCGGTCAATCCGGCGCGCATCGGATCGAAGGCTGCGGCGCATTACCGCCTGAGGCTCAAATCCGGCGAGGCGAAGACGATCAAGCTGCGACTGACCGACGACCTGAAGCTCGACAAAGCTTTCGGCAAAAACTTCGACAAGACGTTCGCTGATCGGATGAAAGAGGCCGATGAGTTTTACGACAAGCTCTCTCCGGCCAACCTATCCGATGACGCGAAGAACGTGCAGCGGCAGGCCTTCGCCGGTTTGCTGTGGAGCAAGCAGTTTTACTACTACGACCTGAACCGCTGGCTGCGCGGCGATCCGGCGCAGCCCGATCCGCCGCGACAGCGCGCGAAAGGCCGCAACAGCGATTGGTCGCATTTGTTCAACGCCGACGTGATCTCGATGCCGGACAAGTGGGAGTATCCGTGGTACGCCGCGTGGGATCTGGCTTTTCATTGCATCCCGCTCGCGCTGGTTGATTCCGATTTTGCCAAAGAGCAACTTATCCTGATGCTGCGCGAATGGTACATGCATCCGAACGGTCAGATCCCGGCTTACGAATGGGCTTTCGGAGATGTGAATCCGCCTGTTCACGCATGGGCCGCCTGGCGCGTTTATAAAATAGAGCAGCGGCGGAGCGGCTCGTCCGACGGAGGCGACCGCAAATTCCTGGAGCGCGTCTTCCACAAGCTGCTGCTCAATTTCACCTGGTGGGTCAACCGCAAAGACGCCGATGGCAAGAACATCTTTCAGGGCGGCTTCCTGGGCCTGGACAACATCGGCGTCTTCGACCGCAGTTCGGCGCTGCCCACAGGCGGCCACATCGAACAATCGGACGCGACGAGTTGGATGGGGATGTACTGCCTGAACATGCTGGCCATCGCGCTGGAACTGGCCAAATACGACGACGCTTACGAAGACGTGGCGTCGAAGTTTTTCGAGCATTTCGTCTACATCTGCCATGCGATGAATCACATGAGCTGCGGCGACACGAACCTGTGGGACGAGCGGGACGGTTTTTATTACGACGTGCTGCACCTGCCGAGCGGCGACCACATTCCGATGCGCGTCCGCTCGATGGTCGGATTGATTCCGCTCTTCGCCGTCGAGACGCTCGATTCGGAAGCGCTGGACAAACTGCCCGGCTTCAAAAAACGAATGCAGTGGTTCATCGAGAACCGCCCGGATTTCGCCAGTCACGTTGAAACGCGAACGGACGAAGATGGACGCGTGCGTCGCTTCCTGTCGCTGGTTGACCGCAACCGCCTGCGTAGCGTGATGCGCTACATGCTCGACGAAAACGAATTCCTGGGGCCGCACGGCATTCGCGCCGTTTCGCGTTACCACAAAGATCATCCTTACGTGATGCGCGTCAACGGCGGCGAATACCGTGTGGATTACGAGCCTGCGGAATCGTCAACCGGACTGTTCGGCGGAAACTCCAACTGGCGCGGCCCCGTCTGGTTCCCAGTGAATTACCTGATCATCGAGTCGCTGCAAAAATTCCATTACTTCCTCGGCGACTCGTTCAAGGTCGAATTTCCTTTCGGCTCAGGCGAGAAGAAAGACCTGTGGAATGTGGCCGGAGAGATTTCACGGCGAATGACTCACATCTTCCTGCGCGGCGACGATGGCCGCAGACCGGCTTATGGCGGGACTGAGAAGTTTCAGGCCGACGAGCACTGGCGCGACCTGATCCTGTTTCACGAATATTTTCACGGCGACAACGGCGCGGGTATCGGGGCGAGCCATCAAACGGGGTGGACGGGGTTGGTTGCGAAGTTGATTCAGCAAAGTGGGGAATAGCTGATAAAGAGCTGCTACGCGCGCTCCCAGACTGCTGGAAGCGCGCGTGCGGGAAAGTAATGTCGTGTAATCACCTGAGCTTTTTGTCGCAATCGGCAGCCGATTGTCTGCCTGCGCAAAGGATCAACGCCAGGCGCTACTCGACATCGCCGGTTCGACAAAATGCTGATAAACGATGATGTCTTTCCCCTCCAACATTTTCATCCTTGATATCTCGAAGTCCGCGCTCTCAACGTCCATCAATCTAAGCTTCTCCTTTCCGCCACCGAAGGTCTCGCTGTTCTTAACGTAGTAGTGCCGGCCACGGACGACATTGAGAACCAATTCTCCCTGATCCGGTTTCGAGACATTGAAACGATGTAAGCCGGGCCTCACCCTGATAACGAAATAGCGTTTCTCTCTTAGTTGGGCAATCGGCTCTCCGTCCATATAAATCCTGGCCCTCCCGAATCCTCCGTCTTTCTGGTAAATGTGGACGAAGCCGGGCGCCGAGTAATTCCATCTTCTATTGTCCCAGCTCCCGTCATTCCATCTTCGATCATTGATCCTCTGTGGTCTCGTGGAATATTGGGTTTGAGAATCAAATCCATAGCCCGGAGCATAGCCAGGCGAAGGTCTCTGGGGTTGAGCGCAGGAAGAGAGGGAAAGGGAGAAAAAGAAAGCCAGGGCGCCAGAACCAACGTATTGAAATAGTGATCTCATTGAATACCTCCTTTCGAGATCAGATTTTCAGATGCCCTACCATAACACAATCCCAATCAGGCAAGACGCAAAATTTTGAGACCGAGGCAATGCGTATTGCCTCGGCGCGGACATCGAACGATAACACAAGCTGGAATAAAACCTCCTTCCGACCGGATTAAGTTATTGAGCCGCACATTCGCGGCGCACGAAACAAACAAGCGATCCTGGGAGGTGAAAGATCGTGGATGGGAAGCTTTACCTGAATCACAGCAAGAAAGAAGGAGGGAGAAAGTGAAAGCAATAGCGGTAACACCTGGAAAACCCGGCAGCGCGCACCTGGCCGATCTGCCGGCGCCTGAAGTCGGCGAGGTTCCGAACGGGCGCGGCGCGCTGGTGCGCGTGCTGCGCGTAGGCGTTGACGGCACCGACAAGGAGATCAACGCGGCTGAATATGGCGCGGCGCCTCCGGGCTACAATTTCCTGGTCATCGGCCACGAAGGCTTCGGACGGGTTGAAGCCGTCGGGCCGAACGTGACTGAACTGAAGCCAGGCGATTACGTCGTCGCCACCGTGCGTCGCCCCGGTTCGAGCATCTACGACGTGATCGGGACGAACGATATGACGACCGACGACACTTACTTCGAGCGCGGCATCAATCTTCGTCACGGTTTTCTGACCGAGTATTACGTTGACGACGCCGAGTTCATCGTCAAAGTCCCGCGAGGTTTGAAAGAAGTCGGCGTGCTGCTCGAACCGATGACGGTGGTCGAGAAAGGCATTCACCAGGCTTACGAAATTCAGCGGCGATTGAAAGTGTGGCGGCCTAAAAAAGCTGCCGTGATGGGCGCGGGCACGATTGGTTTGCTGGCGACGCTGGTCTTGCGGCTGCGCGGGCTGGATGTGACGACGTTCGGCCTGAGCAGGAAGCCTTATCTCAATTCCGATCTGATCGAAGCCATCGGCGCGCGCTATGAATCAACGGCGGATTTGCCGATCATCGAAGCGGCGAAATCACATGGGCCGTTCGACATCATCTTCGAGGCGACAGGTTATTCGCCGGTGGTCTTCGACAGTATGCAGGCGCTCGGCAAAAACGGCGCGCTCGTGCTTTCAAGCGTGACCGGCGGCGACCGTAAGATCGAAGTCCCCGCTGACCGGATCAATCTCGAATTCGTGCTCGGCAACAAGGTGATGGTCGGCACGGTCAACGCCAACCGCGAATACTTCGAGATGGGCGCGCGCGATATGGCGCAGGCCGAGGCCGAATATCCGGGCTGGCTCAAGCGGTTGCTGACGCATCCGGTCAAGGGGCTGGAGAATTACAAGGAGTTGTTCGAGAAACTGACTACGGCCAAAGGCGCGATCAAGGTCTTCTGCGAAGTCGCGGAGCTTTGATCCGCCTGTGGCCGTCGCCTCCTGGCGGTTTGCCGCCGGATGCCGAAGCGAGAGGCTTCGACATCCGGCGGCTTTTTTTATTGATTGTCGCCGTTAAACAACATCGAACCGGCGACCGGAATTTCGCGGCGGTGAATGGCCAGAATGATCGCGCTACAGACAAAAACGATCAGCGCGAGCGCAAACAGCAGCCCTCCGTCGGACGTGCCGTCGGAATTGATGACGACGATTCCGAGTTTGGTCAGATGGCTCATAATCGCGCCGCTGATCACGCCGAGCGAGAGAATCGCGCCGATTGTGACCGTCGAAGGAATCAGCAGCAGGATCACTGCAATCAATTCGCCCACGCCCGATCCGATTCTGCCCCAGGGTTCGATCCCCAGTTTGGTGAAGATGTAGACAGACTCCTGCGCGCCCGTGAATTTGAAGAAGAGCGTCTGAAAGAGAATGCCCGCGACGACCAGACGTAAAATCCAGCTCAGGATGTTCATACCTTTACTCAGCTTCATGGTTTTCTCCTTTGTGTTTATCGCCTCACATCGAAAGCCCGCCGAAACGCAGCTTTGACCTATCAAATACGTTATCCTGCGCAACGTCCAGATTATTCCCGCGCGCCTCCAAAGAGCGTTTATCCGGAATAGATTTGCCGCTACGGAGGATTGAGAAAGCGTATTGACCAAACATCAATGAAACGCGAGGAGGTAAAAATGATCAGCTTCAATCAGGAAACGCTCCGCAACCCGGATTCGGCCTTGCGCAAAGAGTGGCTGGAAACCAACGGGCTGGGAGGATTCGCATCTTCGACAATCGCGGGGGTGAACACGCGGCGGTATCACGGACTGCTGGTGGCCGCCACCAATCCGCCTGTCGGGCGCATGGCGCTGCTGTCGAAGTTCGAGGAGACGCTGATCGTCGCGGGCAATCGCTACGAGCTTTCGGCCAATCAATATCCCGGCGTGGTTCATCCGCAGGGCTACCAATACCTCAGGCAGTTCCGGCTCGATCCATTCCCCGTCTTCACTTACGAAGTCGCAGGGATCGAAATCGAGAAATCCGTGTTTATGATTCACGGCGAGAACAGCGCGGTCATTCAGTACGAGATGAAAGCCGCCAACCAAGCGACCGGCTGCTTACTCGAAATCCGCCCGCTCATCGCTTTCCGCGATTATCACAGCGCGATGCATGAAAACGGCGCGCTCGATCCGAGCGTCGAGACTGAGCCGAATCTGGCGACGGTCAAACCTTACGATGGAGTTCCCTCGCTGCATCTCGCGCACAACGCCGATGATCTCGATCTGAACGGATGGTGGTATCGCAATTTCGAGTATCAGGAGGAGCGCGAGCGCGGGCTGGATTTTCACGAAGACCTGTTCAGCCCCTGCGCGTTGAAATTCGACCTGAGCCGCCGCGCGCGAGCGGCGATCATCGCCTCGACAGAACGACGCGACATCAACCGCGTCTTTGATTATAAGCAGGCGGAGATCAATCGCCGCCAGGCGATCAATGACGTTTATCCGAACGCCTGCGAATTCGTCCGCACGCTGGCCGCAGCCGCCGATCAATTCATCGTCGCGCGCGGAGACCAGAAGACGGTCATCGCCGGTTATCACTGGTTCGGCGATTGGGGACGCGACACGATGATTGCGCTGCCGGGGCTGACGCTCGTTACAGGCCGCGCTGAAGAAGCGAAGAGCGTCCTGCGCGCCTTCGCCCGATTCGTTGATCGCGGCATGCTGCCGAACCGCTTTCCCGATGCGGGCGCAGAGCCGGAGTACAACACGGTTGACGCAACGCTCTGGTATTTCGAATCCGTGCGCGCGCTGCTGCAATACACGGGCGATTACAAATTCGTTCGGTCCGAACTTTACGCTGCGCTGACCGAAATCATTGACTGGCACGAACGCGGAACGCGCTATGGCATTCGCGTTGACGACGATGGGCTGCTGCATTCAGGCGAATCGGGCGTTCAACTGACGTGGATGGATGCGCGGGTTGATGGCCGGGAGATAACTCCGCGCACGGGCAAAGCCGTCGAGATTCAGGCGCTCTGGTATAACGCGCTGCGCGTGATGGAGCGTCTGGCGCATGAATTCGGCGACAAACAAAACGAAAAACGTTATGGCCGGATGGCCGCGCGCGCCAGGCGGAGTTTCAATCAGTTGTTTTGGAACGAAGCCGCGGGATGTCTTTTCGACGTGATTGACGGAGAAACGCGCGACGCTGCGATCCGGCCCAATCAGATTCTGGCTGTCAGCCTGCCGCACACGATGCTTTCGCGCGAGAAAGCCAAACAGGTGGTGACGGTCGTCGAGCGCGACCTGCTGACGCCATACGGATTGAGAAGCCTTTCGCCGCACGATCCGCAATATCGTGGCCGTTACGAAGGCGGTCCGTCACAGCGTGACGGCGTTTATCATCAAGGCACGGTCTGGGCCTGGTTAATGGGGCCGTTCATCACCGCATATCTCAAAGCCAACGGCAGGACCGGAAAGAGCCGCGCGCGGGCAACGCAGTTACTCGAAGGATTCCAACCGCATTTTCTTGAAGCCGGTCTCGGTCAGGTGTCGGAAATTTACGATGGCGACCCGCCTCACCATCCGCGCGGTTGCATCGCCCAGGCGTGGAGCGTGGCGGAACTGTTGCGAGCGGCGGTTGAAGAAGTTTATGAACTCAAACCGGCGCGGCGCAAGGCGACGGCGGCTCGATAACGCGCTGATTCCGGCGGCGCTTCTTACTGCTTCGTTTCAGGCGAACCGATTTTGCCGATGGCTCCGGTCGCCGCGAGTCTAACTATCGTCGCCGGGTCTTTCTGTGACTCGGCCAGCGCAGGCATCGCCGACTTGGCTTCAGCGCCCATCCGGCCTAAAGCGTCGGCGGCGCTTGCGCGGACGAGCGGCTCTTTGTCTTTCAACAATTCGATCAATGGCGGGACTGCCGTTTTAGCTTCGGCTCCCATCTTGCCAAGCCCCTTCGCGGCGCTCACACGTACAAATCTATCCTGATCCTTCAACGCTTCGATCAGCGCGGGCGTCGCGGCCCTCGCCTCCGGCCCAATCTCGCCTAACGCGTCGCCCGCGTAACTGCGAAGGTGCTCGTGGCTGTCCTTCAATAAAGCAGTCCAGATCGGAACCGCCTCTTTCGCTTCCATGCCGATTTGCCTGAGGGCGTAGGCCGAGTAAGTGCGAACGACGAACTCCTGATCTTTGAGAGATTCGATCAAGCCTGGAATGGCGGTTTTGGCTTCAGGGCCGATTCGGCCCAGCGCTTCAGCCGTATATCTTCGGGCGGCGCCGCTTTTATCCTTCAACAAAACAATCAGCGCCGGAACAGCCTCCTTCGCTTCGGCGCCGATTCTGCCAATCGCATCGGCTGCGTCCCTCCGGACATTTTCGTTCGGGTCTTTGAGCAGGCCGATCAACGCAGACAGATAAGGTTTCGCGCCGCCTACCCTGCCCAGCGCGAAGGCCGCATTGCCGCGCGCCCACGCGTTCTGATCCTTCAACAGTTCGCCCAACGCCGGGGCGGCGGGTTTGGCTTCAACGCCGATTTGACCTAAAGCGAAAGCGGCGCTGCTTCTCACCGAGGCGCTGCGATCCTTGAGGGCTTCGGTCAAAGCGGGAATCGCCGCTCGCGCTTCCGCGCCCATTTTGCCAAGAGCCTTCGCGGCGTTCTCCCGCGCGCTGTCTTCCGGCTCTTTCAACAATTGCTGGATGAGAGTCTGAGTTTGCAGGTCTTTTCCATCCTGCGCAAAAACGGAAGAGGAGGTTTGAACGAAAAGCGGAGACGCGAAACAGACAAAAAATAAGAAGCCGCGCAAAGAAGCCCTGATGCGAATATCCATTGCTCTCCTATGATTGATCAGCGGTTCGGATTTGGGGGGATTGCGGTTTGAAAGTGTAGACGACCGCGACCGCTTTGGCCACTTACCAGCGGCCTGCGAAAGCTTCCCGGCTCCGGTTTCTGTTTTTCGCCTGGCGGCCTGACGCGAGTTCTCTCCAGACCAAGGCCTCAGCCGCTTCCGCAGGCTCCTCCAATTCTTTCAGGAAGGCGTCTCGCTGATCCAGGCGCCGCCGCATCTCCGGTTCGATATTCGCGTATCCGTTCTGCTTGCCGTAGGAGAGGAATAATTCATTGGTCTGCTGAATCACTTCTTCAACCATTCGCGCTCTTGTCAGGTCGCTCAGGATGTGAACCGCGTGCGCCATTTCATGGCCGAGAACTTCGGCGTAACGTTCTTCCCTGCCGAGTCCCTGAAAAGCGATGAAGCCTTCGTGGCGCCGGGCGTTCGGCCCGATGTATGCGCGGTCAATCGTATCGGGATAAAGCCTGATGATCGCCGCGTGATTGACGCCTTCGGGATCGAATCGTTCAATATAAAAACCGCCTGCGATATTCGAGACTGCGCGGCCCCCGCCGCGCATCTCGATATAGATAACGTGGCCGCTTCGCTCAAGCCGCTTCCACAAATCTCTTAATGTCGGATGCAACGGCTCACCTTCGGCGTCTTCGGCGAAGACAATCTGTTTGATCGCATTCCATCGCCGCAAATCTTTGTTCGAGAGGCGATCTGTATTGATGCCAATGGCGGGCGCGCTGTTCGATAGCGTTTTCTCTACGGATTGCGCTCTGGCGGCAGACTCCGCCACACCGAACAACATCAGTAGCGCGCTTATCCCGGCAAATCGTTTAACCCAACCCAGCAAGCCTTATTCTCACAGTCGGAGAGTACAATCGGTCTTATGATTTATTCTTGTTCTTCGGGATTGATGGAATGAGCAGCAAGCCTTATGCCCATCGAACGAAAAATGAACTTGTCAATTTCCTTCGACCGCAAAGGGTCGTAAACTCCCCGCGCGATTTTTCAATTTCAAAGCAGGAGGCGAATTCGATGGCCAGGGATCAGCTTGCGAGAGTCCGAAAAATCTGTCTCGCGCTCCCGGAAGCGACTGAGAAAGAAGCCTGGGGCGCGCCCACATTTCGCGTTCGCAACAAGATGTTCGCAATGTATTTGAACAACCATCACAACGACGGCCGAATCGCGCTGTGGCTCAAAGCTCCGCCGGGCGCGCAGGAACAAATCGTCGCATCGGCGCCGGATCAGTTCTTCGTGCCGCCTTACGTCGGAACGCAGGGATGGATCGGCGTCCATCTGAATCGGAACGACGACGCGACGATCACAAATTGCGTGCGCGAGGCCTATCGCCTGGTGGCGCCGAAGAAACTTCTGGTTCTGCTTCAACAGGAGAAACCGTGAGTCTGAAAAAAGAAAAAACGATCATTGCGCTGCTCTTCCTGACAGCATTCGCCGGATGTCTGATCCATTTTGAAATGATCTCCACTGAAGCGGCGGCGCAGAGTCCCACGACGATTGATCCAAAGCTGATTGAAGCGGGCAGGCGTCATTTCGAGGCGCGCTGCGCCGCCTGTCACGGCGCCGACGGCAAAGGCGGAGAGCGCGGGCCTGACATCATTTCTTCCGAGATAGCCCGCCGTCGTTCAGCCGCTGAGCTTGGCGAACTGATCCGCAAAGGAATTCCGTCCGGAGGCATGCCCGCTTTCCAGCTTCCCGAAAACGAGATGCGTGAGTTGGTGGCTTTTGTTCGTTCCCTCTCCGTTCCCGCCACCGAGAACGCATCGCCGGGCGATGTGGCCGCAGGCGCCGCTTTCTTCTTCGGCAAGGGAAAATGTTCTTCGTGCCACACGGTCAAAGGGCGAGGCGCGATGATCGGCCCCGACCTTTCCGAAATCGGCGCTGAACGGACATTGCCTGACATCGAACAATCGCTGCGAAATCCCGGCGCGCGTCTGGCTCCGGGATTCAAAGTCATTTCGGCGCGATTGCGCGATGGGCAGCGGCTGCGCGGATTCGTGAAAAACGAGAGCAACTACGATCTTCAACTTCAGAGCCTCGACGGCGAGTTGCGTCTGTTGCAACGCCAGGAGATCGCCGAGATCATCCGCGAAACCGACTCGTTGATGCCTGAAGTGAAAGCCACGCCGGAGGAAATGCGCGACCTGCTCGCCTACCTGAGCCGGTTATCAGGCGTCGAGCCTTCGCCCGGCGCGACATCCGATTTTTCAATTGGCGAAGGAATGCGCCGCGACGGAATTTCCTTCGCCGAGATAGCGGAGCCTAAGCCGGGTGACTGGCCCACATATCACGGGCATCTCAGCGGCAATCGTCACAGCCCGCTGCGGCAGATTCACACCGGCAACGTCGCGCAGTTGGCGCCGAAATGGATCTTCCCGATCCCGAACGCACGGCGGCTGGAAGTGACTCCGGTTGTCGTTGACGGCGTGATGTACGTGACTACAGCCAATCGGGCGTATGCGCTGGACGCGCGAAGCGGCAGGCAAATCTGGCGCTATCAGCGCCCGCTGACCAGAGGTCTGGTCGGCGATGCGGCGGGAGCGATCAACCGGGGCGTGGCTGTGCTCGGCGACAAAGTTTTCATGGTGACCGATCACGCGCACCTGATCGCGCTTCATCGTCTGACCGGGAGATTGCTCTGGGATGTCGAGATGGCCGATTACCGCGAGCATTACGGCGCGACTGCGGCGCCGCTGGTGGTCAATAATCTGGTGATCTCCGGCATTTCGGGCGGCGATGAAGGCGTGCGAGGTTTTCTGGCGGCATACAAAGCCTCAACCGGCGAGCGCGTGTGGAGGTTCTGGACTATTCCCGCGCCCGGCGAGCCTTTGTCGGAAACCTGGGTCGGCAATGCGCTGCCTCCCAGCGTTGTTCTTTCGCATGGATGCGCGGCGACCTGGCTCACGGGGACTTATGACGCGCAAGCCAATCTGCTCTACTGGACGACCGGCAATCCATGCCCTGATTACAACGGCGACGAGCGCAAGGGAGACAATCTCTACTCCGATTCGGTTCTGGCGCTGGAACCGGCGACAGGAAAGCTGCGCTGGCATTATCAATTCACTCCGCACGATCTGCACGATTGGGACGCGCAGCAAACGCCGATGCTCATTGACGCCGAATTCCAGGGCCGGCGGCGCCGATTGCTCGCGCAGGCCAACCGCAACGGGTTCTTTTACGTCCTCGACCGGATAACCGGGGAGTTGTTGCTGGCCAAACCCTTCGTCGAACAATTGACCTGGGCGAGCGGCATTGGCCCCGACGGACGGCCACAGCTTTTGAGCGGCGGCGCGCCCACGCCCGCAGGCGTGAAGACGTGCCCGGCGGTCGAAGGCGCGACGAATTGGATGTCAACGGCCTTCAACCCGGAGGCGGGACTCTTCTACGTCATGGCTCTCGAAAAATGCGTCATCTACAGCAAATCACCGGAGCCGTGGCAGCGCGGCAAATCATTTTATGGCGGCGGAACGAAGGACGCGCCCGACGAGCCGGGCAGGAAATACCTGCGCGCAATTGATCCGCAGACCGGAAAGATCGTCTGGCAATATCCGCAGATCGGCCCGGGCAATTCGTGGGGTGGCGCGCTGTCAACCGCCGGAGACCTGGTCTTCTTCGGAGACGACAGCGGCGCCTTTGCCGCAGTGGAGGCTAAATCAGGCAAGCCACTCTGGTATTTCCACACGAACGAATTGTGGAAAGCGTCTCCCATGACTTACGTGGCGGGAGGCAAACAATACGTGGCGGTGGCGGCAGGCTCGAATATCCTGGCGTTCGGGCTGCCGTAATCTGCGTCGCCAGTGGTGATTTTCACGATGCCTAAAACCTGCGACCGAGCGCCTACAACTTATAAACCTTTCCTGCGAACCATCGCTTTATCGGCCCATCGAAGGAAAAATTTATAGGTTGTAGGCTCTGGGTTTTAGGTACTCCCTGACGGCTTTGCAAAAGTCCTGCCTCTATCCGTGCGATTTCCTTGCCCTCTGTTTGCGGCGATGCTATAACCCGTTGCCGAACCATATTTTCACGGTTACGGTATAAAACCCTTCAATCTGAATAGACCCAAAGTCATCGCGCGATCTGACTTGCGACGGAAAACGATCCATTCCACGAAGGCCATCGCCTTCGTGCTATCAAAGGGAGTCTTCCAAGTGGCGTATCGAAAGTTTGTCAAAGTTACAGGGCTGCTGCTGCTCTTCCTGTTCGGAAGCATAGCGGGCTGGAATCCGGGCCAATTGGCGCAGGGCGACAAGCCTGCGGACTGGTTGACCGACGGCGGAAATCTCGAGCGGACGGCGTGGCAGCAGAACGAAAAGATTCTGACCACAGCCAATGTCAAAAACATGAAGTTGCTGTGGAAGACGAAGCTCGATAACCAACCCCGTCAAATGCACAATCTGTTGCCCGTGCTGATCATCGGCCGGGTCAATACCAGCGGCGGCCCAAAACAAATGGTGATCGCGACCGGCGTGACCGACAACATCTACGCGCTGGACGCCGAGACGGGCGCGATTCTGTGGAAACATCATTTCGAGACTTCGTGGACACCGCCTCCCGGCGGAGGCAGAGGCGCGGGCATCCTGTGCCCCGGCGGCATCACCGCGACGCCGGTTGTCGGGCCGACTGACACGCCGGGCAAATACACGATCTACGCCGCCGCGTGGGACGGCACGCTTCGCCGCCTGAACGCCGCCGACGGCAAAGAGATCGCGCCGCCCGCGAAATTCATGCCGCCCAACGGCAAGCCTTACGCGCTGAGCCTGCGCGAAAACATAATCTACACTCACACAGCTCAGGGCTGCGGCGGTAATCCGAACATGGTTTACACGTACGATCTGGCCACCGACAAAGTCGGTTCGTGGGGGCCAGCGGGCGGCGGAATGTGGGGACGCACCGGCCCGGCGATCAGTTCCACCGGCGTGATGTACACCGGCACAGGTGACGGACGCTGGGATCCGGAGAACGGAGTCTTCGGCAACGGCATCATCGGCGTGAAACAGAACCCGCAAACGAAGGCCGTTGAACTGGTGGATTATTACGGCCCATCGAACGCAGAGTGGCTCTTCAAACGCGACCTGGATATGCAGGTCACTCCGGCGATCTTCAAATACAAAGGCAAGGAATTGATGGTGGACGCGGGCAAGGAATGCGTCGTTTACCTGATGGATACCGAATCAATCGGCGGCGACGATCATCGCACGCCGCTGCACCGCACGCCGCTGATTTGCAACGAAGAGGTCAACTTCGCGTCGGCGGGCATCTGGGGTTCGATGGCCAGTTGGGAAGACGCGAAAGGAACGCGCTGGGTGCTCACTCCGTTCTGGGGGCCGAAGCATTCAAAATGGAAGGCGCCGATTGAATACGGCCCGGTCAAGTGGGGCGCCATCGCAGCTTTCAAAGTCGAAGAAAAAGCCGGCAAATGGACGCTGGCGCCGGCCTGGCTGTCGCGCGACATGAATCGCGCAGAACCGCCGGTCATCGCCAACGGCATTATCTTCGCTTACGGCAGCGGCGAGGACACCGACCAGGCCCGCTTCGACATCGGACTGGCTTATAACCACGACGCCAAATACCGCATCGCCGGTTCGCACAAAGCTGTTTTGTACGCGCTGGACGCGCAGACCGGCAAAGAGCTTTGGAACAGCGGCGATCAAATCGCGTCGTGGAGCCATTGGGGCGGGCTGTCCATCGCCAATGGGCGCGTTTACATCAACACCTTCGACGGCATGCAATACTGCTTCGGCATCAAGGGCG
>JAJVID010000202.1:22732-27451 GCA_022072205.1 Acidobacteriota bacterium
TGGATCAGGTCGGACGCGAAGATTTCAAAAAATAGTGTAAAAAAGCCCGACTTCCAGTTTTTGTGGAAGATGAAGCTGAAGAACGCGCCCCGGCAGTTGAATTCGCTGACCCCGCCCGCGACGCTCGACCGGTTGATCGGGTATCGCGGTTTTCGGATGCTTGGCTTCGTGGCGGGCAGCGGCGACAACCTCTTCACGATAGACACCGACCTGGGGCGGATGGAATGGGAAAAACATCTGAACGCGAGCGCGCCCGCAGGCCCCGGCACGCTGGCCTGTCCTGGCGGGATTACCACCGGGATGGCGCGTCCGGTTCTGACCACCATTCCCGCATTGGCCAGCGGGGGCGGACGTGGCCGCAGCAACCCGGCGAAAAGCGCGGTCGGCAAATCTGGCCAGGGCGCGGTCACTTTGGCCAATGTTCGACCGAATCCTCCTGGCGACGGCGGGGCAAATCCGATGTTGGTTCAGGCGGCGCGAACCAATCCTGCTAATCCGCCGGGCGGCCAGTTGGGCGCCGGCCCATTCCTGGTTTTCGCGCTGGCGGGCGATGGCAGACTGCATTCATTGCATATGTCGAACGGCGCCGATTACGAACCGCCGATGAAGTTCCTGCCCCCCGGCTCCAACGCGAATGGGCTGATCGTGACCGATCAATTCGCTTACGCCGTCACCGAAGGCGGCTGCGGCAATGCGCCAAACGGCGTCTGGGCGATTGACCTGATCTCAAAAGAAGTGAAGACGTTCAAGGCGAATGTCGCCGGTTCCGCCGGGATGGCGTTTGGCGGTGATGGCGTGATCTATGCAGTAACCGGCAGCGGCGGCGAACATCCGAACTCGCTCATCGCGCTCGATCCCAAAACTTTGGCCGTGAAAGCTTCTTATTCGGCAGGCGCGCAGGAATTCTCCTCTTCGCCTGTGATCTTTACTTACAAAGACAAAACCCTGATCGCCGCCACCACCAGAAACGGAAGCGTGCATCTGTTCGACAGCGCGAACCTGAAAGCGCCGTTGTCTTCTTCACCGGCCATCGGAAAAGAAGGCGCTGATGATTTCACTCCGGGCGCGCTGGCCAGTTGGCAGGATGCGGGCGGCGTGCGCTGGATTCTCGCGCCGACTGTGGGCGCTCAGGCAAACGCGCTGGGCTTCAAGGCCGACAACGGGGCCATCACCAAAGGCGCGGTCGTCGCATGGAAAATCGTTGAACAGAACGGCGCGCTGACATTGCAACCGGGTTGGGCCTCTCGCAATCTGGTCTCGCCGCTGACGCCCACCATCATCAACGGCGTCGTCTTCGTCACATCCAGCGGCGAATTCCGCACAAACAGCAAGATGACGGCGGCGATGCGCGCTGCGCGTTCATCGCGCGCGGTCATCTATGCGCTCGACGGCGCGACCGGCAAAGAGTTGTGGAACAGCGGCGCGACGATCACTTCGTTCACGCGAAGCGGCGCGCTGTCCGGCGGTATGAGCCAGATTTATCTGACGACCTACGACGGGACGATCTACGCGTTCGGTTTCCCGATGGAGCATTGATTAAAGAACTTACCAGCAGATTGATATGAACAAAGCGCAATCAAAACGAATTTGGCGCGGCGCATTATTCGCGCTTGCGCTCATAGGATTCATCGTCAGCGGCAAGTTGGAATCTACTGCAAGCCAAAGCCGCCCGATGCCCGATGGGCCGGGGAAAGAGGAGGCGCGGAAACTTTGCGCCGGTTGCCACGAACTGGAAAAGTCATTCTCGGTGCGCCAGGATCGCGCCGGTTGGCAATTGACTCTGGAAAAGATGGTCTCCTACGGCCTGAAAGCCTCGGAGAAAGACCTCGACATCGTCCTCGAATACGTGGTCAAAAACTATCCAGCCGATGACGTTCCGAAAATCAATGTGAACGAAGCGAAGGCGATTGATCTGGAAAGCGGGTTGTCGCTCAGGCGTTCGCAAGCCGCAGCGGTCATTCAATACCGCGAGAAAAACGGCCCATTCAAATCCATCGAAGACCTGAAGAAAGTTCCCGGCATTGACGCCGCCAAAATCGAAGCGAAGAAGGATCGCCTGATTTTCAAATGATGAAAGCTCCTGTTATCAAAATCCTGCTGGCCTTGCTGGTTATGGGCGGCATCGGTTGGACGCAGGCGAAGCCGGATTGCGCTTCAACGGTGACGGCGCTCGAAGAGCGAGTCGAGGCGCAACGGCGAATGCTGTGGGATTGGGCCGGGCTGATCCGTTACGGCAGCGAAAATACCGAACTTCCCCGCCCCAGACCTTCGGAAGACCGCGTGGTTTTTCTGGGCGACGAGATCACGGAAAGCTGGGGACAAAGCCAGGCGAAATTCTTTCCGGGCAAGCCATATTTCAATCGCGGCATTGCGGGGCAAACCACGCCGCAGATGCTCGTCAGGTTCCGCCAGGACGTGATCAACCTAAAACCGAAAGTCGTCGTGATTCTGGCCGGCGCCAACGACATCGCCAGCGTCAACGCTCCGATCACTCAGGGAATGATGGCCGAAAACATGATGTCCATCGTCGAACTGGCCAAAGCGAACAACATTCGCGTCGTGCTGGCCTCGCTCACGCCGATCAACGATTACCACGCCAAACAATCGCTGCTGCGGCCATTCGGCAAGATCATCGGCGTCAACAACTGGCTGAAAGAGTACGCCGCTCAGAGCGGCTCGGTCTATCTCGATTACTATTCGGCGATGGCCGAGGGCCGCAATTTGAAAAAGGAATTGAGCGACGACGGACTGCTGCCAAATGACGCGGGCTACGCCGTGATGGCGCCATTGGCCGAAACGGCGATTGCGCAGGCTCTGGGCAGGCAATAACGAACAGAAACACATCCGGGGAAATATGATCAACGTAAGCATCTTTTATCCAAATACCGAAGGCAGCCGTTTTGATTTTGATTATTACCTGAATCAACACATGCCGATGACAATTGAGAAACTCAGTCCCGCGCTCAGGCGAGTGAGCGTCGAGCACGGGGTGGGCGGCGGCGAGCCGGGATCATCGGCTGAATTTGTCGCAATCTGTCATCTGTACTTTGACTCGGTCGAAGCATTTCTGGCTGCATTTGGACCACACGCCGAGACCTTACAAGGCGATATTCCGAATTACACAGACGTACGTCCAATCATTCAATTCAGTGATGTGAAGCTCACTAGGTAAGCATATAGGAGCGCAACAATGAGCACGACAAAAACCAATCAGTTTCCCAAATTGCACAACGCGACCTGGCCTGGTCTGGTCGGCAAAGGCGGCCCGGACGCCGAACCGATCATCGAATTTGAAAAGATGCTGGATATGACAGCCGCAGCCGAAGTGAACGGCCAGCGCTTCGACGGCGTAGACATCTTCCTCTCGCTGCCGCACACCGACATTGATTCGACTGATGACCAACTGAAAGAGCTTGCTGATCAGGTCGCCGCGCGCAATCTGGTCATCGGCTCGCTGGTTGCGCCCGTCTGGGGGCCGACCGGCGGAGGCTCGGCGATGGGTTCGGAAGAAGAGCGCAAAGCCTTCCTGACGCAGGTGCGTAAATCCTGCGAAGTCGCGCAGAAGCTCAACAAACTCGGCATTCGCAAATACGGCGTCGTCCGCATTGATTCGTCGTGCTCACCCGGCGATTGGGCCGCAGACCCGGCAGGCAACACCAAAAAGATCGCTGACACTTTTCGCCAGGCCTGCGACATCGCCGAAAGCTACGGCGAACGTCTGGCCGCCGAAGGCGAAATCTGCTGGGGCGGAATGCACAGTTGGAAGTATTTGAATGAACTGCTCGAACAGGTAGGCCGTCCAGAAACGCTCGGCATTCAAGCCGACATGGCGCACACCATGCTCTTCACGCTCGGTTACAACGCGCCCGAACATCGCCTGCTGCCGGAAGGTTATGACTGGTCGGACAAGGAAGTGTTGTACGAAGCCCTGGGTAAGATGACCGGCGTCTTGCGCTCGTGGGTCAAAGATTTTCACGTCGCGCAGAACGACGCGACGGTCAAAGGTTCCGGCTCGCACGACAAGACCGGACGGCACTGTCTGCCGAACGATCCGAACGGCAAGATGGACATCGTCCGCGCCGCCGGCCTGTGGCTGCGCGATGAAGAAGGCAATCCGACTCGCAGCACGCAACACATCAACTGGGACGGCTGCATGTTCTCGAACGAAACGATGACCGACCCGCAAACGTGGAACAACATTCTGGCGACGATGATCGCGGTGCGGAACGCGCACGGCTGGAATTAAGAGAGAATTCCCGTGAGTGAGTTAAGCTTTCAAGACCTGGCGGATACCGCGGCCGCGTATGAAGCATTGTTTGTTCCTACGCTGTTTCTAGGATGGACGAGTCGAGTCGCGGATGCGGCGCAGATTCGACCGGGCGACCGGGTGTTGGATGTGGCTTGTGGCACTGGCGTGTTGGCGCGAACCGTAGCGATGCGCGTCACTCCAGATGGCTCCGTAGCCGGCCTGGACATCAATCCGGGCATGCTCTCCGTGGCGGCTCAAATCGCGCCTGAGATTGAATGGCGTCAAGGCTCGGCGGAGTCTCTTCCCTACGAAGATCAATCTTTCGACGCCGTCGTCAGCCAGTTCGGACTGATGTTTTTCGCGGACCGGGTGGCTGCCTTGCAAGAAATGATTCGCGTCCTGGTTCCGGGCGGACGTCTGGCGGTGGCGGTCTTCGACTCTCTCGACAACATACCGGCTTATGCCACTAT
>JAJVID010000023.1:0-10926 GCA_022072205.1 Acidobacteriota bacterium
CTGTTTGTTGGTCGCGGCGTCAACAATCGCCACGGACTTTTTGTCCTTGCTCCGCTCGGCGCGCAGCTTGCCGCCGGGCGATAGCTCCACGTACTGCTCGCCGTCGCCGGACTTCTCTTGCGCCGGATCGGATGGAGGCCTCGGCGCCGGTTGCGCTTGCAGGGTTTTCAAATTCCAGATGACCACCGGCAGATCAGCCGCTGTCTGAGCCACCAATTGTTCGGCGCCCGTCTGAAGGAAGAGAAAAGCGCTATTGTGCGATTGGCGCATTCCTTCGGTCGTGCGAATCACGCGGGAGGTTCTCAGGTCCGCGATGAGAACCTGTGTCTCCTGCGCTCCGCACACGATCTGCCCATCGTTCGAGATCACGACGTTGAAGTTCCGGCGCACGGGATCAAGGGAAAAGAACGGCCCGGCGCCTTGCGATTCGCCCGCTTCGCGCGACGGCGGCGGCGCGAGCCGCAGCGTTTTCAGCGTCGCGCCCGATTGGCCGTCGCGCAATTTGGCGACTCCGCTCAGGCTGATCGTCGTGATAGTCGAACCATCGGCGGAAAAGGCGTATTGGACGATGTCCGGCTTGTCTTCCCACAATTGCGCTTTCTTCGCTCCCGCCTGCCAATCGTAGAGCGAAATGTCGCGATTGATCTCGTCCCGTTCGCCAGGCTCCGCTTCCAGGATCGCCATTCGACCGTCGGGCGAGAAGCGGAAAGCGCGAAACGCGCCGGAGATTTGTTGTTTCATCGCGGCCATTTCCTCGTCCCAGAATTCGAGCGTCTCGGATTGCGGATTGGCGCGCTTTCGGCGCAGCAGAACCGTTTTGCCATCGGGCGAAAAACCGAGCAGTTGCCGGCCTGTCAGACGGCGTTTCAGCTTCGCTGACGCCAGGTCCCAGATTTCGATTGCGCCGCCGACCGCCAGGTCTGACCGGTCATTTGACTGTTGCCCGTCGCAACCGCAGTCTCCGGCGGGAGGCGTCGAAAGGTAGAGACTCCGGCCGTCGGCGGAAAACCCGGCCAAATCCAACCCCTGAAATTTTCGTATCGTCGCGCCCGACAAAACATTCAGGATTCGCAGCATTTCTCCCTGCCTGACAGCAAGAAAACGGCTGTCTTGAGAAAATTGGAAAAATGGCCAATTCGATGGCTTTTCTTCGATCAGAGAAAGCTGCCTCTGGTTTGTTATATCCCACAGGAAATGGCCGGAATCATCCTGTATTTCGCCCGACGAGCCGAGCCTTTTCGCGCACACGGCGAATCTCCCATTCGGCGCGATCTTTTTCGGTTCAGATCCTTCGGGGCAAAGAGCGGCCAGGTCAGCGACAGGTTTTCCGCTTTTCAAGTCGTAAGCCATTCGCCCTCCGCCGGAGTTTGCGAATTCGATTTTGAGGCCGTCGCCGGAAAACCCGATCTCGTCCAGATGCGCGAACTCCGGAACCTGAATTATTCGGACGGGTTCCCCACTCGCGATTTCCCAGAAGATCAATCGGTCGTCCTCGCCCACGCTGGCCACGATTTTTTGACCGGGCAGAAAGGTAATTTTCGAGATGGGCCGGCGATGGCCTTGTAACAACACCATCTCCGGTTGCGATGCGGCAGGCGCCGGATTGGCCGGATTGAGCTGCTGACCGCGCGTCGCCGGTGCCGGGAAGAACAAAAGACCGATGAACGCGGTCAAGATGGCAAAGGCGGCGACGAGATGCCTTTTGGTGAAGAGGTTTGGGGCTGTCATATTTTCTCCTTGTCTGGTCGGTTTACCGCCTCCACTCAATAAAGCGGGAGCCGTAGAAAAGTCGTATCACCCGAATTCAACTTTTTTCGACCTGTGCAGACGATCTGAATCCCCCCAACGGCAGTTGGGGGATCGTTAAGGTCCGGCCTACACAACAGGCCAAAGCTTCCCTTGAATCCCCCCAACGGCAGTTGGGGGATCGTTAAGGTCCAGCCTTCCTGACTCTGGCGATGTAGAAACTTACAGAGTCCAAAGGCCGGACTTGAACAATCCCCCAACTGCCGTTGTGGGGATTCAATAGAAGTCGCCGCGTCCCGTTAGGTTGGACTTGAATAATCCCCCAACTGCCGTTGTGGGGATTTGGCAAACTCTTCAAAAACCATCGGCATAGGTCGCTTTTTTCGCGCTCTGAAGATTAGCTTTGGGTAAGCGCCATCGGTATAATCCTGCCGCCAGCTCTCAAGGATATTTTCCGAATGCCGGATTCCTGAGAAGTTGCCCCTATGCCTGAGAATGTCACACAACTGCTCGTCAATTGGCGAAATGGCGACGAGTCTGCGCTCGACCAACTGATGCCGATCATTTACGACGAACTGCATCGGTTGGCGAAGCGCTACATGTCGCGCGAACGTCGCAATCACACTCTTCAAACTACGGCGCTGGTCAATGAAGCCTATCTGCGGTTGGTGGGGCAGGGGCAGGCCGAATGGCAGAACCGCGCGCATTTTTTCGGCGTCGCGGCTCAGGTCATGCGCCACGTGCTGGTAGATCACGCTCGCTCCCGCCAATACGCCAAACGCGGCGGCGAGGCGCAGCAAGTCACGCTCGATGACAACCTGGCGATCAGCCACGAAGATCAAATAGAAGTTCTGGCGCTGGACGAAGCGCTCAACCGCCTGGCGGCTCTGGATGAACGCAAGGGCCGGATTGTGGAGTTGCGCTATTTTGGCGGGTTGAGCGTCGAAGAGACCGCGGAGGTTCTGGAGCTTTCGGCCATCACGGTCAAACGCGATTGGCTGAAAGCCAAGGCCTGGTTGTATCGTGAACTCAGCCAGAGGTAGTTCTATGTCCGCTGAAATTACTCCCGAACGCTGGCGGCAGGTGGATCAATTGCTGGACGAGGCGCTGGAACTCGACCCGGCGGAAATCCCGTCTTTTCTCAATCGCGTGTGCGACGGCGACGACGCTTTGCGGCGCGAACTCGAATCGTTGCTCAACGCGCATCAGCAGGCTGACGATTTCATCGAAGCCCCTCCCCAGGCCGCCATCGAAACGTTGTTGCCGGTGGCTCATCCCTCAGACGCCACAGGCCAGATGATCGGCCCGTACCGCATTCTCAGCGAAATCGGGCGCGGCGGCATGGGCGTGGTCTACAAAGCCGTGCGAGCCGACGTCGAGTATCGCAAAGATGTGGCGATCAAGCTGGTGTGGACAAGCCCGCACAACACGCAATTGATCAAACGCTTCCGCCGCGAGCGGCAAATTCTGGCCAACCTCGATCATCCGAACATCGCCCGCTTGCTGGACGGAGGCACATCGGAGCAGGGTTTGCCTTACGTCGTGATGGAATACATCGAAGGTCGGCCCATCACCGATTATTGCCGCAAGCAGCGTTTGTCAATTACGGAACGGCTGCAACTTTTCCGCGAGGTTTGCGCGGCTGTTCAATACGCGCATCAGGCGCTGGTCATCCATCGCGATCTGAAGCCGTCGAACATACTCGTTACCGCAGACGGCAAAGTGAAGTTGCTGGATTTCGGCATCGCCAAACTCATCAAACCCGATCTGGTGGATGAGCCGTTCAGGACGCAGAACCTGACTACAGGCGCGCATCTGATGACGCCGGAATACGCCAGCCCTGAACAGGCGCTCGGCGAGGCCATCACGACGGCCAGCGATGTTTATAGCCTCGGCGTCGTGCTCTATGAACTGCTGGCCGGCGTTTATCCGTATCAACTCAAATCCCATGCTTTGCCTGAAGTCATTCGCGCAGTCACCGAACAGGAAGCCGTAGCGCCGAGCGCGGCTGTGACGCGCAGTAACGGAGCGCCAACCGAGCGCATTCCCGAAGGCGGCCCGGAAGGCAGTATGGATAAGTTGCGTTCGCGACTGCGCGGCGATCTCGACACCATCGCGCTGACCGCGCTCAACAAGGACGTAAGCCGCCGTTACCGCAGCGTCGAACAATTGAGCGAGGACATCAACCGCCACCTGACGCACCAACCAATCGCGGCGCGCAATCCCACTTTGGGCTACCGCATTCGCAAGCTCGCGCGGCGACAGCGCGCGCCCATCGCCGCCGCCGCGCTGGTATTCCTGACTCTGCTGGGCGGCGTCATCGCCACCGCCAACCAATCGCGCATCGCGCGCTCCGAGCGCGCCAAAGCCGAATCGCACGCGCAAGAGGCGCTGCGCCAGCGCGCCGCCGCCGAAACGCAGGCCGAAGAAGCGCGCAAACAACAATCGTTCGCCGAAGGCAGCGCCGCCGAAGCGAATCGCCAACGACTGCTGGCCGAATCGCTGACCGCCGAGACGATCAAACAACAACAGCTTGCCGACGAGTCCCGCCGGCGCGCCGAGGCCGGCGAAGCTTCGTACCGCCGGTTGGCTTACGCGGCGGAGATGCATCTGGGCGCGCAGCATTGGGAGATGGCGAACATCGCGGGGTTGAGCCAGGTGGTCAACAACCACATCCCGAAAAACGGCGAGCCGGATTTGCGCGGCTTCGAGTGGTATTACCTCTGGCGATTGCTGCGCCACAACGGCGAGCGGATGAGCTTGCAGCATCGAGCCGAAGTCTGGTCGGTGGCCTACTCGCCCGACGGCAAAATGATCGCCACCGGCCACAGCGAAGATGATGATTCCATCAAGCTTTGGGACGCGGCCACAGGCGGTTTGATCAAAGTATTGAAGGGCGCCGGGGCCTTGCCCTGGTCCATCGCATTTTCGCCCGATGGCGCGAAACTGGCCGGCGCCTTCAACGACCGCGTGGCCAGATTGTGGAATGTGGCTTCAGGCAGGGAATCGCTGGTTCTCAGTGGGCACAGGAGCAGAGTGACTTCCATCGCCTTTTCGCCCGATGGAAAAACTATTGCGACGGGCAGCGATGATGAGACCGTGAAGCTATGGGACGCGGCCACAGGCCGTGAGCGGTTGACGATCAGGACTGGATCAGGGGTGATAAAGGCTGTGGCGTTCTCGCCCGATGGCAAGCTGTTGGCGACGGGCGGCGTGGGTAGCCCAACGCCTGGAAGAAGCGTGTTGATGGTCAGACTTTGGCGGCCCGTTACCGGCGAGGAGATCGGCGCTTTCGAGCTTGACGCCACATGGTCATTGGCTTTTTCTCCCGATGGGAAAACGCTGGTGACGGGCGCGGCCAACGTGGTTAAGTTGTGGGATGTCGCCAGCCGCCGCGAAATTGCCACGTTGAGAGGCCACAATGCCAGAATTCGCGCTGTCGCGTTTGCGCCCGATGGACGATATATCGCCTCCGCTTGCGAAGACCGCACCGCGAAACTTTGGGACGTTGAGACGCGGCAGGAGCTTGCGACTTTGAAAGGCCATCGAGCCGAAATCTACGCGACGGCTTTTTCGCCGGATGGCCGGAGCCTGGTGACGGGAGCGATGGACTTCACGGCCAAAGTGTGGGACATCGGCGCCGCGACGGAATTGACCGTGATTCGTAACGGCAGATCAATTTTCAATCGCATCGCCTTTTCGCCGGATGGGCGCCGGATAGCGACTGGGGAAAGCACAACTCTTGCCATCCGCGACGCGCAGTCTGGCCGTGAACTCTTTCGTTGCCAGGGACACGCGGGCGCCATCACCGACTTCGATTTTTCGCCCGACGGACGAACCATCGCCACCGTCAGCCAGGACAGAACAGTTCGACTCTGGGACGCCGCTTCCGGTAAGGAATTGTTCGCGCTCAGCGGACACACCGGAACCCTGACGGCCGTTGCTTTTTCGCCGGATGGCCGCAAGCTGGTTTCCAGCGGGCAGGATCAAACGGCGCGGGTCTGGGACCTGACTACGCGGCGCGAACTGCTCGCGCTCAGAGGTCATGCCCATCCAGTGACGATGGCTGCCGCTTTCACGCCGGACGGCCGCCGCATTGTGACCGGTAGTTACGACAAGACCGTCAAGCTGTGGGACGCGGCGACGGGAAAAGAACTCGCGACATTTTCCGGCCAGGTCAAGCCGGTCATGAGCGTGGCCGTTTCTCCCGACGGCAAACTGCTCGCCGCCGGAAGCGCCGACACGACAGTGAAGTTGTGGGAACTGGCGACCGGCCGCGAAGTGGCTACGCTCACGGGCAGCGCCGGCCACGTCCGCGCGCTGGCCTTTTCGCCGGACGGCAAACGTCTGGCGACGGGCAGCGGCGACGGCGTCATTCGTTTGTGGGACCCGGCCAGTGGGCAGGAATTGATCGCGCTCAGAGACCACCTGGATCAGGTCAACAGCGTAGCCTTTTCGCCGGATGGCCAGACGCTTGCCAGCGCCACGACGAACGGTCCGGTCAGGTTGTGGCGCGCCGCGGTTCTGGGAGCGCACGCGCCCCCGCGCGCTGACTTCCGCAAATAGCTAGCTGCGATGGAAAAGGCGAATTGGGCAAGGCTGGCGCGCGAGGACGCGCGCGCTCCCAGAATGAACGGTTATGTTTTTGCGTTTTTCGCTAACTTGTTCGGCTTTTTGCGCCTGTGCTAGACTCTCCGCGCTTCCTGAGAAGGCTATGCTTCAATTCATCGGAGAAGAGACAATCCTGCAATCATAAATTTCAACCTGACCGTCCTCATTGCAGCTTCCTGAAGTTCAGCGCGATGACGGACGGCTTTTCAATTTAGGAGTTATTTTGATGAGGCTGGCTGTTTTGCAATCTGGAATTTCCGTTTTGACCGGGCGATTGGCCCGGCCAATCGGATTATTGGCGCTCTTGTGCTTTTCATTTGTTGGCGTGTCCACAACTGCGTTGGGTCAGGGCTTTTCATTCATCAGTCCGTCATCGAATGCGACCGCGCAGGCGATGGCGCCGGATACCGTTGTGGTGATGCCCTTCGAGAATCGCTCGCAGATGGCGAAGTACAACTGGATTCGTGAAAGCTTCGCGATCCTGCTCGGCGATGTGCTGGACGTGCCGGGAATCAGTGTCGTCGGCGTTGACGAACGCAATCTGGCTTTTGAAAAGATGAATCTGAGTCCGAACGATCTCTTGACACGCGCGGCGATGATTCGCGTCGCTGGGAACGCGCAGGCGAATCTGGCGCTGGTCGGCGAATTCGACATCGGCGAGGACAAGGAGAACACCACCATCGCGATCACGGCCCGATTGATCGAAACGCGCGAAGGGCGGCTGGTGGGCAACAAGGCTTTCAATTACAGCGGCCCGCTTTCCGATTTGCAGCAGTGGCAGGGGCAATTGGCCTGGAACATCGTTTACGAACGCAATCCAACGCTGCCTTACTCAAAAGATCAAATGGTCCGCCGCGCGAAACAGGCTCCGCCGCTTGCTTACGAAAGCTTCGTCAAAGGCATTCAGACACGAGACGCGAAGATGCGCGAATCGTTTCTGCGCCGCGCGATCCAGGAGTATGAAAGCGCGGGCGCGGCAGGGCATTTCGCGCAGGCGATCTATGAGCTTGGTTTGTTGCATTACCGCCAGGCCGATTTCGCCGAGGCCGCGAAGTTGTTCAAGGGATTGGCCAAGGACGATCCGAATTACGCCGAGAGCCTGTTCTATCTCGGCCTGGCCGCATACAAGGCCGGAGACAACGCCGAAGCCGCTTCCGCGTTTGAGAATCTTGCGGGAGTGATCCCGATGCTCGAAGCGGTGAACAACGCGGGCGCGGCCCTGTTGGCAAAAGGCGAGAACGAGAAAGCGTTGCAGTTTCTGCGCCGGGCGGTGGCCAACAGTCCGAACGACGCGGTCTATCGTTTTAACTACGGCTACGCGCAATGGCGCGTCCAGAATTTCGCTGAGGCCGCGCAGCATCTGCGCGTTGTCGTGAAGGCCAACCCGCGCGACGGCGAAGCGCAGTTTTTGCTGGCGAAATCATTGGCGGCTTCGGGGCAGCAGGCCGAAGCGGCGCAGGCCGACAACGAGGCGAAACGTTATCTGTCGAATTACGCCAAGTGGGCCGTCGCGCCTGATCGCATCCCCATGCTTGTCAGGTTCAAGGACGAACTGAACCGCGCTGCGTTTTACAAGATGGAACGCCAGCAGCAAACGGCGCCGAACCGCCCGTCCGCACAACAGGCGCCGGCTCAACAGAATCTGGATCGCGCGCGGCAGTTGATCTCAGCGGGCAATGACGCTGAAGGATTGAATGAGACGCAGCGTGTGCTCGCAATTGATTCGACCAACGCCGAGGCCCATTTTCTGCGCGCGATTGTTTTTCAACGACGCAATCAGACGGAGAGCGCGATCAGCGCTCTCCAATCCGCCGTTTCCTACAACCCGCGCCTGGTCGAGGCTCACATCGCGCTGGCCCGGCTGTATCTGGCGCGAGGCGGACGCGCGCTGGCGCTGGCGCATTGCAAACAGGCGCTCGGCATTGATCCGCAAAACCGCGACGCGATTGCGCTCAAACAGCAGATCGAAACCGGACAGTGAGCCGGAATAAATTCTCCTCGCATCTTCCTCCCGCATTTTCCCGCACTCCCCAATCAAATATAATCCGTATTGCTTTTCGAAAGGTTTGGTCTAAAGATTGCGAGCAAACCGGGTGGCGAACGCTTAGACACAAGATGCTTACTCAGATCAAATATCCTTCGCGCAAAAAAGGCCTGATACTCGCGCTCTTCTTTTCCGTTCTCGCGCACGCGGTGGTGTTGCTGACGGTTCGTGTCGCGCCTGTTGTCCGCATGGCGATGGGGTTCCGCGACATCGAATACGTGGAGGAAGATTACAACCGCGCGATCCTGATTGATTTCTCCAAACGGCTGCAATATCCGCCAGGCTACGCCGGATTCCGCGCGCCGCAAAAAGCCAAATCGCTCGATGAGGTGAAAAAAGAGGAAGAGCGCCGCCGCCGTCTGGAGGAACGCCGCAAACGCGAACGCGAATTGGCCGCGAAACGCGAAGCCGAAGAGCGGGCAAAAGCCGAAGAGGAAGCAAAAGCAAAAGCGGAAGCGAAAGCCGAGGACATAGCGAAAGCCGAGCCAACACCAACACCCACGCCGAAGCCTGACGGCTACGGCAGTTTCGGCAAGATCAACACCGCGCCGATCAAGGATCAGATTCAACGGCTCTATCTGGCGAAGAAAGATGGGAAGCTGGTTATTCCCAACGGCAAATTCAAAGTCGGCGTTGAAGGCTCGGTCAATCCCGACGGCACGCTCTCCAATTACCGCGTAAGCATTCCGTCAGGCATCCAGGAGATTGACGATTCCGCGATGGCGATTCTGGCGGCGGTCAGCGAAAGCCGCGCGCTCGGCCCGTTGTCTCAATTGACCTCGCTGAGCATGGTTTTGGAGATTGACCAGAAAGCGGAGTTGACCGTGATCGGATTTACCAGCAACGAAACTGACGCCATCAACATCGTCAATCTGGCGCAGGCCGCATTGCTGGTCGCGCGTTTCAAAAAGAGCGGCGACCAGGCCGCGATGATCATGCTCAACAATCTGAAAGTCACTCGCACCGGCACGCGCATTCAGGCCATCATCAGCGTGCCGAAAGACGCGGCCAAAGACACGCTCGCCAGGACGATGGAGAAGTGATTAATCCCCGAAGAATTCCAGAAGCGCGAGATTTACTTCATCGGCCTTCTCGATGAAGAACAAGTGTCCTGCTTGTTCGAACTCGATCAGGCGGGCGTTGGGAATGCGCGCCGCGAGAGTCCGCGAATTGGCCGGAGGGATCAAAACATCTTCGTCGCCGGTCAAAATCAAAGTCGGCGCGGTGATCTGCGGCAAGCGGTCGTAGGCGTCAAAGGCGTAGATCGCGTTGATCTGGTTGTTGTAGGCGTGGAGTTTCTGCCGGTTGTCAATCATTCGCGCCAGTTCGACCTCGATCAATGGTTGGTTGTGTTCCTGCGTATAACGAGAGAAGTTGAACGGCACGCATTCGCGCACGACCTGCTCGCGCGGTTTTCCCGGAAGACTCTTGAAAATGTTGGTCACCCATTGCGGCGAAGGCTCGCAATGCTTGATCCCGCTGTGCGTGCAGCCGAGCGCCAGTTTCCTCACTCGATGTGAATGCCGCAGGACGAGTTCCTGCGCGATCATCCCGCCCATCGAGACGCCGAAGACGTGCGCCGATTCCACCCCTAACGCCTCAAGCAATCCCGCGGCGTCGTCAGCCATCTGCGGAATCGAATATGGCTTTTCGGGTTGATCGGTTTCGCCGACGCCGCGATTATCGAAAGTGATCACGCGAAACTGTTTGGACAACGCGGGGATTTGGCGCGCAAAGCCGTCGCCTCGGCCTGCGAGTCCGTGAATCAACAGCAACGGCTCGCCTTCGCCATGAACTTCGTAGTAGACGTTGATATCATTGATTTGCGCTTTAGGCATAGATCATTGAATCCGTCCGAAATCATCCTGCAATCGCACGATGTCATCCTCGCCCAGATAATCGCCGCGCTGCGCTTCGACGAAGATCACTTTCTCTTCGCCCGGATTTTCGATGCGATGCGCCGCGCCGACCGGAATATCAACGTATTCGCCGGCGTTGAGAATGATCTCACGACCATCGAGCGTGACTTTGGCCACGCCCTGGACGATGAACCAGTGTTCGGCGCGCCGCGCGTGTTTTTGATAGCTGAGCCGTTTGCCGGGCAGAACTTCGATGCGTTTGACTTTGTATCCCGCTCCTTCGTCGAGCACGGTGAAGTTGCCCCACGGGCGTTCGTCGTATTTCGGTGAATTGTTTGTGGAGGTCGCTTCTGATAAATCTTGTTGGCTCATTGCCTTTATACCTATGGTGAATGGCGCCGGTTCGTCCGAGCGTTAAAGCTATCGCGTTCTCGCCTTTCGGCGCGCTGGCGCGTTCTCGCGCAACCACTTGTTCAGGTCTTTCGTGGATGTGAAGTCGAGCGCCGCCAGCGCCAACTCTTCCAGTTTCTCGATATGCAGAGCCTTAATGCGGGTTATGACTGAAGGTTTCAACTCTCCCAATCGTCGCTGCAGAAGTTGCAGAATAATGGATGAGGCCGCTTCCTGTTTCCCCTGCTGCAAACCCTGCTGCAAACCCTGCTGCAA
>JAJVID010000023.1:11026-21601 GCA_022072205.1 Acidobacteriota bacterium
GAGCCTTAATGCGGGTTATGACTGAAGGTTTCAACTCTCCCAATCGTCGCTGCAGAAGTTGCAGAATAATGGATGAGGCCGCTTCCTGTTTCCCCTGCTGCAAACCCTGCTGCAAACCCTGCTGCAAACCTCTTTCAATCGCTCGCCTCTCTATTCCCGTAATGTATTGCATTCTTCGTTCCTCCTCGAATTCAGCCAATTCGTGATCGAATTTCTTTCCCAATTCTTCCGGCAGCATCATCAACCAATCAATGAATTGAAACAATTGTCGCACATCTTCGGCCTTATACCCACGATCGTAAAGCCCTTTGATCAATACCAGCTTCCATCGAAACCGCCGCTGCGGCGAGCGCCTGGTTTCGAGCGTTTTCAGATGCGCCATAACCACGACCGCGAATGGATTCCTGCTCGTCTCAAGAGATTTCCATTCGGCGGCGTAATCCAACAATTTCACCGAGCGAAATTTCAGGCGCAGGCTGGTCTCGAACAGATCATAGCCGAACTCCGATGGCCGCCAGCGCGGGTCATCATCGGTCAGGATCGCCAGGCTGACCACCCGCCGGTCGTGGAGGTTGAAGATGCGATAGTGATAAACGAACATCCTTCGCGCGAATCCCCGCTCGCGCTTTCCCTGGATTTCGATGTGAATGAGAATCCAGACCTCGCGGCCATCGCGCAGGTAGACCTTGACCAGCTTGTCGGCCAGACGGCGTCCAATCGCCGCGTCGGCGGCGATCTTCTGCAACTCCTGATCGAGAAACTCGAAGCCGCGCGACCAGTTGATGGCGGCATGGATGTCCGAACAGAAGAAGGATATGAAATGCGGGAAGTAGCGCGCGAGGATGTCTTTCCACGGCGAATCGTAATCCTGCCGCGCGATGGCCTCCTGTTGATTTCGGCTTGAGGTCGCTGAGCGAACTGTCTTCATTTTTTCTGCGTTTCCATTTCTCGCAACTCGCGGCGCAGCACTTTGCCTACAGCGCTCTTCGGCAATGACGGCGTGAGTTCTATCACTGAAGGCACTTTGTATTTCGCCAGATTCGCGCGGCAGAATTCCAGCACGTCTTCGGCCGTCGCGGTCGCGCCGGGTCTGAGCACGATGAACGCCTTGACCGCTTCGCCGCGGTATTCGTCGGGGACGCCGATAACCGCCGCTTCCAGAATCGCCGGATGCGTGAAGAGCACGTCTTCGACTTCGTTCGGATAGACGTTGAAGCCGCTGACGATGATCATATCCTTCTTGCGCTGGACGATGTAAAAGAACCCGTCTTCGTCCATCCGCGCCACATCGCCCGTGTAGAGCCATCCGTCGCGCAACGCGATTGCCGTCTCGTCCGGGCGATTCCAGTAACCCTTCATTACCTGCGGCCCGCGAATGCACAACTCGCCGTCCTGGCCGACGGGGACGATGTGTTCTCCGGTTTCCAGATCAACGATCTTGCATTCGGTCGAGGGGAAGGGGAGACCGATGCTGCCGATCTTGCGTTTGGCCAGCGTAGGCGTCGAGTGCGTGGTCGGCGACGCCTCGGTTAATCCGTAACCTTCGTAAAGCATCGCGCCGCTCAGCTTTTCAAATTGCTCGATCACTTCGATTGGCAGCGGCGCGGAACCGCTGTTGAATCGGCGGATGTGTTCAAGCCCGCAGGTCTTGATTTCCGGGTGATTGAGCATCGAAATGTAAAGCGTTGGCACGCTCGGAAAGAAAGTCGGCTTATGCTGTTTGATCGCTTCGACGAGCAGGTTCGGATCGAACTTCGGAATCGGAATCTGCATCGCGCCGTTCCACGATCCCAGCAGCAGGCCGACCGTCTGGCCGTAGATGTGAAAATAGGGAATGACCATCAGGTAGCGCTCTTCGCCGGGTTTGGAGATAGGCCCGCCCCAGGCCCACGATTGCAGCGTGTTGGTGTAAAGATTCTGGTGCGTCAGCATCGCGCCTTTGGGCACGCCCGTCGTGCCGCCGGTGTATTGCAACACGGCCACGTCATCCGCCGGCTCAATCTCGACTCGCGGCAGATCAACTTCGACGACATCGTTGGTCAACGATTTGAAAGACAGCGTCCCTTCGGGCGTGGGCTGCGCCTTGTCCGGCGTCGCTGAATAATCGAGCAGGCTGGTGGTGATGACGTGTTCAATCGCGGTGTTGGCGCGGACACTCATCACGTTCGGCGCGAGCATATCCATCGCGATGATCGCGCGCATCCCGGAATCTTTGGCGACCATCTCGACTTCGCGCGGCGTGTAGATCGGGTTGATGTTCACGACAATCGCGCCGAGCCGGACGATGGCGAAAAAACAGATCAGATACTGCGGGCAGTTCGGCAACATGATGCCGACGCGGTCGCCTTTCGCTACGCCCAGCCGCGCGAGCGAAGTCGCCAGCCTGTCAACGTGGCTTTTCATCTCGTGGTAGGTGAACTGCGCGCCCATAAAAGCCGTCGCCGGACGATCCATGTAAGCCGAGCTTGCGAGTTGCAGGATTTGATAAAGCGGCTGGTTCGGCGGATTGATCTCGGCTGGAGCCCACAGGTCATAATTTTTAAGCCAGGGCTTCTTCGCGTAGATGGAATCAGAGTAGTCGGAATCTTTTTGAATACTCATACTTGATGGCGCTCCGTTGTTGAACAGTTTTTGTTGAATAATTTTTGCCGCAAGGCGTTGCGCGATTTTATTCGCATTCGCCACGAAAGCCCAAGCGGAGTCGAGTGCAGTCAAAAAAGTCAGCAAAAAAATCGGCGTCCGGATGTGGCTCTTTGAGCGCGGCTAGATGAGGAGGCGTTGGGAAACGCGGAACACGCGAGAAACCAGCCAAAATTCCGCGCGTTCTATTTATTCCGCATGTTCCGCGCTCTCTTTCGTACAGACCGTTTTCGTTTTGCCGTTGGTGGAAGTAAACTCAACGCGGATTCAATTCACCACAAGTACGGGAACAATGAAATGGAAACAATTCAAGATTCCGCAAAATCGGTTCTTCTGCTCAACGAGAAAGACAACGTCGCGGTCGCGCGCCTGCCGATAGCCGCTGGGACTGAGGTCGTCGCCAACGGCCACAAAGTGACCGCGCGCGAAAACATCACACCCGGTCACAAGATCGCGCTCAGGCCGATCCCCGCAAACGCCACGATCACGAAATACGGCGAGTCCATCGGCAAGGCCACGAAAGAGATCACGCCCGGCGAGTGGACGCACACGCACAACGTCGCGCCCGATTTCAGCGGGAAAAATTACGAATACGCCACGCGCGCGCCCGTCACCGAATATTTCTCGCCCGAAGAGGCCGGAACGTTTATGGGCTACCTGCGCGAAAACGGCGATGTCGGCACGCGCAACTACATCGCTGTGATCGCCACGTCGAACTGTTCCAGCCACGTCGCGATGGAGATCGCCGAGGCTTTGAAGCGCGTCGGCCCTGACACGCACGGTATTGACGGAGTGGTCGCGCTGCCGCACCAGGATGGCTGCGGGCATTCGCAAGGCGAAGACACCTGGCAATTGGAACGCACGATCGCGGGAATGATCTTTCATCCGAACGTTGGCGCAGTGTTGATGGTCAGCCTGGGTTGCGAGGTCAATCAAATCTCGAAATACGTCGAGACGGCGCAACTAGGCCAGCGCCATTTCCGCAAAGGCAAAATGATCGTCGGATTGGAGATGCAATCGAGCGGCGGAACGCGCCAGACAATCGCCAATGGCGTCGCGCAGGTCGAAGAGTTGATCAAACACTGCCAGCAGATGAAGCGCACGCCGCAGCCGATGGGCAAGGTTCTGCTCGGCACCAACTGCGGTGGCTCTGACGCGTTTTCCGGAGTTTCAGCCAATCCTTCGCTCGGTTACGCCAGCGACCTGCTGGTGCGCAGCGGCGGAACATCGGTGCTGGCCGAGATTCCCGAATGCATGGGCGCTGAACACCTGCTCACACGCCGCGCGGTTGACGAAGCGACGGGGCGCAAGGTGATTGACGTGATGAACTGGTATCAGGATTACCTGCGCCGGTTCAACGGCTCGTGGGATGACAATCCGTCGCCGGGCAACAAGGCCGGCGGCATCACGAACGTTTGCGAAAAGTCGCTGGGCGCAGTGGCGAAAGGTGGAACGACCGCGCTGACCGGCGTCTTCGCTTACGCCGAGCGAATCAATCGTCAGGGCTTCGTGTTGATGAACACGCCGGGTTACGATCCGGTTTCGCTCACGGGCATCGCTGCGGGCGGGGCGAACCTGATTTGCTTCACGACCGGGCGCGGCACGGGCATTGGATTTCCGGTTGTTCCCGTAATCAAAATCTCCACCAATTCGCGTATCGCGCGCGTGATGGAAGACAACATTGACATCAACGCTGGCGTGGTGGTTGACGGCAAGGAGACGATTCAGGATGTTGGCCGCAGGATTTTCGACATGCTCCGCCGCGTAGCTTCAGGCGAACGCACGAAGAGCGAAATTCTTGGCCACAAGGAGTTCGTGCCCTGGCGCGTCGGGCCGGTGATGTGACATTGAAAGGTTTGGCAATGATGTTGAAAAAACTCGCATATTTATTGGCGCTGACGCTGTTCGCCGCTTTCTTTCAGGCTTGTAAAGACGAGACCACAAAGCTCAATCTCGGCGCCCAGCCTACTCCGTCGAATCAAACCTCGCCTCAACCTGAATCGCAACCTGCGACCGAGGCCGTCGCTCCGGCTCCTGCGCAGTTCGACGAAACTTTCACCGGCGCGATTGATGGGAGGCACGCCATCCGGATGGAGCTTGAACGCAAAGGCGCCAATCTGACCGGAACCTATTTTTACGAGCGGCCCGGAGCGTTCAACGCGGCGTTGAGGACAATCGGGCTGAAGGGCCGGATTGACGCGGACGGAAACGTCACGTTGACCGAAACGACTCAGGACCCGGCGACTGGCGCGGAACAGAAAACCGGTGAATTCAAGGGCAAGCTCGAAAGCGTGAGCGCGAGCGGCGGCTCCGGTTTGAGATTCGCCGGCGTGTGGATTGGCGAAAAAGACAAGAAGCAGGCGCCGTTCAGCGTGCGGCAAGCCCGGTACGATCTTGGCGGGCTGAAACTTGAAGAGAAGAAACAGGAGAGCGCGAACAAAAAGCTGCGTTATGAGATTGAAACGGCGCTGCCGCAGCTTGAAGGAGCGGACTCCGCGCGGGCCGGCGCGTTCAACAAAGCCGCCGCCAATTTCGTCGCCGCGCGAACTGGCGAGTTCAAAAAAGCTGTTGATGAGATGGCGCGCGAAGAAGCTGTCGCCGCTAAGCCGGGCGAAAAAACGTCTCTGCCGCCGAACAGTTTCGACGTGGCGTATGAAGTCACCGCTGCCGACAGGGATTTCATCAGCATTCTCTTTTCATTTTTTGAATACACCGGCGGCGCGCATCCGAACACGACCACTTCGTCTTTCAATTACGATCTGAGCCGCAACGCGCCGGTCAAGCTGGCCGATCTCTTCACGCCGAATTCAAACTACCTGAAGGTCATCTCGGATTATTCCATCAGGGAATTGAAGAAACTGCAGACGGTTGATAATCCCGAAGAGGGCGCCGGGCCGAAGCTCGAAAACTTCCACAGTTGGAACATCACGCCCGCCGGATTGAAGATCACGTTCGACCGCTACCAGGTCGGCGCTTACGCCGTGGGCGAACACGAGGTTGTCATTCCTTATTCGGTGTTGAAGCCGATCATCAAGCCCGATGGATTGCTGGCGCGATTCGCAAAGTGATTTCGACAAGATGACCGACCCAATCTTCAGACCTGCAATTCCCGATGACATCGAGACGCTGATCGCGATGATGCGCGACTTTTACGTTCACGAAGGGCTGACATTCGACGAAGCTGGAGCCAGGCGCGCGTTGCGTGGCATTATCGGCGCCGAAATGTTCGGATGCGTGTTTCTGATTCTTTCGGAGGATGAAGTCGCGGGCTACGTCGTGCTGACGTTCGGCTACAGCCTGGAATTTCACGGGCGCGACGCGTTTGTTGATGAGCTTTATCTGCGCGGCGAGTATCGCGGGCAGGGAATCGGCAAACGCGCGTTGGAGTTTCTGGCGGAGGTCTGCGCCGCGAAAGGCGTTGCCGCTTTGCATCTTGAAGTCGAACGCAAGAACACGCAGGCTCAAGCCGTCTACCGCAACTTCGGTTTCGAAGATCACGATCGCTATTTGATGACGAAGTGGATTAACACAAGAAATGCATTCCCGCCTACAACCTAAACTCATCACCGTTCTCCGCGAAGGCTACACGAAAAAACAAGGCGCCGCCGACCTGGTCGCCGGCGTGATTGTCGGCATAGTCGCATTGCCGTTGGCGATAGCTTTTGCCATCGCTTCGGGAGTCAAGCCCGAACAAGGTCTCTACACCGCGATCATCGCCGGATTGGTGATTGGCGCATTGGGCGGTTCGCGCGCGCAAATCAGCGGCCCGACCGGCGCGTTCATTGTCATCATCTACGGCATTGTTCAGCAGTATGGTTATGACGGTCTGGCTATCGCCACGATCATCGCAGGCTTCATCCTGATTGTGATGGGATTGATGCGGATGGGCGCGTTTCTGAAATTCATCCCTTTCCCAGTCACGGTCGGGTTCACGACCGGCATCGCGCTGATCATCTTTTCAGGCCAGATCAGAGATTTTTTCGGATTGAAGATGACGAACGTCCCCGCGGACTTCGTCGAAAAATGGGCGGCCTATTTTCATCATTTCTCGACAGTGAGTTGGCAGGCGCTGGTTGTCGGCGCGCTGTCGTTGTTGATCGTCTTCCTGTGGCCGCGCGTCACGCCCAGGATTCCCGGATCGCTCATCGCCATCATCGTCGCTACTGTGGCCGTGCGATTGCTTGATCTGAACGTCGAAACGATTGGCAGCCGGTTCGGCGGCGTGCCGAATATGTTGCCCGCGCCGCATTTCCCTCACCTGACCTGGGGACTGATCACAAAGATGTTTTCGCCCGCGATCACAATCGCCCTGCTCGCCGCGATTGAATCATTGCTTGCAGCGGTTGTGGCCGACGGGATGATGGGCGCTCGCCACCGGTCGAATATGGAACTGATCGCGCAGGGCGTGGCCAACATCATCTCGCCTGTCTTTCAAGGCATTCCGGCGACGGGCGCGATTGCGCGCACGGCGACGAACATCAAGAGCGGCGGGCGCACGCCGTTTGCTGCGATCATTCACGCGATCACGTTGCTTCTGATCATGCTCTTTTTCGGGCGTTGGGCGGCGTTGATTCCAATGCCGGCGCTGGCGGCGATACTGATCTTCGTCGCGTACAACATGAGCGAGTACCACGCGTTTCTGAAACTGCTGCGTTCGCCGAAAAGCGATGTGGCTGTGCTGCTCGTGACGTTTTTTCTGACGGTGTTGATTGACCTGACTGTGGCCATTCAGGTCGGAGTCGTGCTCGCCGCATTCCTGTTTATGAAGCGAATGTCGGAAGTAGCTCAGGTCAACTCGATCACTGACGACGTGAAAGAAGAAGAGGAGGAGGAGGACAACCCGCGAGCGATTTCAAAACGCGTGATCCCGCCGGGCGTAGAGGTCTTCGAGGTCTTCGGCTCGCTCTTTTTCGGCGCCATCGAACGGTTCAAAGACGCGATGCGGCGCGTGGGAAAGGCGCCGAAGGTGTTGATCATCCGAATGCGAATGGTCCCGGCGGTTGACGCCACGGGATTGCAGGCGCTGGAAGACGCGCTCGAACGGACACGCCGCGAAGGCGGGACGCTGATGTTGACGGGCGTCGCCGAACAGCCGCTGCGCGCGATGGAGCAATCGGGTTTTCTGAAAAGACTCGGACGCGAGAACGTGATGGAGAACATTGACGAGGCGCTCCGGCGAGCGCGGGAGATTTTGGAGCCTCCTGCGTAACTGCTTTAACACACGCTCAATCACCGGATGAAACCCGCGCTACCTCCAAATCTTCCGCTGGAATTTTGACCGGACGCGGCGACAGACTCCATCGCATAAATGGTTTTTCGGTAAAAATGAACAGGAAGGCGCAGGCCGCGAAGACCACCGGCAAAAGCATCAGGCACTGCAACGCGAAATCCAGATTGAACGGCCTCGTGATCGAAGACAGCGGAATGGTCTTCGTCATCAGGTTCGAAATGATCAGGATGTGGTAGAGGTAGATCGTGTAACACATCCCGCCGATGATCACTATCCAGCGCGCCCGCACGAAAGCGTTCGACAACCTGCCCAGAAAGAATCCCGCGTAGAGCAACCCGACCATCAGCGGCAGCAGAAAATAAAAATGACCAAAGCGGCTCAACACCGCGATGATCGCGGCTGCGGCTGTCAGCGTCACAGCGTCCCAGCGGAGGCGTTTGTCCGCGCTGCGCAATCGTCCGGTCAGGTAGAGATCGGCGAGCAGGAATCCGGTCAGGAAATAATGCGCGAAGTTGAGCAGCGAAAGCGCCAGCCGCGCCGAACCCGACGGGTAAATCACCCACTGCGAGAGCAATCCGAAACCGACGATCAGCGCCACGAGCAACGAGCGTCGCGCGGCGGCGTTACGCAATCTGAACATCCGAACCAGCAGCGGCACGAGCAGGTAAAATTGAATCTCGATTTCCAGCGACCACGTCACGCCGCTGATCAGACTCTCGCGCCCGTAAATCAGGCCGTGCGAGTAAAACAAACTGGCGATCAGGTTCGGGATGAATTGCAGACCTTCGCCCCGCTGCTCCCAGTGGATGAGGAAGATCACGATCAGGCTGAGCAGGTATGGCGGCTCGATGCGCGTGACGCGGCGCAGGTAATAACCTTTCAGGTCGGGCGCGCTCTTTTCGCTGAACGCGCGTTTGGCGAACGGCAGCGCCAGTATGAACCCGCTGATGACGAAGAACAGGTTGACGCCGAAATGCCCGCAGTAAGCCGGAATCACCAGCCACGATTGATCAGCCGCCGCGAACCATTCAGCCGCCGTGCGAACTTCGGAGTTGCGTCCGCTGTTCGACAGGAACATCGCCATCAGGTGATGAAACAGCACTGTCGAGATGGCGATGAAACGCAAGCCGTCAACTTCCGGGATTAACTCTCCTGTCGAAGTGACGCGCGACAGCTTGCCCGCCAGCCATTCGATCTTTGAACGGGTTGCGGCGAGAAGATGGTTTCGGGGATGATCCATTCGATGAATTCGGGGGAAGCTTCCTTTGTAGTATTGTGACCGGTGAAAACAGGGCCGGAGCGTAACAAGACATCAGCGGCATTACAACCGGCGCGAGCGCGCAAACGGAATTTCAGGAATTATGATCCATCTGCAATCTGTCAACTTGAAACCGGCGGCGAAGCGGCAATCGGGCTTCCCATTCAATCTGCCGCTGGTCAGAAAACTGGATCAAATCGAGTTTCATTCGCCCGTGACTTTTTTCGTCGGCGAAAACGGTTCGGGCAAATCAACGCTGCTCGAAGCGATTGGCGCGGGCGTCAAACTGGCGACGGTCGGCGGAGACGATGTCGAGCGCGACCAGACGCTTCAGTACGCGCGCGCTTTGGGGAAGCAGATGAAATTCGTGTGGCGCGACAAAACTCATCGCGGATTCTTCCTGCGCGCCGAAGACTTCTTCAACTTCGCGCGCCGATTGCAGACGATGACCAGAGAGTTGCAGGAAATCGCCGACAGTTTCGACGATGAGTACAGCGGATACGCGCTGGGTCTGGCGAAGGGCGCGGCGATGGGGCAGCGTCAGGCGTTGATCGAACGTTACGGCGAAGACCTCGACGCCAATTCGCACGGCGAGAGTTTCCTGAAACTCTTTCAATCACGCTTCACGCCCGGCGGGCTGTACCTGTTGGACGAACCTGAAGCGCCGCTCTCGCCGCAACGCCTGCTGGCTCTGATGGCGATGTTGAAGGAGATGGTCGCGCAGAACGCGCAATTCATCATCGCCACGCATTCGCCGATCCTGATGGCCTTTCCCGGCGCGCGCATCCTGAGCTTCGACGATCACCCGGTCAGGGAAGTGGCTTACGATGATGTCGAGCACGTTTCGTTGACGCGGGCGTTTTTGAGCAATCCGCAATCGTTCTTGCGGCGGCTGTAACGTGATAAACTTCGCGTCGGAGGGATTCACAGTATGTCGAAAGTATTGTCCATTCAAGTTGAAGTGCCAGAGGCGATCTCTGAACAGAGCCTGAACTTCGCCGAAACTGTCGCCAGGCAAGCTGTAGTGATTGCGTTGCAGCAACAAGGTGAGCTAACTATCCGGGAGGCGGCTGCCGCGCTCGGATTGACTTACGAGCAGTATCTAGAGCTTCTGGCCGAAAAGGATTTGAGCATCTCTCGTTTCGAGCAAGATCCGACTGTTCTTCCACTTCGCAACGGCCAGCGCCAGGCTGCAGCGGTGAATTTGACCGAGATTGATCAGTGGCTTGATGAGCTTTCCGAAGGCACGGAGCATGTCACACCCCTGCCGCCCGATTTTTCCCGCGCCGATATTTACGGCAAGCATCCCTAAATGGATATAAGGTGACTTCAAACGCTTCCAGAACATCACAGCTTTATTGCCCGGTGAGGTAGTTTGATTTGCTGAGGCGGATCGGGCCGCTGGAGTGAGGCGGCGCCGATTCGAATCAGAACCTGTAATTGTACC
>JAJVID010000023.1:21701-27444 GCA_022072205.1 Acidobacteriota bacterium
AAGGTGACTTCAAACGCTTCCAGAACATCACAGCTTTATTGCCCGGTGAGGTAGTTTGATTTGCTGAGGCGGATCGGGCCGCTGGAGTGAGGCGGCGCCGATTCGAATCAGAACCTGTAATTGTACCTGAATCCGAAACTGCGCCCCGGCGCGTCCATTCCCCAACTGATCCCGCGATAATTCTTGTCGTTGAGGTTTTCCAGATCAATCACGACTTCGTGCGCTTCGCCGATTCTGAATCCGCCGCGAACGCCGCCGGTCAGGAAGCCGGGAATGTAGGTGAACAGCGGCGCGCTGCCCACGCCCGCGCCGAGTACGCGGTTTTGAACCTGGGCCAGAGTCTCGCTGGTCGCCGACAAAATATCATCAGCCGTTCCGAGTTTGCCGTCCGCGCCGGGCGCGATCAGGCCGCGAACAGTCGCGCCCCGCGTGAAGAAATTGGCGATGTTTGAGCGCGAACGCGTCGCGCCGGTGCGGCGGTCGTCGAGGTCAAGCGTTGACAGCTTGTCCTGCTTCCGCGCGCCATAAAGATAAGGTTCGATCCAATACCGCCCGTTCGACGCGGTGTAACGCACGCGCAGCCAGCCTTGCGGCGCGGGCGTCCCGCCTTCGATGGTCGGCGGAAGTCCCGTCAGTTTGTCTTCCGCGCGCAGCCAGGTGAAGTTTTGATTCAACGTCCAATTCCTCGAAATCCGCAGATCGAATTTTTGCTCGACGCCGTAAATCCGCGAGTCGCCGAAATTGGCGCGGATCAAAACCGGATTGGTCGAAGCGGGGACGAAGACTGCGCCGCTCGCATTCTGCGACGTCACGCGCTGATCGCCCAACTGCAAGCCCACAGCGCCCGCAGGCAGGATCAACGTTTGCAGAACGATGTTGTCGTAGATGTCGTTGACGAAGCCGTTGACATCAATGTCAATGCGGCTCCGATGCAGGTGAACGCCGCCTTCGTAAGTCCAGCTAGTTTCCGGTTTGAGCTGCGCAGTGGGGATGCCGGTCGAGACGGCGTTGCGGTCGGCGGTAGTGCCGAGTGTCGCGCCCTTGCCCGCCAGGTCAACGGCGTTCGCTTCAAATCCGTTGCCGGTCAAACCCAGCGTGCCCAGGTCGGTGATGTGCGGCGTGCGGAAGCCCCGGCTGACCTGCGCCGAGATGTTGAAGCCTTCGGCGATGGTGACGACCGCGCCGAATCGCGGCGTGACGGCGTCGGCGGTCAATTCATCGTCCGGCCACAACCGCTGGCCGTTGACCAGAGGCGAGTTGGCCGCGCGCGAATCGTATGTCGCGCGGCCATAGCGCAGCGCGCCGACCAATCGCAGCCTTTCGGGGATTGCAGTCCACACGTCTTGCGCGTAGACGCCGCCGCTGCGATAAGTCGCCTTGTCCGGCACGCGCGGACGCGATGGCGTGGCCGCGCCGCTGACCGGATTGAAGCTGTAAGCCGGCGCGCGCACGCGGTCGTAATAAAATTCGCCGCCGATGACCAGATTGTTGCGCGACCATTGTTTGGCCGCCTGCGCCTGAACGCCGTGAACGACAGTGCGTTCGGGCTGATGTGTGATCGAGGCGTTCGGATTGCCATTGCCGCCCTGGTTGACGCGCTCTTCGCGCTGCGCGTTGTAAGAGTACGAAAGCGCGAAGGTGTCGAACGGCCCGGCTTCAAACCGTTCGTAGCGACCGTAAAAGAAATCGAGCATGAAGTTACGCAGGTCGGCCATCAGGTTGCCGTCGCCACCGAGCGTCTGGTCAAAGCGTTTGCCGCCGTCAATCTGCGCGCGCTGGTAATGAACCGAAAGCTGGTCGTGCGGCGTCAGCGCGTAGTTCAGTTTCAACAATCCGCCGTATTGCGTGAATGCCGTGTCGGTCGAACGCTCGCCGAAAATGTCTGAACGTATTCCGAGGAAACGAGTGACCGCCGCGTGCGATTCGTAACCACCACCAGGCCGCAGCGTGTTGCTGCGATGCGACGCCAGATTGACCAACACCGCCAGATCTTTGGCGCCGAAAGTCGTCAGCGCGTTTCCGCCGAAGCCGTGATCGGCGCTGTTGTAATGCGAACTGATCTGTCCGTGAACTTCGGTCTTATCGGCGGTGAAGAGCGGCGCGCGCGAAACAAGCTGGACGCTGCCCCCGATTGAATCGCTGCCGAATTGCGCGCTGTTCGGGCCGCGAATCACCTCGACCGCGCGCAGGTTGCTCGTGTCGTTGAGATTGAAGAACGTGTTGACGCCGCCGCGCGCCGCCGCCGTCGAGAAGCGTATGCCATCAACGTAATTGACCACCTTTGCGCCGGTCACGCCGCGAACGAAGATGGCCCCCATCGTCGCCGACGTGCGCTGCAATTGCAGTCCGGGTTCTTCCTGCGCCGCTTGCGCGAGCACGGATTGGACGCGCTGTTGAAGCTTTTGCTCGTCAATCACGTTGACCTGTTGCGTGGTTTGGTCGAGCGATTGAACTACGCCGATGTCGGCGGTGATCGTGATTTCGGCGGTCAGAGCTTCGGCGCCGAGCGTGATTTCGATGCGGGAATTTTCTTCCTCAGTCGTGGGCGAGACGCGCACGGCCTTGCTGCGAGAGGCGAATCCGTTGCCGCTCGTTACGCGCAATTCATAAGTCCCGGCTGGCGCGCCCTTCAGAACGAATCGTCCCTCGCCGTTCGTAGTCGTTGACGCGACGACAGACTGGCGGGCGTTGAGCAAATTGACTGTCGCCTGCGGCACGGCTGCGCCGGTCGAATCTTTGACGACGCCAGCGATTTCAGGGCCGTCTGAAGCGCCGCTGGCTGGTTGAGCTTTGACAAGAACTGTCGAGAGCAGGATGAGGCAGAGCAGAGGCAAACAGACTTTCAGCCTTCGTTGATATTGCATTGAATCTCCCAGGGAAAAGTGGCGCATTATCTTTTCGTTCTGACCAGCCTGAACCCTATCAGGCTGTTTCGCTCGGTCGGCAGGTCGTAATCGCGCGCCGCCGGCCGGCACATAGAGGCGGGCGATTGCCAGTCGCCTCCGCGATTGACCTTCATCGCGCCGCTCGGCGGGCCTTGCGGGTCTTCCGTCTCGCCGGTTTTGTAGTAACTGGAATCGTACCAATCCTGACACCATTCGCGGACGTTGCCGCGCATATCGTGCAAGCCCCTCGCGTTTGGCTTCAAATGCCCGACCGGATGCGGGTGGTTGAACGCGTTCGAGCTGAACCAGGCAATCGGTTGCAAAATCTTTTCCTCCTCCTCCGGCGTTCTCTTTCGTTCACCTTTCGCCTCTTTGCCGAGCGGTTTGGATTCTTCGCCGGACAAATTTCCTGCGCGACAGGCATATTCCCACTCAGCCTCGGTCGGCAGCCGGTAATCATGCCTTTCATCGAGCGATTGCAGACGAGCGATGAATTCCTGCGCGTCATTCCACGAAACATTCGTGACCGGCAGGTTCACGCCTTTGAAAGAACTTGGATTCGAGCGCATCACGGCTTGCCATTGTTCCTGGGTCACTTCGTACTTGCCTATCTCGAACGGTTTGGTGATGAGCACGCGGCGTTGTGGGCGCTCATCTGGTTTTGGGCCATCAGCGAGGCGGGCAGCTCTCGACGGCTGATTTGGCGATCCCATCTGAAATTCGCCCGAAGTTATATTGACGTAAGCATCGTTATCCAGCAGGGAATCAGCGTCGCCGTTCCCGGTTGCCGGAGATGACGACGCGTGGCAGCTTGCCAGAACGAGCAGCGCGGCGAACGGCAGCGCGCGCAAAAGCGAATACGCGCCGCTCAGCCGATGAAATCTTCGTGGGGTTTTGCCGATGATCATCGCAGCCGCTTCCTGTTATTCAGGTTGGCTGGCTTCGCGGATCAGAGCCATCAGAAATTGACGCCGTAAAAATGAAGAGCCGCCGGATTTCCGGATGGGATACCGCAAAGATGAAGCCAGTGTAGAGCGCAGCCTACACGAGCCATCAGCCGATGATCAATCGTTTGCGCCCGCGCCTGCGGGATATTCCGCTGGCAGTGACTGCCACACGATTGACCCACGATTGAGAAGGCGCGATGGTAGCCTTGCGCCCGAACTACTACCAGGGATCGTAGATTAAGCAGGTGAGAAGACAGGTTGATTCAGCGCTACGGCGTGTTCCAAATCTTATTGCAGTTTCGAGACGGCTATCTCGATCACGTTGTGCACGGCCAGAAGCATAGGCGGATGAGTCGCCATCAAAATCACCGAAGTCAGAATCGCGGCCAGACAAGCCCAGGGCAACGCTCTTGATCCGAATCGGGGCTGAGCCGTTTCAACCTGATCGAACCCGGCGATTTCGGTCAATCGCCGCACTCGCCGCGCGATTCCGCCAGCGTCATCGCCGATGAGTAACACGCCTGCGGGCATCGCCGGTTTGGCTCCTGCAGGAACGAGCCGCGCGATTTTGACCAATGCTGAAGCCAGGTCGAGCGCGGCGGCGCAGCCGGTCTTGGCCGCGTGCTCGTCGGCGGCGGCTTCCGACGCTTCAGCCCACGCGCGATCCAGCCTCCCTCCGCTTGGCACAATCGCCAGCGCGTCCCGGCAGGCGCGCAGCAACGCGCGTTTGAGATTGTCTCTGGCCGCCAGATGCCCGCGTTCGTGGGCGATTGCGGCGGCCATTTCTTCGCGGGTTAAAGATTGAAACAGATGATCAGCGATGAAGAGTCTGGGGCGAATGGCCCCGACAATCGCAATGACCGGAAACGAATGGCTCAGGCGATAAGCCGGGATCGGAATTTGATTGGAATTGATCGGTTCGGCGGCGCGCAGCCAATCATTGGTGAGCCTCCGGGTCGCAATCCACGCCGCCACGCCGCGCCACGCCGCGAGCAGTAATCCAGCCGCCGAAAGCGCCGACAGCGCGGCCAGTTTCAAACTGACAGGCTCGACGACGTGTCGAGGTTCGTGCGCAATGTAAGCGGGCAAGAGCAGCGCGCCGACGCAGACGATGGCGATGATTGATGGAGAGACGCGCAGCGCGAAGATCAGTTGCGCCCGCGCCGAAGCCGGCCATTTCTCGGCGCGTCTGCGCAACGCCCGCCACAACACCGAAGTCAGCAGCGAGGTGATAGCGTTGAGCGTCAGCAACGCCGCTAGCCCCAGACAGATTCCAAGCGCCTCGAACATTATGCTTTTACTCCTCTCGTCCCAATTCGCGCCGCTTCTCTTTGATCAAACGGTCGAGTTCATCCAGCAGCGCGCGGTCGCGTTCGCTCACCGCGTCAATGATGCAGGCCAGAATCGGTTCGACGCCGTCCGGCCCCCGCCCCAGCAGCGTGTCAATCACATCGCGCGCGACGCCGCGCTCGAATTCACCGGGCGAAAAGCGCGGCGAGTAGACGAACGCGCGGCCAATGCGACGCCTGTCGAGCAGCCCTTTTTTGTGCAAACGGTCGAGCGTCGTCATCAGCGTCGTGTAGGCCAGCCGTTCGCCAAACGCCAGATGGATGTCGCGCACGCTGACCTCGCCCGCGTTTTCGGGAAGCCGCCAGATCAATTCCATCACTTCGCGTTCTAGCGGCCCAAGCTCGGGCGCAACGGTTTTGCCCGCGCGTTTAAATCCGTTTGATGTGAAAGGGAGTTTCATGCGCGGGAGTATTTGTGACCGGGCGTTTTCTGTCAATCGAATCGCCCCTGCGGCTTCATTTCGCACAGGGCTTTTCCACGGTCGCCATGGATGACCCAAAACCCAGAACCTACAACCTACAACCCATAAATTGTTCCTTCGATGTTTTATCAATCGCTGGC